>NZ_CP067041.1:6602500-6902500 GCF_016599855.1 Bradyrhizobium diazoefficiens | reverse complement strand
CGTCGCACGCCCTCGAGCATCTTGCTGAGACCCGTCGCGTCGGCGCCGGCGACCTCGATGAGCTGGTAATGGCCGCGCAGGCCGAGCGCCTCGGCGGCGCGCTCGTGCATGGCAGGGGAGGCGGAATGGGCGATCGGCGCGCCGATCAGGCCGGTCAGGAGTTTTTTGGAGGCAGCAGGTCCGCGGCTAGACATGATCCACTATCGTCTCGTGAGGAGCGCGTTGAGGTCCGGCCATTAGCGGGGAAATCCGCGCAATTCCAAGAGGGACGATAGTCATTCCCCTGCCTAACACAATTACCCATTTATCCGACAAACCTAACGTGATGTTATTTCTTGCGTCCGCGCCCCGAAGCAGCCTTGCCGTCGCCGCGGGACGGCTCGACCGTACGCATCTCCGTGCGCAGGGATTCGATGAAGTACTCGACATGGAGCGACAGCGGCGCGCCGCGCTTGACCGCGATATAGGTGTCGAACCGGGTCGGCTCGGCGATCTTCAAGAGCTCGATCCCGGGATAGCCGCCATGGGCCACCGTGAACTGGTCGATGATGGCGATGCCGAGTCCCGCCTTCACCAGCGCGCAAACCGTGGTGCCGAAGCGCGCGCGGATGGTGATGTTGTAGCCGAGCCGGTTGCGCGCAAAGATCTCGGCCATGATCCGGCCATAGGGATCGTTGGGATCAATGCCGATCAGCGGATAGCGGGTGATCTCGGCGGCCGAGACCTGCTTGCGGCCGGCCAGCTCGTGTCCCGGCGGCACGATGCAATAGAGCTCGCCCGAGGCGAGCGGCATGAAGTCGAGCCCGGAATGCTCCAGCCGGTAGCTCATCGCCACGCACTCGCCGCGGCCGAGCATGAGATAGTCGATGGCTTCCTCGAGCTTGAGGATGTTGATGTCGATGCCGAGATCGGGATAGCGGCGGCGGACGCGCTCGATCGCGCGGGG
Organism: Bradyrhizobium diazoefficiens; assembly: GCF_016599855.1. Classification (NCBI taxonomy): domain Bacteria; kingdom Pseudomonadati; phylum Pseudomonadota; class Alphaproteobacteria; order Hyphomicrobiales; family Nitrobacteraceae; genus Bradyrhizobium; species Bradyrhizobium diazoefficiens. The sequence goes on along the minus strand of NZ_CP067041.1, from coordinate 6,901,554 downwards.
CACCATCACCTGCGAGATGCTCGGCACTGAGCCGATGCGCAGCTCCGACAGCCCGCCGCGGCCGATCTTGGAGATGATCTCCGAGAGGTCGTCGACCTTCTTATAGACGCCGTTGATCTGTTCGAAGATGTTCTCGGCTTCCGGCGTCGGGAAGTAGCGGCCGTTCTGGCGCTGGAAGAAGCGGATGCCAAGCGAGCGCTCGGTATATTTGACCAGCCGGCTGATCCCGGGCGCCGACACGTTCAGCAGCTTCGCCGCGCCGCCGATGGTGCCCGTCACCATCACGGCACGGATCACTTCAACCTGGCGCAGCGTCATCATATCCCGAGCTTCCGAAAACGATCGTGGCGGCGAGCATGTCACGAGAGCCGTGATGTCATCCAGCGGCAAATGTCCGATAACATGGACGAAAGGCGCGGCGCTGCTTTCCCTCTCGCACGCGGGGAGAAGGGCATCTTCGCTGTCAGAGTGTTTCGTCTAAAATCAGCGCCTTCAGCTAGAAGAATGGCATCGTCGCGCGATCTGTTTCATCGGCGTCGTTGCTGCGACTGCATTCCGGCTCGCCGGTCATTCCGGCGAGGCGCTGTCGGCCGGCTTGGTGCGCTCGCTTTGCAGCACCTCGCGCGCGAACTCGATGATCTTCTGCTTGTTCGCCGTATCGCGGACGGCGAAAAACACGCGGTTCAATTCCAGGCCGAGCACGCTGTTGAGGGCGATGTTCTCGTGTTCCATCATGGCTTTCCCGCACTAGACGCCTTAGGTGTAACTTGACGTCACTTCCTCCACAAGTAGATTAAATCTTCGGACCTACCGACATACCGGGAAACTACGGAGGCGGCGAATTGAGGCAGCCCCCAAAGACGTGCTATACGGAGCGGCGAGGGGCAGGAAACCTACCGATGTCCGCCGTCGATTATGGCCGGGAAGCGCTGGACTTCATTGAGGGCCTGGATACCTACCGCAGGGTACCGGACGCCATGAACGCGCTTGAAGCGGCCTTCGGTCGCTTCGGCTTCGAAACCATTATCGTGACAGGCTTGCCCAATCCCGACCAGCGGTTTGCCCAGATGGTGCTCGCCAAGCGCTGGCCGGCGGGATGGTTCAGTCTCTACACCCAAAACAACTACGATCGCGTCGATCCGGTGGTACGGCTGTGCCGGCAATCGGTCAACCCGTTCGAGTGGTCGGAAGCACCCTATGATGCCGAGCAAGATCCGGGTGCGGCGGAGGTGATGAACCGCGCCTCCGATTTTCGCATGTCGCGCGGTTTCATCGTGCCGATCCACGGGCTCACCGGCTACGAAGCCGCGGTCTCGCTCGGCGGCGTCCATCTCGATCTCAATCCCCGCAGCAAGCCGGCGCTACACCTGATGGCGATGTACGGCTTCGATCATATTCGCCGTCTACTGGATCCCGCGCCGCATCGGTCGACGCGACTTACCCCGCGCGAGCGCGAGGTGATCGTCTGGGCCTCGCAGGGCAAGTCGGCTTGGGAAATCGGCGAGATCCTGCACATCACGCAGCGCACTGCCGAGGAGCATCTTGCAACCGCCGCGCGCAAGCTCGGCGCCGTCAACCGGACGCATGCGGTCGCGCTGGCGATTCGCCACAAGATCATCAATCCCTAAGCGACGTACTGGGAAATTTCCCAATATCGAACCTGCCTCTTTTCGCAGAGGCTGCCTCCATTGAGGGACGAATGGGGGTCTTCATGATTCACGCGATATCAGCGGTCAATCGTCACCTTTACGAAGACGTGCTCGATCAGCATTTCCGACTGCGTCACGACATCTTCGTCGAGGAGCGGCGCTGGGAGACGTTGCGCAAGCCGGACGGCCGCGAGATCGACTCCTATGACAACGAAGACACCGTTTATCTGCTTGCGCTGGAGGGCCGCCGCGTCATTGGCGGCCACCGGCTCTATCCGACGACAAAGCCATCGATGATGAGCGAGGTGTTTCCGCATCTGGCGGCGGTGCGCGGCTGCCCCGCGAATCCGCTGGTCTGGGAATGGTCGCGCTATTTCGTCGTGCGCGATCGCCGCGACGGCGCTCTCAACCTGCAACTGATGGCAGCGGTGCAGGAGTTCTGCCTTGGCCAGGGCATCGCGCAGGTCAGTGCGATCATGGAAACCTGGTGGTTGCCGCGCTTCCACGAGGCCGGCTTCATCGTGACGCCGCTTGGCCTGCCGGCTCTGGTGGAGAACGCCTGGACCATGGCGGCGACCATCGACATTCGCCAGGAGACGGCCGACACCCTGCACGATCGTGTCGGCCTGACTTCAGTCGTCCATCAGGATGGACCGCGTCTCGATTGCGTCGCCCGTGCCAACCTCTGCGGCCGCACCGCCGCGCAACGAAAGAGCGCCTGAAATGTCGAACCTGATGCGAGACAGCCAGATCATGGCGCGAACCAAGGACGAGAACCTCGGCTACATGTCCGACATGGCGCTTGAGCTCGCGCAAATGGCGGAAGACACCGGGCTGGCGACGCTGGCCTACTTGTTCCGGATGGCTGCTCTGGAGGCCTCCACCGCCAACAGCGAGCTCAACGAGCCGGACGATCTCCCCCGCCAGGTCACGTCGCACTAGACGTATCCATCGTTCATTCCGACTTCGCGCGCACCCTCTCCCCGGTAACGGGAGAGGGTGATCGTTTGGGCGCGGCAGGCTGACCCACCCTGCGCGGCAGCCTTCTTGCCAGGCCGGTCTCGATCGCATGCACCAGCATGCAACAAAGTGCATGTCTGGCGCGGAATCGCTCTTGCCTCGGAACGATACTGCCATTACCCATTTTTATGCCTTGAAGAGGCAGGGGGAGCTCTTTCACTGATGGCGACTGTGTCCGAACATCAGCGCGTGTGCACGTGCGCCTGAAAGAGTTTTGATGCTGCTCGTCATCGAACAGTTCTTGAACGGATTGCAGTTCGGCCTGCTGTTGTTCCTGCTCGCCGCCGGCCTGACGCTGGTGTTCGGGATCATGGATCTCGTCAACCTCGCGCACGGCTCGCTCTACATGATGGGCGCCTATTTCGCCGCGACCTTCGCGGCCTGGACCGGCAGCTTCCTGCTTGGCGCGCTGCTCGCGTTGGGCGCCACGCTGATCCTCGGCATCGTGCTGGAAATGAGCGCACTGCGGCATCTCTATGGACGCGACCATCTCGACCACGTGCTCGCAACCTTCGGCCTGATCCTGTTCTTCAACGAAGCCGTGCGGCTGATCTGGGGCCCGGCGGGTCTTGCGCTGCCGCTGCCGGCCTGGCTCACCGTGCCGGTGCCCATCTTGCCCGGCATTCACTATCCCGCTTACCGCCTCGCCATCATCGTCGTCGCGCTGCTGGTGGCGCTCTTGCTCTATCTTGGCGTGATGCGCACCCGCATCGGCATGCTGATCCGCGCCGGCGCCTCCAACCGCGAGATGATCGGCGCGCTCGGCATCAACATCAAGCTGCTCTACACGCTCGTGTTCGGCCTTGGCGCGGCGCTGGCAGGGTTGGCCGGCCTGATGCAGGCGCCGATCCTCACCGTGCAGATCGGCATGGGCGAGAACATTTTGATCCTCGCCTTCGTCATCATCGTGATCGGCGGCATCGGCTCGATCCGCGGCGCGTTCCTCGCCGCGATCTTCGTTGGCATGATCGACACGCTCGGCCGCGCCTTTCTGCCGAACCTGCTGCGCCAAATACTGAGCGGCGCCGCCGCCTCAACCGCCGCGCCCGCCCTGTCGTCCATGCTGATCTACCTGGTGATGGCGATCGTGCTGGTGGTGCGGCCGGAGGGGCTGTTTCCGGCCAATCGTCGATGAAGGCTTTCACGGTGAGCAAGGCCGTCACGGCCCTGATGCTGGCGGGCCTCGTGCTGCTGCCGCTTTATTCGCAGCTCTCCGGCAACATCTTCATCCTGACGCTGTTCACCCGCATCGTCATCCTGGCGCTGGCGGCGGCAAGCCTCAACCTCATCATGGGGTTTGGCGGCATGATGAGCTTTGGTCACGCCGCCTATCTCGGCATCGGCGGCTACGCGGTCGGCATGCTGGCGCAGGAAGGGGTCGGAAGCGGCTTCATCCAGTTCCCGGTCGCGCTCGCGGCATCTGCTATTTACGCGCTCGTGATCGGCGCGCTGTCTCTGCGGACCCGTGGCGTCTATTTCATCATGATCACGCTCGCCTTCGCGCAGATGGCCTATTACGTCGCCTCGGGCCTGGCGCGCTACGGCGGCGATGACGGTCTCACCGTCTACAAGCGCAGCGACTTCTCCGGCCTGATCAACCTGTCGAACCGCACCCAGTTCTATTATCTCTGCCTCGTCTGCCTGTTCGGCGTGATCTTCCTGATCTGGCGCATCGTCAATTCGCGCTTCGGCCTCGTCGTGCAGGGCCTGCGCTCCAACGAGCAACGCATGCAGGCGATCGGTTTTCCGGCAAAACGCTATCAACTCGTCTGTTTCGTCATCTCCGGCATGATGTGCGGTCTCGCCGGCGCGTTGCTCGCCAACAACACCGATTTCGTCAGCCCTGCCGTGATGTACTGGACCCGCTCCGGCGACCTCATGGTGATGGTGATCCTGGGGGGCATGGGCACGCTGTTCGGCCCTGTCATGGGTGCGGTGGTCTATCTGCTGCTGGAAGAGTTTCTGTCGCAGATCACCGAATACTGGGCGCTGATCATGGGCCCGCTGTTGCTGCTGATCGTGCTGTTCGGCCGCGGCGGCATCATGGGCCTGCTCGGGAGGCTCAATCGTGGCTGAACCGCTGCTCCGCGTCGAAAAGCTGGTGCGCCGCTTTGGCGGCATCGTCGCGACGGATAACGTCTCGCTCGACGTCGCGAGCGGCGAGCTGCACGCCATCATCGGGCCGAACGGTGCCGGCAAGACCACACTGATCAGCCAGCTCACCGGGCATCTCGAACCGCATTCCGGCAGCGTCTCGCTGGGCGGCCGCGACATCACCTATCTGCCGGCCTATCGCCGCTGCGCACTGGGCCTCGCGCGTTCGTTTCAGATCACCTCGCTGCTGCTCGACGTCACTGCCGCCGACAATGTCGCACTTGCGGCCCAGGCGCATGCCGGCCATTCGTTCCGCTTCTTTGCTAATGCGCGGAAAGAGAAAGGTCTGCGCGATGCCGCGCATGCCGCGCTCGATCGCGTTGGCCTGTTGCATCGTGCCGATGTCGTCGTGTCCAGGCTCAGCCATGGCGAACGCCGCGAGCTCGAGCTTGCGGTCGCGCTCGCGAGCAAGCCGAAGCTGCTGCTGCTCGATGAGCCGATGGCAGGCCTTGGTGTGACTGAATCGCAGCGCATGGTAAAACTGCTCCAGGAGCTAGGCAAAGAGGTCTCGATCGTGCTGGTGGAGCACGATATGCCCGCGGTGTTCGCGCTCGCCGACCGCATCTCGGTGCTGGTCTATGGCCGCGTCATCGCCTCGGGCGATCCCGCCGCGATCCGCGCCAACGACGACGTCAAGCGCGCCTATCTCGGCGAGGCCCATGTGGTGACGCACCATGCCTGACACGCTGCTCGAGGTCGACGCCATCGAGACCTGCTACGGCCTTTCGCAGGTGCTATTCGGCCTGTCACTATCCATCAAGCCGGGCGAGATGGTCTCGCTGATGGGCCGCAACGGCATGGGCAAGACCACGACCATCCGCTCCATCATGGGTCTGACCCCGGCGCGGGCCGGCAGCATTCGCTTCGCGGGCACTGAAGTACGGCAGCTGCCGTCGTACCGGATCGCCAAGTTCGGCATCGGGCTGGTGCCTGAGGGACGCCAGATCTTCCCGAACCTGACCGTGCGCGAAAACCTGGTCGCGGCCGCCGCTGACCGCTTTGGCAGTGCCAATCCCTGGACGCTCGCCGCGATCTATGGGCTGTTCCCGCGCCTTGCCGAGCGCGCCGCCAACATGGGCAACCAGCTCTCCGGCGGCGAGCAGCAGATGCTCGCGATCGGCCGCGCGCTGATGACGAACCCAAAACTGCTGATCCTGGATGAAGCAACTGAGGGCCTTGCGCCGCTGATCCGCGAAGAGATCTGGAACTGCCTATCGCTCTTGAAGAGCCGCGGCCAGTCGATCCTGGTCGTCGACAAGAACGTCGATCATCTCGCCCGCATCTGCGACCGCCACACCATCATCGAGCGCGGCAAGACGGTGTGGACCGGCACATCCGACGAGCTGATGGCCGAGCCGGATGTGCAGCACAAGTATTTGGGGATTTGAGCCTCCACTCTCTCTCCGTCATTGCGAGCGAAGCGAAGCAATCCAGAATCTTTCCACGGAAGGACTCTGGATTGCTTCGTCGCAAGGGCTCCTCGCAATGACGGGTGAGAGAGCGGTGCGCCTCACTGACCAATCCCGCGGCGAAGCAGCTCAGAACATCTCGAAATATTCCCGATGTTCCCAATCCGTCACCTCCGCCAGGAAGCGGTCGATCTCGGCGTTCTTGATGTGCGCGTAGTAGTCGACGAACTCCGCGCCGAGCTTATCGCGGAAGAACGGATCGTCCTTCAACGCGCTGACCGCATCGCGCAGGCTCTTAGGCAGCAGCGGCGCCTTGGTCTCGTAGGGCGTGTCGGCCGACGCGCCGGGATCGAGCTTGCGGTCGACCCCGTCGAGTCCCGAGAGAATCTGCGAGGCCATGTAGAGATAGGGATTGGCCGCCGGTTCGCCGACGCGGTTCTCGAGCCGCGTGGCGGCATCGTTCGCGCCGCCGAGCACGCGGATCATCACGCCGCGATTGTCGCGGCCCCAGATCGCACGGTCGGGCGCCAGCGAATAGGAACGGTAGCGCTTGTAGCCGTTGATGGTCGGTGTGGTGAACACGGTGGCGGCACGCGCGTGGTCGAGCAGGCCGGCCAGATAGGCGCGGCCGAACGCGCTGAGTGGTTCGCCGCCGTCCTTCGCCATGAAAAGGTTTTCACCGCTCGCGCGCGAGACGACCGACTGATGCAGGTGCCAGCCGCTCGCGAACAGGTTCGGGAGCTTCGGCCGGCACATGAAGGTGGCGTGATAGCCGTGGCGGTGCGCGATCTGCTTCACGGCGCTGCGAAACAGCACCATGTTGTCGGCGGGCTCCATCCCCCTCTTCGGCGCGAAGGTGAATTCGCACTGGCTCGGCCCGAACTCGACCTCGACTGAGCGCAAAGGCAAGCCGAGCGCGACGATATCGCGGCGCAGGATTTCCAGCACCGGTTCCATCTCATCGAAGCGCTGCTCGGTGAGGTATTGATAGCCGTGGCTGAGCAGGCTCACCGAGGGCGGTGTGCCGGGCTGGCCGGCGTCCTCGGCGCGCATATGCGGGTCGTCGAGCTTGAAAATGTGGAATTCGACCTCGAGGCCCGCAACGAAATCGTGGCCGCGGTTGCCGAGTTCGTCGAGCACTTTGCGATAAAGCCCGCGCGTCGCGAACGGCACCGGCCGGCCGTCATTGAAATAGAGATCGCACAACACCCAGCCTGTCGCCGGCGCCCACGGCAAGACGCGAAAGGTGGTGGGATCGGCGAGCATCAGCACATCGGCCGCGCCCTCCATCTCCTTCATCCCAAAACCGCCGCCCGGCGTGAATACCGGAAATACCGTGCGGTGCGAGGTGTCCTTGGCGAGCATGGTGGTGGTGATGGAGCAGCCGCTTTCGAGCGAGGCGATCGCCTCGGAGCCGATGATGGTCTTGCCGCGCAAGATGCCGTGCTGGTCGGGGAAGGCGAGGCGGATGACCTCGAGGTTCTTCTCCTCGACGAGGCGGCGCATGCGCTGGGCTGCGTCCGTCTGCTCATCCGACCACAGCGCGTGACGTGCGACGAAAGTCACTGTGCTACTCCTCCAGTGGTGAGGCACGAAGCGTGCCCCACATTCTCCGTCATTGCGAGCGTAGCGAAGCAATCCAGAAATGCGTCCGCGGAGACAGACTGGATTGCTTCGCTGCGCTCGCAATGACGAGGATAGGTCGTCACCCTTATTCCGCCGCCGTCAGCCGATGCACATTTTCGGCGATGTCCTTCGGCACCGGTGCGGTCCACGGCGCACTGCGGCGGCGCTTGACGTCGACTTCCATCCAGTAGGTCTCCCAGCCGCGAGTCGGCCCGATTCCGTCCATGGTCGCCGGTCCCTGGATGCTGCGTGCGTTGGCCTCATCCAGATGCAGCATCGGCTTCTCGCCGCCCGCGACCTTTTCGATCTCCTGCCGCAGCATGCGGCGATATTGCACGATCGCCTTGTCGCTCGTGCCGAGGTGCTCCTTGGTGCGGTCCTGGATCGCGCCCATCGATTCCACCGCCCATTGGTCATGGACGTTGATGTCGCTGCCCATGCCGGTATAGGTCGCGGTCTGCTGCTCGTGCGGATCGAAGCCGTAATCGTTGCTGCGGTTCTTGCGCGAGACGTAGTCCGGCAGCTCGTAGAGCTCGAGCCGCTGGTCACGCATCTTCTGCTTGTCGACCGGGTTCGCATAGCTGGTGAAGATCGCGTACCAATAGCAGTTCTCGTCATCGACCGGCACGTGCCATTGCGTGATTGTCATCTCCGTGCTCATGGGGATGACGAAGCCGTGCGGGAAGAGCTGATTGGTGACGCGCACATGGGTGCGCTCCTCGTCGATCTCGCGTAGCGCGATCAGCCGCAACCCGTATTCGGTGTGCTCGACATTGATGATCGGGCGATCGTATTCGCGCAGGACCTTTGTCATGGGCATCTCGCTGCCGGCTGACGCGCCGCGGAATTGTTTGCCGTAGGCCGTGGCGGTGTCCTCGTCCTCGAAAAAGCGATGCAGATAGGAGGCGTGTGCAGGATCAATGCCCACCTCGAGCGCCTGCAGCCAGTTGCAGGCCATGTGACCCTTGAAGGCGAAGGTGTGCGTGCCGGGCGCAACAAAACAGTCGAGCTCCGGAAATGCCGGCGGCGCGCCTTCGCCGAGATACGCCCAGAGGATGCCGCTCTTCTCGACCACGGGATAGGAGCGCTGGCGGATGTTCTGACACAGCTTTAAGTCCTTCGGCTCCGCCGGCGTCTCGATGCACTGGCCGGTGGCGTCGAACAGCCAGCCATGGAAGGCGCAGCGCAGGCCGCCATGCTCGAGCCGTCCGAAGGCGAGGTCCGCGCCGCGATGCGCGCAGTGGCGGTCGATCAGGCCATAGCGTCCCTGCTCGTTGCGGAACAGCACCAGGTTCTCGCCGAGCAGTTTGACCGGACGGATCGGCCGTGCGCCTTCGAGCTCGTCGAGCAGCGCCGCCGGCTGCCAGTAGCTCCGCATCAGCTTGCCGCAGGGGTCCTTCGGCCCGGTGCGGGTGATCAGGTCGTTCTGCTCCTGGCTCATCATGGCGGTCGCGTCCTTTTTCTGGAGAGCGTCTTGTTCGCCTATTGAACGAATGGGCGAATTATGACATGCCTTGGGCCGGCAGCAAGCACTATTTGCAGGACTATCCCGAGCCATGCCCAAGCTGAAGCGGAGCGAGACCGACGAACGCGCGACGGATTTCGTCGAAGCCCTCGATCGCGGCCTGCGCTTGTTGCAGTGCTTCGGCACTAGTGCAGGTCCGATGACGCTGAGCGATCTCGCCCGCGCCGCCGAGCTGCCGCGTGCCACTGCGCGGCGCATGCTGTTCACGCTCCAGCGCGGCGGTTTCGTCACCGGGGATGGCAAGCTGTTCTCGCTGACCCCGCACGTGCTGACACTGGCGGCGTCCTATCTGCGTTCCAACCAGCTCGTCACGGTCCTGCAACCGGTGCTCGATCGCGTGGCGACCGCGGCGAACGAAATCTCCTCGCTGGCCGTGCTCGACGGCGACGACGTGGTGTTCGTGGCGCGCAGCAGTCCGGCACGGATGTTCTCGGGCGGACTCGAAATCGGCTACCGCCTGCCAGCGTTCTGCACCTCGGTCGGCCGCGCTGTGCTCGGCCAGCTCGACAATGCCGATCTCGCCGTGCGCCTGAAGGCCATGAAGCGCGAGGCGCTGACGCCGCAGACGGTGACCGATCCGAAGGCGTTGCTCGCGCGCATCGCTGCCGATCGCGCCCAGGGCTACTCCCTGGTCGACCGCGAGGCCGAGCCGCATTTCCGCTCGATCTCGGTTCCCGTGCGCCGCTACGACGATGTCATCGTTGCCGCGATCAACATGGGCGCCCATGTCGACCGCGTGCCCGCGCAGGAATTGATCGACCGCTTCCTACCGCTGCTGCGCGAGGGCGCGCAATCTGTGCAACCGCAATTGCTGTAGCTTACCCTACAACCGGCTTCGCTCATCCGGGTGACCGCGCTATAATGCGGAAAACACCAGAAATCGAGGAGGACGCCATGCAACACACCATGGTTCCCAGTGATCGCGTCGAGCGCGTCGCCGTTTACGGGCGCGACGGCAGCAAGCTCGGCACGATCGAGCGATTGATGCTCGACAAGGTGAGCGGGACGGTCACTTACGCCGTCATCAAGACCGGCGGGCTGCTCGGCACTCGTCATCATTATCCCGTGCAGTGGGGTGCGCTGAAATACAACCCCAGCCATCAGGTCTTCCAGGTCGCGCTGACGCTGGAGGAACTCAGCAGCGGTCCGTGCGAGTTCGACGGCGACGCGTTCGATTGGGGCGACCGCTCGCAGCCCTACCCGCATCCGAATTACTGGTCGGTCTAGTCATAGGTGCGGCTCAGCCCGGCAGCGGCTCTTCGCCGACCTTGGGCCAATAGCTACCAAAACTCCAAAGCCCACCCTCGGGATCGCGGGCCGCGAAATCGCGGCTGCCATACTCGGTGTTGCGCAACTCCATCTCGATTCGAGCGCCGGAGGCTTTGACCTTGTCGTGGAGCGCGTCGGGATCGTCGACCGCAAGATAGACCGCATCGGTCCGTCGCCCGCCGAGATCGCCCACAAGCTTGGTGTACTCGTTGTTCCGATCCTGGCCGAGCATGAGGATCGACGAGCCGAACATCAGCTCGCCGTGGATGACCTTGCCGTCCTTCCGATAGATCACACGCTCAGTGAAGCCGAGCACGTCCTTCAGCCACGCGATCATGGCCTCGGCGTCCTTGCAACGCATGGTGTGGTAGAGGCGGGGCGCTTCGTTGCCATTCCGCTGGTTCATGAAACTCTCCAGATCGTTTGCGCGACCAGGCTAGTCCGGTTCGAATCGGCCGGCTTGAACAAATGGGACCTAGAGCTTTCGGTTCTGGTTGAATCAGAACCGAAGCTCCTTTGACGCGTTTTCTTCACGCGAATCGGCGTCCACTTCGCTCGAAAACGCTCTATCCGCCGGCGTCGCGCAGCAGGCGTGGGTCTGCGCATTCCATCCGCGCCGCCCATCCCGTCGGGGTTTCGCCACAAAACACCCGGAAGTCGCGGGCAAGATGCGCTTGGTCGGCATAGCCTGCTTCTGCGGCAACGGCGGCCCAGCCGGTCACGGGCTCGGAGCGGACAAGCCGGCAGGCGCGGTGAAAGCGCAGCATCTGCGCCAGCATCTTGGGCGCCACGCCGATCTCGTTTTGAAAGCGGCGGGTGAAATGCCTGCGGCTCCAGCCGATGTCGGCGGCGATGTCAGCGACCCGCGCCGAACCCGCGCTCCGCCACAATATGTCGAGCGCCGAGGCAATCGCCGGCGACGGCTCATGCACGGCCCGACGCAGCACGAAATCTTCCACGATCTCGAACCGCCGCTGCCATCCCGCGGCCTCGGCCACCTGGGCGGCGAGGCTTTCTCCAGCACGCCCCAGGACGTCCTCGAGGCCGACGATGCGCGCGGTCAGATCAGGCACCGCTCCTCCATAGAAGCGGTAGGCGCCGAGCGGGGTGAAATCAACCTGGACGCACTCGGCGCGGCCGTCCGACTCGATCAGGACGGGTCCAGGAAAAAGCCCGGCTGCAAAGCTCGGTCGACCGTCTTCATGCTTCGGCCGGCGGCCAAGCGCGATGCGGAATGGTGTTCCCAGGTTCACGAGTAAGGGCAACGCGAGCGGCGCTGCGTGCCGGAAGCCGGCCAGGCCAACTCCGCGCTCGCGGTAGAACGATATGCTGGACACCAGATGCGCAAGGTCAGGCGTGGCCGGCCGGCGGATGACAACGGGAACTACGCTTGCGTCCATCGCAGGTCTCACTGCTTCGGCGCGTAACATACCATGCAGGCGCGCGTGACCAAGGGCAGGCAGCGCAAGCTGCTTCAGCGATCCCGACGAGGCGAGAGCAATTGCCCTACAGCGCCACGCTGCGCAGCCCAAAGCTGCGTGCTTCGTTTTGTAGCACCGGCCGTACCGCATCGATCAGCCTCGCGGCCGCTGCATCGACCGACAATCCCGCCGTATCCACCACCGCCGTCGCACGCGAATACAGCGGCTCGCGGCTGAGCAAAATGTTGCGCAGCTCGGCCATGGCGGAGCGGTCGTCCGCCATCGGGCGCAGATCGCCCTGGCGGCGGACACGGGCCATGTGCTCCTCGGGCTCGGCCTTCAGCCAGATCGTGTAGAACGACGACAGGATCTGGTCGAAGGTCAAGGGCTCGGAGACGATGCCGCCGCCCGTCGCCAGCACCATCAGCTCGTTGCGCGCGAGCAGCTGTTGCAGCGCCGCCTGCTCCATGCGGCGGAAGCCTTCCTGGCCGTAGAGTGCGATGATCTCGGCGACGGAAAGGCCGTTCTGCTGCTCGACCTCCTTGTTGAGCTCGACAAAACTCCAGCCGACCTTCTTCGCCAGCATCCGCCCAAGTGTGGATTTGCCGGCGCCGCGCAGGCCGATCAGTGCGATTCCGCAGAACGGCGCGCGCCGAGGCGCCGAGGTACTGCCGCCGGCGAGCAGATCCTTGGCCTGCGCGATCTGTGCAGGCGTTGCCTTGCGCAAGAGATCGCGAAACATCTGCCAGTCCGGTGTAGGGTCGACCGAGGGCACCAGATCTTCCAGATGCGCGCCCATCGCATCCGAGACCCGGCGCAGCAGCACGATGGACACATTGCCTTTGCCGCTCTCGAGCTGCGCGATGTAGCGCTCCGAAATTCCTGATACCTTCGCGAGCACTTTGCGCGACATGCCGCGCAGCGCGCGCATGGTGCGCACGCGCTGGCCGAGCTGTTCGAGAAAGCGGGATTCGGCGTCGGGACTGTCGGTCATGAGCCTTCTTTACAGGAGGTCCTGCGGCGCGTTTTAATGAAACATAGTGCCTGCTGGCATTGACAGCAAGCCGTCACAATGTCTTTCTATGAATTATAATTCTAAATTCGGGGAGACGACCTTGAGCGAGGGATCCTACAATGCGGTGACCTGGCTGCTCGACCGTAACGTCGAGGAGGGCCGCGGCAGCAAGATCGTTTTCGACGACACCGTCTCGCGGCTGACCTATGGCGAGCTCCAGCGCGAGACGCGGCGTGCGGCGAACATGCTGCGCCGGCTCGGCGTCCGCCGCGAGGAGCGCGTGGCGATGATCATGCTGGATACGGTCGATTTTCCGATCGTGTTTCTGGGTGCGATCCGCGCCGGCGTCGTGCCGGTGCCGCTGAACACGCTGCTGACCGCGGATCAATACGCCTATATCCTCGCCGATTGCCGCGCGCGCGTGCTGTTTGTCTCCGATGCGCTCTATCCTGTTATCAAGGACGTCGTCGGCCGCATGCCTGATCTCGAGCACGTCGTGGTCTCCGGCGCCAAGCAGAACGGCCACAAGCAACTCGCCGAGGAGATTGCAGGCGAGAGCGACCAATTCACCACCGCCGCGACGCATCCCGACGAGCCGGCGTTCTGGCTCTATTCGTCGGGCTCGACCGGCATGCCCAAGGGCGTGCGTCACCTGCATTCGAACTTGCAGGCGACGGCCGACACCTACGCCAAGCAGGTGCTCGGCATTCGCGAGAGCGACGTCGGTCTTTCCGCCGCAAAACTGTTCTTCGCCTATGGCCTCGGCAATGCGCTGACCTTTCCGATGTCGGTCGGCGCCACCACGATTTTGAACAGCGAGCGCCCGACGCCGGCGCGCATGTTCGACCTGATGAACCGCTACAACCCGTCGATCTTCTACGGCGTGCCGACCCTGTTCGCGGCCATGCTCAACGACGAGACCATGAAGAGCGAGCGCGGCGGCAAGGCGTTGCGCATCTGCACCTCGGCCGGCGAGGCGCTGCCGGAATCCGTCGGCAACAGCTGGAAGGCGCGCTTCGGCGTCGACATTCTCGACGGCGTCGGCTCGACCGAGCTGTTGCACATCTTCCTGTCGAATGCGCCGGGCGACATCAAATACGGCTCCTCCGGCAAGCCAGTGCCGGGCTATGCGGTGCGGCTCGTCAACGAAGCCGGCCAGGACGTCGCCGACGGCGAGGTCGGCGAGCTCCTGGTCGATGCGCCCTCGGCCGGCGAGGGCTACTGGAACCAGCGCCACAAGAGCCGCCGTACATTCGAGGGTCCGTGGACGCGAACCGGCGACAAATATGTCAGGGATGCCGATGGCCGTTACACCTTCTGCGGCCGCGCCGACGACATGTTCAAGGTCTCCGGCATCTGGGTCTCGCCCTTCGAGGTCGAGAGCGCACTGATCACGCACCCCGCCGTGCTGGAAGCCGCCGTCGTGCCCGAAGCCGATCCGGAAGGTCTGCTGAAGCCAAAAGCCTTTGTCGTGCTCCGTCCCGGCGCGACGACGACGGACTTACAGGAGATGCTGAAGGAGCACGTCAAGCAGAAGATCGGCCCGTGGAAATATCCGCGCTGGATCGATGTGGTGGACTCGCTGCCGAAGACGGCGACAGGGAAGATCCAGCGATTCAAGTTGCGCGAGGGGGCGAACTAGCTGCCCGTCATTCCGGGGCGCGCGCAGCGCGAACCCGGAATCTCGAGCCGCAAACTCCAATCTCGAGATTCCGGATCAGCTCGCAATGCGCGCTGTCCGGAATGACGGAATGAACGGAAACGACAGGCATGACCAACCTCACCCCCACCGGCTTCCTCACCATCGGCAGTGCCAGCCTCGAATACAAATGGCTTGCGCCGCAGTCAGCCGACGCGCCGACGATCGTGATGCTGCACGAAGGCCTCGGCTCCGTCGGCCTCTGGGGCGATTTTCCGGAAAAGCTTCGAGAGGCCACCGGCGCCGGCATCTTCGTCTATTCGCGCGCTGGCTACGGCCGGTCGAGTAAGGTCACGCTGCCGCGACCGCTCGACTACATGCAGCGCGAGGCGCTCGACGTGCTGCCGAAAGTTCTCGATGCGATCTCCTTCAAGCGTGGCCTTTTGCTCGGCCATTCCGATGGCGCCTCGATCGCGGCGATCTATGCCGGCGCGCATCAGGATCATCGCCTGCAAGGCGTGGCGCTGATCGCGCCGCATTTCATCGTCGAGGACATCTCGGGGAAGTCCATCGCCGAGATCAAGACCGACTACGAGACCACCGACCTCAAGGCAAAGCTCGCGCGCTGGCACGAGGACGTCGACAACGCCTTCTACGGCTGGAACGCCGCCTGGCTCGATCCGAAATTCCGCGACTGGGACATCTCGGAATATCTGGCCTACGTCCGCGTTCCCATCATGATCCTGCAAGGTGTCGACGACCAATATGGGACACTGCGCCAAGTCGAGATTGCACAGGACGAATGTTACTGCCCGGTCGATGTGAAGGTCATTTCAGGCGCGGGGCACTCCCCGCATCGGGAGGCGCCCGCAGCGACGCTCAACGCGGTTGAGCAATTTGCAAAGGCGACCCTGCGCGATGATCCCGGATTTCAGGGACGCGCCGCATGATTTGGGGAGAGTCAATCGTCTCCCATGAAGCAAAGTGCATATTTCATCCGTAAATGGGCTAGACGCGCTCCAAAATATGCATTATTGTGCATCTAGAGATACAGCGAAGACGAACTCAAGGGTGGCCCATGGCCGGGGAAGATCGGCGCCTTGCAGGCGGCGCGACGTTCATCGATTTCCAGACCGAACCGTCCCGCTACAAGCACTGGAAGCTCGCGGTCGAGGGCGACGTCGCGACGCTGACCATGGACGTCGACGAGAATGGCGGCTTGTTCGAGGGCTATCAGCTCAAGCTGAACTCCTACGATCTCGGCGTCGACATCGAACTGGCCGACGCGGTCCAGCGCCTGCGCTTCGAGCATCCCGAGGTGAAGGTCGTCGTCATGCGCTCGGCCAAGAACCGCGTGTTCTGCGCCGGCGCCAACATCCGCATGCTCGCGGGCTCGACCCATGCCCACAAGGTGAACTTCTGCAAATTCACCAACGAGACCCGCAACGGCATGGAAGACTCCTCGGAGAATTCCGGCCAGCGCTTCATCACGGTTGTGAACGGCTCGGCCGCCGGCGGCGGCTATGAGCTGGCGCTCGCGACCGATCACATCATCCTCGCCGACGACGGCGCCTCCGCCGTGGCGCTGCCGGAAGTGCCGCTGCTTGCAGTGCTGCCGGGCACCGGCGGGCTGACGCGCGTCGTCGACAAGCGCAAGGTGCGCCGCGACCATGCCGATTTCTTCTGCACCATCGAGGAGGGCGTGAAGGGCAAGCGCGCGGTGCAGTGGCGTCTCGTCGACGAGATCGCGCCGAACTCGAAGCTGGAGGCCAAGGTCGCCGAGCGCGCCAGGGAATTCGCAGCCAACTCGAAGCGCAAGGGCAGAGGCAAGGGCATCGCGCTGACGCCGCTCAAGCGCATCATCGACGAGACCAGCCTGCGCTACGGCTTCGTCACGGTCGATATCGACCGCACCGCGCGCATCGCGACCATCTCGATCAAGGCGCCGGAAGCAGCTCCCCCGGCCGACGTCGACGGCATGATGGCGCAGGGCGCTGCTTTCTGGCCGCTGCAAGTGGCACGCGAGCTCGACGACGCCATCCTGCATCTGCGCATCAACGAGCTCGAGATCGCCATGCTGGTGTTCAAGAGCCATGGCGACCGCGCCCATGTGCTCGCCAGCGACGCCTTCCTCGAAGCCAACAAGGCGCATTGGCTGGTCAATGAAATCAGGCACTATTGGAAGCGCGTGCTCAAGCGCATCGACGTTACCTCGCGCACGCTGGTGACGCTGGTCGAACCCGGCTCGTGCTTCGCCGGCACGCTCGCCGAACTCGTGTTCGCCGCCGATCGCTCCTACATGCTGATCGGCACGCGGCAGGGCGACAACCAGCCGCCGCCCTCGATCGAGCTCTCCGCAATGAATTTCGGCCCCTATCCGATGAGCCATGGCCTGACGCGGCTTCAATCGCGCTTCCAGGCCGATCCGTCCGACGTGGAACGCGCGGAAGCCACGATGGGGACCGCGCTCGACGCCGAACAGGCCGAGGAGCTCGGCCTCGTCACCTTCGCACTCGACGACATCGATTGGGATGACGAGGTCCGGGTTTTCCTGGAGGAACGCGCCAGCTTCTCGCCCGACAGCCTCACCGGCATGGAAGCCAGCCTGCGCTTCGTCGGCCCCGAGACGATGGAATCGAAGATCTTCGCGCGCCTCACCGCGTGGCAGAACTGGATCTTCCAGCGCCCCAACGCCGTCGGCGAGGAAGGCGCGCTTCGCCGCTACGGCAGCGGGCAGAAGCCGAAATTCGATATGACGCGGGTGTAGCTATCGTGTCCCGGGCGCGGCGCAGCACGAAGTGATGCGACGCAGAACCGGGACCCACAAAGACCGAGCAATAGGTCCCGGCTCAGCAGTGCAGCACTTCGCGCCGCACCGCGTCTGGGACACGAGACCGATCAAGGAGCACGGCCATGAACATGAATATCATGAACGTCGACTACTCGACCAAGATTCCGAACAACGTGAACCTCGCCGAAGATCGCCAGGTGCTGAAAGCGCTGGAAGGCTGGCATCCCGGCTACATGGACTGGTGGAGCGACATGGGGCCGGAAGGCTTCCAGGAGTCGCTGGTGTATTTGCGCACCGCTTACTCCGTCGATCCGCGCGGCTGGGCCAAGTTCGACTACGTCCGCATGCCCGACTATCGCTGGGGCATTCTGCTGGCGCCGCAGGAAGAGAACCGCGTCATTCCCTTCGGCGAGCATTATGGTGAGCCGGCCTGGCAGGAGGTCCCGGGCGAATATCGCGCGATGCTGCGCCGCCTGATCGTGATTCAGGGCGACACCGAGCCGGCCTCGGTCGAGCAGCAGCGCCATCTCGGCAAGACCGCGCCCTCGCTCTACGACATGCGCAATCTGTTCCAGGTCAATGTCGAGGAAGGCCGCCACCTCTGGGCGATGGTCTATTTGCTCCAGAAATATTTCGGCCGCGACGGTCGCGAGGAGGCCGACGATTTGCTGCGCCGCCGCTCCGGCGATGCCGATAGCCCGCGCATGCTCGGCGCCTTCAACGAGGCGACGCCGGACTGGCTGTCCTTCTTCATGTTCACCTACTTCACCGACCGCGACGGCAAGATGCAGCTGCACTCGCTGGCGCAGTCGGGCTTCGATCCGCTCTCGCGCACCTGCCGCTTCATGCTGACGGAAGAGGCGCACCACATGTTCGTCGGCGAGACCGGCATCACCCGCGTCGTGCAGCGCACCTGCGATGCCATGCGCGAGGCCGGCATCACTGATCCCTCCGATATCGCAAAGGTCCGCGCGCTCGGCGTCATCGACCTGCCGACCATCCAGAAGAAGCTGAACCTGCACTATACGCTGTCGCTCGATTTGTTCGGCTCGGAAGTCTCGACCAATGCGGCCAACGCCTTCAACACCGGCATCAAGGGCCGCTATCACGAGACCCAGATCGACGACGATCACCAGCTCAAGAACGCCACCTATCCGGTGCTGAAGTTCATCAACGGCGAGATCAAGCTGGTCGACGAGCCGGCGCTGACCGCACTCAACATGCGCTTGCGCGACGATTACAGCCAGGATTGCGTCAAGGGCATGCTGCGCTGGAACAAGGTAATCTCCACCGCCGGCTACGACTTTAAGCTGACGCTGCCCAACGTCGCCTTCCACCGCCACATAGGCGAATTCAAGGACGTGCACGCAACGCCCGACGGCATCCTGATCGACGATGCGACCTGGGCCAAGCGCAAGGACGAATGGCTGCCCTCGACCGCCGACGGCGACTTCATCACCTCGTTGATGCAGCCCGTCACCGAGACCGGCCAGTTCGCCTCCTGGATCGCGCCGCCCAAAGTCGGCATCGACAACAAGCCCGGCGATTTCGAGTATGTGAAGATCGAGTCGTAAGGGCTGCGAGCGAGGCGCGAGAACCGCGTCCCACGAAGACTGTCATCACCCGCGAAAGCGGGTGATCCAGTATTCCAGAGGCAGCTGTGATTGAGCCGAGAGGCCGCGGCGTACTGGGTGCCCCGGTCCCGTCTCCGCCAAGGCTACGCCGGGCCAAAAGCGTGCTCGGCCGCCAACGCTTTAGTGAAGGCGGCAAGCCGGGGCATGACAGCGGAGTGTGAGGCGCGGTTGGTGTTGACGTCCCGCGGCTACCCCGCAATCTCCAGTCCCGCATTGGCGTACACCACGCCGCCATCGACCGCGATGGTGTTGCCGACCACGTAGTCGCCTGCACGCGAGGCGAGATAGATCGCAACGCCCGCCATGTCCTCGTCGGTACCAATGCGCCGCGCCGGAATGCGCTTGGCGACGTCGTCCGCGTGGTCGCGTGCGGCGCGGTTCATGTCGGACTTGAACGCGCCGGGCGCGATCGCGGTGACGTTGATGCTGTCCTTGATCAGTTTCGTCGCCATGCGCCGCGTCAGATGAATCACGGCCGCTTTGCTGGCCGCGTAGGAATAAGTCTCGCCCGGATTGACGAAGATGCCGTCGACGGAGGCGATGTTGATGACCTTGGCGGGCCGCTCGTGCGAGGCTGCTGCGCGGAGCGGTTTGGCTAGCGCCTTGGTCAGGAAGAATAGCGACTTGACGTTGAGGTCCATCACCTTGTCCCAGCCGCTCTCAGGAAATTCGTCGAACTCCGCGCCCCAGGCCGCGCCTGCATTGTTGACGAGGATGTCGAGCTTCGGCTCGAGCCTGATGATTTCGGAAGCGAGCTTGTTGCAGCCGTCGACGGTCGAGATGTCGATCGGCAGCGCAATACATTCGCCGTCATATTGCGCCGAGAGCTCTTTCGCCGTGGCTTCGCATGGGCCCGCCTTGCGCGCGGTGATGTAGACCTTCGCAGCTCCTGCGCCGAGGAATCCGGCCGCGATCATCTTGCCGATGCCGCGCGAGCCGCCGGTCACGAGTGCGACGCGGCCTTTGAGCGAAAACAGATCGTTGGACATGGTGCCTCCCTTGGGTTGGCGCCGTTTTGAGCGCGGCGGGGAGGGGAGTCAACTCAGTGTTGTTCCGGCGAAGGCCGGGACAACACTTAAGCCGCAGCAAAGCGGCGAAAGCCGTTCCACATCGCAGTCGCGGCGCCCGAGGTCAGCACCGGCAGAATGCGCGCGTCCTGGTAGTTGCCATTGAGCGAGACGCGCGGCAGCGCGGTCATGTGGCCGGCATTGTCGGCGAACAGCATGCCGGGCCGCGTGGTCACCGCGGTCTTGAAGCCGGCGGTAGCGGCCAATGCGAATTCGCGCTTGCCCGCTGCTTCGCGGTCGCCATAGGGATAGGCGAGATGCAGCACCGGGCGTTCCAGCGCGTTCTCGATCCGCATCCGGCTCGCTGCCATCTCCTGCGCGGCGATCTCCTCGCTCTGCTTGGCGAGATTGCAATGGCTGATAGTGTGGGCGCCGATCGTGACCAGCGGATCGTCCGCGAGCCGCTTCACCTCGTCCCAGGACAGGCAGAGGCTACGGCACAGCGCTTCCATGTCGACGCCATGCGCGGCGCAGAGCGCCTCGATCTCGCGCCTCAGATCGTGTTCGACCGGCAGCGCGCGCAGCCAATCGTGCAGGCGGTCGAAGGTTGCCTGCTTCGCGGCAGGCGTGCTCGCATCGAGCCGGAGCGCGGCATGGCCGATTCTTACGTCGACCTGCTCGGTCCTGGCGACGACGGCCTCCAGCGCGGTCCACCACAGCCGCCCGGTGCCTTCGGCGAAGTCGCTGGCGACATAGATGGTCGCGGGCGCGTCAAATTCGTGCAGCACCGGCAAGGCATGATCCCTGTTGTCGCGATAGCCGTCGTCGAGCGTGAAGGCGGCGAAGCGGCGCTCGAACCGGCCTTGAACCAGCCGCTGGTGCACCTCGTCCATGCTGACGATGTCGATCTCGCGCGCGCGCAAATGGCGCAGGGCCGCGCGCAGAAAGTCCGGGGTGACCTCGAGATGCCGGTTCGGCTGGAACGCGCCCTCACGGGCCGGCCGCACGTGGTGCAGCATGAAAATGGCGCCGACGCCCGACAGCAGCGGGCGCAGCAGATGGTGCGCGCCGCTGAAGTAGAGTGCTCCCAGCCCGGCGCGAATGACGTTGTTACGGAGTTGTTTCATGACCGGCCGGCCGCCCCCTGGGCATTCCGCCTTCAACTCTAGGGAATGACCCTTGAAGAAAAAGTTATTCCAATTGTCCACGTGTAGCCCCGGAAACGGCCCCATTTCCGGTTTGACAGCCTGCCAAGGGTTTGTTTTGTCTCCGGTTCCAGAGTTCGGGTCGTCGAATGCAAATGCTTTTCAGGTGGGCCAGCAAATGGTGGCCGGGGCTGATTCCCCTGGCCGTCATGTGGGGATTTGCGGCCTGGAATAACACTTTGCCGGTCGAGGCCGACCTGTCGGCGCGCAGTTCGGCCGCGCTCAAGGACACCATCCTGGACAAGACCCGGATCGCGGTCGACGGCCGTGACGTCAGCCTGGCCGCGGATGCCTTCTCCGAGGAGGGGCGCCGCGACGCCGTGACGACGGTCGAGATGGTTCCCGGCGTGCGGTTGGTCGATGACCAGACCAAGCTTGTTCCCGAAGCCAAGCCCTTCGTCTGGAACGCCGAGCGCGACGTGGTGCGGGTGACGCTGTCGGGCTCCGCGCCGCTGCCGTCGATGAAGGCGCGGCTGACGGAAGCCGCGCGCAAGGAGGTCAACGGGACCGAGGTCGCCGATCAGATGGGCCTGGCCCGCGGCGCGCCGGCGCGGTTCGAGGCGGCTGCGATGCTGCTGCTCGACCAGATCGGCAAGCTAAAGGACGGCAAGATCACGATAACAGACACCAAGGTCAATCTGTCAGGCATGGCGCGCGACCTCGGCGGCCGCGAGGCCATTGCGGCTGCGCTGAAGAATCTGCCCGAAGGTTTTTCGATCGCGGCCAACGAGATCAAGGCGCCGCCTTACATCTTCCAGGCCTACAAGGACCCGGTCGCGGCCACGGTGACGCTGAGCGGCTATGTGCCCGACAACAACGTCCACGCCGCGATCGCGACCAGCGCATCGCGAAAATTCTTTACCGAGAAGGTGGTGGACAATCTCAAGGCCAGCGTCGGTGCGCCCGGCTCCTTCAACACGGCCGTGGTCGCAGCGCTCGGCGCCTTGTCGCGGCTGTCGACCGGCACGCTCGTGGTGTCCGATCGCGAGGTGAAGCTGTCGGGCGATGCGCTGTACGAAGGTGCGGCCAACGAAATCCGTGCCGGCCTCGGCAAGGACTTTCCGAAAAGCTGGCTATACAAGCCCGAGATCACCGTGAAGCCCGCGGCGGGGCCGGTCGACGGCACCGTCTGCCAGCAATTGTTCTCGGAGCTCCTGGCCAAGGGCAAGATACGTTTCGAGCCCAAACGCGCCGATATCGATCCTGATTCCGCCGGCGTTCTCGATCATCTGATCGAGACGGCACTGCGCTGCCCCACCACCAATATCGAGGTCGCGGGCCACACCGATTCCGATGGCGAGGATTCCTTCAACCAGGCGCTCTCCGAGAAGCGCGCTCAGGCGGTGATCGACTATCTCGTCAAGGCCGGCCTGCCGGCGGATCGTTTCACCGCAATCGGTTACGGCAGCACGCAGCCCCTTGCCGGCAACGACACCGACGACGGCAAGGCGCAAAACCGCCGCATCGAATTTCTGGTGAGGTGACCATGCCCTATCTCGTCTCGTTCCATATGGGCTGGCTGATCGGATCGGTTCTGCTGGGCTTTTGCATGGGCTGGATCTCGGTGGTCCAGCGCGGCAACGGCACCTCGAAAGTCATGGCGCGCTGGCTCGCCGCGCTCGTCGCGGGCCTGGTCGCGGCTTCGCTCGCGCATGTGGTCCCCGGCCGGTTCGGCTACTGGCTCGACCTCGGCCTGATCATGTTCGCCTGCTACCTCGTCGGCTGCACCATCGGTGCATGGCTGCGCTATTGGGTGGTCTCGCGCAGCCAGCCTGCGGCCTGATCTAGCGTCCAAAAGTTCGCATCAGGTAGCAAACTCGCGGGCGGCCGTAATGACGTCTGCGATATCGCAGTGCAACCCGATGATCTGAGGCGAGGCGGGCGCGGCAGAACCGCCGGCGCGGCGGCGCCGCCCCTTTCAACAGGCCGATGCGGCTCATAGATTGATTTCGACTTAAGGCGTGGCGGAACATTGTACGGTCGAAATCATCAAAACTTCATGGCGACTGCGCAGGATTGCCATGGAGATTCGCCTCAAGCCTTGCCGCCGAAGGCGCCAAATCCTGCAACCCCTGCCTAAAATATTGAAGGCACGTGATTTTGTTCACATTGGCGAATTCCACTCCGCCCCGAAACGCGCTAGTGGAGGACAGGGGCATGTGTGATGCCGGTGCCGGCGGCGAGGGGTCGTTGAGTGCCGGTGCGCCGTCCACCTGTTCGCCGGCCACCCTGGCCGCTGAAGCGTTGTTCGAGGTCTAGATGCTGGAAGCCATACGCAGGGCGATGACGTTTCTGCGCCAGAAGCAAATCCTGCATAAGCTTGGAGTTGTGACCAGCGTCGCGGTCATCGGCATCGCTTGCTATGTGCTCTACCATATGTTGCGCGGCATCGACACCAACGAGGTGATCGAGGCGATCAAGAGCACCGAGCCGCGCCAGATCGCGATGGCGGCGCTGTTCGTCGCTGCGGGCTATTTCACGCTGACGTTCTACGATCTGTTCGCCGTGCGCGCGATCGGCCATTCCCACGTGCCCTATCGCATCAACGCGCTTGCGGCCTTCACCAGCTACTCGATCGGCCACAATGTCGGCGCCAGCGTCTTCACCGGCGGCGCCGTGCGCTACCGCATCTATTCGGCCCATGGCCTGAACGCGATCGACGTCGCAAAAATCTGCTTCCTCGCCGGCCTGACCTTCTGGCTCGGCAACGCCGCCGTGCTGGGCCTGGGCATCACCTACCATCCGGAGGCAGCTGCTGCGATCGACCAGCTGCCGCCCTGGCTGAACCGGGTGATCGCGATGATGATCATCGTCGCCCTGGTCGGATACGTGGTCTGGGTCTGGACCCAGAAACGGGTGGTCGGTCGCGGCCCCTGGACCGTGGTGCTGCCGGGCGGTCCGCTGACCTTGCTCCAGATCGCGATCGGCATCATCGATCTCGGCTTCTGCGCGCTCGCGATGTACGTACTGGTCCCCGACGAGCCCAATCTCGGCTTCGTCGTCGTCGCGGTCATCTTCGTCTCGGCGACGCTGCTCGGCTTCGCCAGCCATTCGCCCGGCGGGCTCGGGGTGTTCGACGCTGCCATGCTGGTCGGCCTCTGGCAGATGGACCGCGAGGAGCTGCTCGGCGGCATGCTGCTGTTCCGGGTCCTCTATTATCTGTCGCCTTTCGTCATCTCTGTAATCTTGCTGACGTTTCGCGAGGTTATCATCGGCGCGCGATCGAAGCGCCTGCAGCAGGCGGCGCTCAAGCTCGATCCAGGCCCGCCGCCTAAAGCCGCCTATGTGAGAGAACGCAGAGACAGCGGCGTCTGACCGGCGCAAGCCCTTAAGGAGAAGCCCGCCCCGATGGCGATCGACGCTCCATCGTCTCCCTCCGCTCAGCCGTGGTCCGACCGGCTGCGGCATTCGACCGTCATCCTGATCGCCGCGGCGCTGGCGCTGTCGGTGGTGGTCTCGCTCGGCGAATTGTCGGCGATCCGGGCAGCGTCGGTATTCCTCTGCATCGCGGCCGCCGCGCTGATCCCGTGGCGGCTGCACGACACCGCTGCCTCGCGCGAGGACACCCGCCGCGTCAATCCGGTCGAGAGCGCGGCGGTGGCGGCCGTGGTCGCCGGCATGCCGGACCCGGCGGTGCTGCTCGACCGCGCCGGCCGCGTCATCCATCTCAACGCCGCCGCCGCCCAGCTTGCGCCGGCGCTACGCAAGAACGAGCTCGCTCAGTTCGCGCTGCGCTCGCCGGAGATCATCACGGCGCTGCGCGAGTCCATTGCGACCACCGAGCCGCGGCGCGCGACCTATCTCGACCATGTGCCGGTCGATCGCTGGATGGAGCTGATCATCACCCCGGTGCCGGTGCCGACCAATTTCGGCGGCGCCGACAAATGCATGCTGATGACCTTCCATGACCAGACGCCGCTGCGCCGGGTCGAGGAGATGCGCGCCGACTTCGTCGCCAATGCCAGCCATGAATTGCGCACGCCGCTGGCGGCACTCTCCGGCTTCATCGATACGCTCCAGGGCCAGGCCAAGGACGATCCCAAGGCACGCGAGCGCTTCCTTGGCATCATGCACAACCAGGCGACCCGCATGGCGCGCCTGATCGACGATCTCTTGTCGCTGTCGCGGGTGGAGCTGTCGGCCCATGTCCGGCCGGATACCCTGGTCGACCTGTTGCCGATCATCTTGCAGGTCGCCGACGGGCTCGAGCCGCTGGCCCGCGAACGCCAGGTCGAGGTCGAGACCCATTTGCCGGAAGCGCCGGTCATGATCGCCGGCGACCGCGAAGAGCTGCTGCGTCTCTTCGAGAATCTGATAGAGAACGCGCTCAAATACGGCGCCTCGGGCGGACGCGTCATCGTGTCGCTGACTACGATGCCGGCGCCTGATGGAACTCAGGAAATCCGGGTCATGGTGCGCGATTTCGGCCCCGGCATCGCGCCGGAGCACCTGCCACGCCTGACCGAGCGCTTCTACCGGGTGGATGTCGGCGACAGCCGCTCCCAGGGCGGGACCGGGCTTGGATTATCGCTGGTGAAACATATTCTTAACCGCCATCGCGGCCGTCTTTTGATCGAAAGCGTGCCCAAGCAGGGCGCCACGTTCGCCGCCTGTTTTCCCCCAGCTAAGACTTTAGTTTAGGTCGAAAACCCAAGCGATTTCAGTTGCTTGAGTCTGTCATCCGACTGTCACGAAACCTTCGTAAAAGCTCAGCCGACCGCTCCTAAAGGGGCGGCGCGGGGAGCGCGATCGGGCGCGGATGGCGCTTCGCTCCCCAGTATGGAGACCAGCATGAATTTCATCAAGACGATCGTCGCTGCCGGCTTGGTCGCCGCAACGACGACGACGGCTTTCGCTGCCGACATCACCGGTGCCGGCTCGACCTTCATTTTCCCCGTCCTCTCCAAGTGGGCCGATGCCTACAAGAAGGAGACGGGCAACGGCGTTAACTACCAGTCGATCGGTTCCGGCGCCGGCATCAAGCAGATCCAAGCCAAGACCGTGACCTTCGGCGCGACCGACGCTCCGTTGAAGGTGGATCAGCTCCAGAAGGACGGCTTCGCTCAATGGCCGATGATCATGGGCGGTATCGTCCCGGTTGTTAACATTGAAGGCGTGAAGGCCGGCGAACTCGTTCTCGACGGCCCCACCCTCGCCGACATCTTCGTCGGCAAGATCACCAAGTGGGATGACGCTGCGATCAAGAAGCTGAACCCGAGCGCCAAGCTGCCGTCGGATGCGATCTCGGTCGTTCACCGCGCGGACGGTTCGGGCACCACCTTCAACTTCACCAACTACCTCTCCAAGGCCAGCGCCGACTGGAAGAGCAAGGTCGGTGAAGGCACCGCCGTCGAGTGGCCGGTTGGCGTCGGCGCCAAGGGCAACGAAGGTGTTGCCGGCAATATCGCCCAAACCAAGAATTCGATCGGCTATGTCGAATACGCCTATGCCAAGCAGAACAAGCTGACCTACACCAAGATGGTCAACAAGGCCGGCAAGACCGTCGACCCGACCAACGAGTCGTTCCAGGCCGCCGCTTCCAACGCCGACTGGACCAGCGCTCCGGGCTACTACCTGATCCTCACCGACCAGCCCGGCGACAAGTCCTGGCCAATCGTCGCGACGACCTTCGTGCTGATGCACAAGGAAGCCGCCGACAAAGCCGCCTCGCAGGAAGCGCTGAAGTTCTTCAAGTTCGCCTTTGACAAGGGTGCGAAGTCTGCCGAAGAGCTCGACTACATCCCGATGCCTAGCAACGTCGTGAAGCTGATCGAGAAGACCTGGTCGGCTGACATCAAGAGCTAAGCTCTTTGCCCTCTGGACGCGATGCGGCCTCCAACGGCCGCACCGCGGACCACACGACTTTTCGGCCCCGGATCAGCCTCGCGCTCTATCCGGGGCACGAGACCAACCAAAAGCGTATATTATTGGTACAGGGGATCGGCGTGGCAGATATGGCTGTCGAGAGCAATGTAATTGATGCCGCCGGTCCGTATGATCGTGCCAAGGCTTTGAGCGCATTCAAGCTCGGCGACGTCACCTTCTACTGGATCACGCGGCTCAGCGCGATTTCGGTTCTTCTCATTCTCGGCGGCATCATCGTTTCGCTGATCATCGGCGCCGTCCCGGCGATGAAGGAATACGGCTTCGCGTTCCTGTGGACGCAGCGCTGGGCGCCGTCGGCGGATCCGCCTGTGCTCGGCGCGCTCGGACCGATGTACGGCACGCTCGTCACCTCCTTCATCGCGATGCTGATCGCCATTCCGGTTGGTCTGGGCATCGCGATCTTCCTGACCGAGCTCTGCCCGCAATGGCTGCGCCGCCCGATCGGCATGGCGATCGAGCTGCTCGCCGGCATTCCCTCGATCATCTACGGTATGTGGGGCTTCTTCGTGCTCGGCCCGTTCCTCGCCAACACGTTCCAGCCCTTCATGATCAAGATTTTCGACGGCGTTCCCGTGCTCGGCGCGATCTTTGCCGGCCCGCCGTCCTATCTCAGCCTGTTCAACGCCGCGCTGATCCTCGCGATCATGGTGCTGCCCTTCATCACCTCGATCTCAGTCGACGTGTTCAAGACGGTGCCGCCGGTGCTGAAGGAGGCCGCTTACGGGGTCGGCTGCACCACTTGGGAAGTCGTCCGCAGTGTCGTAATCCCCTACACCCGTGTCGGCGTCATCGGCGGCGTCATGCTGGCGCTGGGCCGCGCGCTCGGCGAGACCATGGCGGTGACCTTCATCATCGGCAACTCGTTCCGCATCTCGTCGTCGATCTTCGCCCCCGGCACCACGATTTCGGCCGCGATCGCATCCGAGTTCGCCGAGAGCGACGGCCTGCACCAGTCCGGTCTGATCCTGCTCGGCCTTCTGCTGTTCGTGCTAACGTTCTTCGTGCTGGCCGCCGCGCGACTGATGCTGATGCGCCTTGAAAAGAAGGCTGGGAACTAAGATGAACCCGATCTACTCACGCCGTCGCCGCAAGGACATCTTCGTGCGCGGGCTCTGCATCGGTGCCGCCGCCTTCGGCGTCACCTGGCTCGCGCTGATCCTGATCACGCTGCTCTACAACGGCTTGGCAGGCCTGAACCTTGATCTGTTCGTCGCGGACACGCCGCCTCCGGGCTCGAGCGAAGGCGGCCTGCGCAACGCCATCGTCGGCTCGCTGATCATGACCGTGATCGGCGTCGGCATCGGCGCGCCGCTCGGCCTGTTCGCCGGCACTTATCTCGCCGAGTACGGCCGCAACGACAAGCTGACCTCGGTGATCCGCTTCATCAACGATATCCTGCTGTCGGCGCCCTCGATCATCATCGGCCTGTTCATCTACGGCGCGGTGGTGGTGCCGATGCGCGGCTTCTCGGCGATCGCAGGCTCGCTCGCGCTCGCCGTCATCGTGATCCCCGTGGTGTTGCGCACGACCGAAGACATGCTGCTCCTGGTACCTAACGCGCTGCGCGAGGCGGCTTCTGCGCTTGGCCTGCCGCGCTCGCTGGTGATCAAGCGGATCGCTTATCGCGCCGCCCGCTCGGGTCTCATCACCGGCGTGCTGCTCGCCACCGCCCGCGTCGCCGGTGAGACCGCGCCGCTGCTGTTCACGGCGCTGTCGAACCAGTTCTTCAGCCTGGGCCTGAACAAGACAATGGCGAACCTGCCGGTCACCATCAACAACTTCGTTCAGAGCCCCTACGCCTATTGGAAGCAGCTCGCCTGGAGCGGTGCGCTGCTGATTACCCTGACCGTGCTTGCCCTGAACATTGGGGCGCGCATCCTTGGCGCCGAAAGGACCGCAAAATGAGTGATCTTTCCGTATCGATGAGCGCGTCCGGTGGACTTCCCCAAGCGCCAACGCTGCCCGAAGCTCCCGCCAAGGTGACGGTGCGCAACCTCAACTTCTATTACGGCGAACACCACGCGCTGAAGAACATCAATCTGGCGCTCGGCACCAACCGCGTCACGGCGTTCATCGGCCCGTCCGGCTGCGGCAAGTCGACCCTGCTGCGCATCTTCAACCGGATGTACGACCTCTATCCGGGCCAGCGCGCCACCGGCCAGCTCATGCTTGACCAGACCAATATCCTCGACACCAAGCTCGACCTCAATTTGCTTCGCGCCCGTGTCGGCATGGTGTTTCAGAAGCCGACGCCGTTCCCGATGACGATCTACGAGAACATCGCGTTCGGCATCCGCCTTTATGAAAAGATCTCGAAGTCCGAGATGGACGACCGCGTCGAGAAGGCGCTGCGCGGCGGCGCGCTGTGGAACGAGGTCAAGGACAAGCTCAACGCCTCCGGCCTTTCGCTCTCCGGCGGCCAGCAGCAGCGCCTCTGCATCGCCCGCACCGTTGCGGTGCGCCCTGAAGTGATTTTGTTCGACGAACCCTGCTCGGCGCTCGATCCGATCTCGACCGCCAAGGTCGAGGAGCTGATCCAGGAGCTGTCCGAGAACTACACGATCGCGATCGTGACCCACAACATGCAGCAGGCGGCGCGCGTCTCCGACAAGACCGCCTTCATGTATCTCGGCGAGCTGATCGAGTTCGACGACACCAGCAAGATCTTCACGTCGCCGACCGACCGGCGCACGCAGGACTACATTACCGGCCGGTTCGGCTGAGGAGACGGCACATGGGTTCTGAACATACCGCAAAAGCCTTCGACACCGACCTCCAGGAACTCACGCGCCTGGTCGCCGAAATGGGCGGCATCGCCGAGCGCATGATCGTCGATTCCGTCGACGCGCTGATCCGCCGCGACATCGCGCTCGGCCAGCGCGTCGTGACCATCGATGCCGAGCTCGATGCGCTCCAGAAGAAGATCGAGGAGCGCGCCGTGCTCACCATCGCCCGCCGTCAGCCCATGGCGGTCGACCTGCGCGAGATCGTCGGCGCCATGCGGGTTGCGACCGATCTTGAGCGCATCGGCGACCTCGCCAAGAACATGGGCAAGCGCGTCGCGGCGCTGGAGACGGATTTCCATCCGCTCAAGCTTTTCCGCGGCCTCGAGCACATGACCGATCTCGTGCAGCAGCAGGTCAAGTCGGTGCTGGACGCCTATGCCGCGCATGATCTGCCGGCGGCGATGGCGGTGTGGAAGGGCGACGAGGAAGTCGACGCCATCTGCACCTCGCTGTTCCGCGAGCTCCTCACCTACATGATGGAGGATCCGCGCAACATCTCGTTCTGCATTCATCTGATGTTCTGCGCCAAGAACATCGAGCGGATCGGCGACCACGCTACCAACATTGCCGAGACCGTGTTCTACATGATCGAAGGCCAGGCGATCACCGACAAGCGGCCGAAGGGCGACATGACGACGTTCGCCACGACGGTCCCGAATACCTGATTTTGCAAGGAGCGACGACCCGATGGGCGCACGCATTATGGTGGTTGAGGACGAGGAAGCTTTGACTGAGCTTCTCCGCTACAACCTCGAAGGCGACGGCTACGACGTCGAGACGGTGATGCGCGGCGACGATGCCGACACCCGCCTCAAGGAGCACATCCCCGATCTGATCGTGCTCGATTGGATGCTGCCGGGGCTCTCAGGCATCGAGCTGTGCCGCCGGCTGCGTACGCGGTCCGACACCAAGCAACTGCCGATCATCATGCTTACCGCGCGGGGCGAAGAGAGCGAGCGCGTGCGGGGCCTTGCCACCGGTGCCGACGATTACATCGTCAAGCCGTTCTCGGTCCCCGAGCTGCTCGCGCGCGTGAAGGGCCTGCTCCGGCGCGCAAGTCCCGAGCGGCTCGCAACCGTCCTGGCTTTCGGCGATATCGAGCTCGACCGCGAAAAGCGCCGCGTGGCGCGGTCGGGCCGGCCGATCGATCTCGGCCCGACCGAATATCGCCTGCTGGAGTTCTTCCTCGAGCATCCCGGCCGCGTGTTCTCGCGCGAGCAGCTGCTCGACAGCGTCTGGGGCCGCGACATCTATATCGACGAGCGTACCGTCGACGTGCATATCGGCCGCCTGCGCAAGCTGCTCAATCTCGGCCGCGAGCAGGACCCGATCCGCACCGTCCGCGGCGCCGGCTACGCGCTCGATGATCGCTTTGCGAAGGCCGAGCAGACGTAAGGTTGGGGAGTGTAAGGCTCGCTGCGTCAACGATCACAGTCGTCGTCCCGGCGAAGGCCGGGACCCATAACCCCAGGGCGTAATTGTTGCGCGAGAAGGGTAACTCCGAGTCCTCGTAACCACATCTGCCGGTGGTTATGGGTCCCGGCCTTCGCCCTAGGGCATGCACGTATCTCTGAGGCTCCATCCGGCTGCGGCGGCATGGAAGTATTGGAGACCGTTTCTGAAGGTGATGGGGCCTGGCGGCCTGGAAGATGGGTAGCCATCCCAGCCGCCGAGGCGGCCGATGATCCAGGCGGCCCAAGCCAAGCTGTCGGGCAGATGCGGGTTCTTCAGCCGCTTACTTTTGGCTTCGTACTGCTGGTTTAGAGCAACCAGCATTGCGATCTCGCTGGCGTTGAAGGCGATGTGGGCGGACTGCTTGCTGCCGTCACGCGCTTGTAGAAGCTGGATCGTGATCACAGCCGCTTTGGCAGCGATGGCCACCAGCTTCAGGAGCCGATCGGCGGAACCGATTTGGCTGTCCTCGAGCTTGAGGCCTTGTGTCTTGAGGATACGGAAGAACTGCTCGATGATCCAGCGCTGCTTGTACCATTCGACGATGCGCCAGGCGTCCTCCGCAGCTGCGACCTCGTGAGAGGTGAGGAGGCACCAGTGCAGCGGCTCGACGTCGGGGCCGGCATTGATCTCGCGGACATCGACGACGGCCAGAGGCAGGCTTTTCGGCAAATCGCGCAGGAACTTGCTTTGCGGCCGAGCCAGTTCGATTGCACCAAAGCGAAGTTCGAGATTGGCCTGACGTGCCGGCCGTTGCGCACGCGCAGGCAATTGGATCGTGCGACGCTCCACCGACACCATGGCGTCGATGGCTGCATACAAGCCCGCCATGTCGGCCAGCTTGCGATCATGCATGCTGCGGGCAATCACGTGATAGCCCTGCTCGGCCGCGCTGGCATAAAGAGCAAAGATGTCGCTCTCGCGGTCACCAAGCAGGGTCACCCCTGTGGCGCTCGCCAACCGCGGCTTGGCTGCAAGGGCGGTGGCAATCCAGCGCTGCGATTCCTTGTCTGACAGCTCGCGGCTGTCATGCGAGACGGTCCGACGGCCCTCACGCGTCCACACCTCGCCGCTCAAAAGCCCCAGGCAGGTGCCATTGTCTGCATCCACCGCCAGCAATGGGTGCAGCAGCACGCCGTGACTATTGCCATGGCCGATCTCCCCCAGCCCGCGACGGCGTTGCGGTGTGGTGTTGAAGTGGATCTCACTGGTGTCCTGGATCGCCAGAACGTGACGACCCTCGACGGCTGCAACCGTGCTTTCACTCCAGCTTTCGATGATCCGCTCTGTTGTCACCTTGTCGTGGCCGAGAAAGCGGTTGAACCGCACCTCCAGGCTCCGGTCACCTCTCGAGAGCTGCCGCAGGCAGACATTCTTGCCAGCAACCATGCGTCCGACAAGCGCCGCCCCCCTTTATCGAGACGACGATCCCCGAACCGGCCCAACGTCCAGTCAATTCGTGACAACATGCCGGCACCTCCATCCGAACAGAAGTGCCGCAATAGGAATCACACGGATTCCCGATTCTGGAATCCCCCCGCCTCGCCCTGAGTCAATCCGTCGCACCCAGATATGTGCATGCCCTAGGGCCTGCGCCGGGACGACAGCGGAGTATGTTGAAGCGCCGTCATATCGAGGCGGCGCCGTCGTGTTAGATTACAAATCTCACCGCGTGCTCGGCTTCGGAGCCGCGCGCCGGCGATCCGCGGCCGGCTGATACGCCACACGCGAGTGCTGGGCGCAGTAGGGCAGGCCAGACAGCGCCTTGCCGCCGCAGAAGAAGAAATCCGGGCTCGAGGGATCACCGACCGGCCAGTGGCAGGTCGCCTCGTTCAGTTCGAGCAACGAAAGCCGTTGGCTCATCGGCACCACGTTGTCGTAGGTGACCGGCTCAGCCTCGACCTCGAC
The DNA here is from genome assembly GCF_016599855.1 of Bradyrhizobium diazoefficiens. NCBI lineage: Bacteria > Pseudomonadati > Pseudomonadota > Alphaproteobacteria > Hyphomicrobiales > Nitrobacteraceae > Bradyrhizobium > Bradyrhizobium diazoefficiens. The sequence continues at coordinate 6,868,158 of NZ_CP067041.1, read as the reverse complement.
CTCAAAGGCCTGCGCCAGCGCAGTGTTGCCGCGCGCGATCGGGCGGCTCACCCGCATCATGTGCTGCGCGGGACGCGCCTTGCGCGGCCGCGGAGCTGCCGAAGACGGGCTTTTGGCACGGCCGGACAGGCCGAGCCTGTGCACCTTGCCGATCACGGCGTTGCGGGTGACATTCCCAAGCTCAGCGGCGATCTGGCTGGCCGAAAGTCCGGCCTCCCAGAGCTTTTTCAGCTGTTCGACGCGATCGTCGGACCAGGTCAAAACGGTCATTGCACCCTTTCCTTCGCCGCGCGCCGCCATCCCGGGACCGCACGACGAATGCCTAAGCCTCGAAAAACCCGTGCCGCCGGAATCCCTTAAGGCTCGCCGGGCGCAGTGAGACGCCCGAACGTTTACGCCGGTACATGAGGACTTTTGGGATCAGAACCGCTGCACGAGATGTCGTATCTGACAAGCCGAACGCTACAATATGGCGTGACTCGCGCGCAAGAGTCCGCCGACTCGCTTCCACATGTTCCGTGGCGAAAATCGCGCAAAATCTTCACCGCAAGACTACGGATTCACCATCCCGCGCGGCATTGACACCCGTTTCGCCAAGCCTAAGATAGCCACGCGTGCCGCCCTTAAAAGGCGGCACGTTTCGTTTTCCGGGCCGGTCAATGGTGCGCTGCGTAAGGCGTTCAGGCCGTCCCCAACACCCAAGTGACCGTCATGACCAACAGCGCAGCGCCGCATTTGCTCCCCGTTTTCGCCAGGGCCGACCTCGGTTTCGAACGCGGCGAAGGCTGCTGGCTGATCGCGACCAATGGCGAGCGCTATCTCGATTTCACCTCGGGCGTCGCGGTGAATGCGCTCGGCCATGCCCATCCCGCGCTGGTCAAAGCGTTGCAGGAGCAGGCTACAAAACTCTGGCACATGTCGAACCTGTTCCAGAGCCCGGACGGTGAGAAGCTCGCCGCACGCCTGTGCAGCGAGAGTTTTGCGGACTTCGTGTTCTTCTGCAATTCCGGCGCCGAGGCGCTGGAGGGTGTGATCAAGCTGGTCCGCCATCATCATTTCTCCAAGGGGCATCCGGAGCGCTATCGCATCATCACCTTCGAGGGCGCCTTCCACGGCCGCACGCTGGCGACGCTGGCGGCGACCGGATCTGCAAAATATCTCGAAGGGTTTGGTCCGCCGATGGAGGGCTTCGACCAGGTGCCGCATGGCGACCTCGAAGCCGTGAAAAAGGCGATCGGTCCGCACACCGCCGGCATCCTGATCGAGCCGATCCAGGGCGAGGGCGGCGTACGTTCGGCGAGCCCTTCTTTCCTCAAGGCGTTGCGCCAGATCTGCGATGAGAAGGGCCTGCTGCTCGCCTTCGACGAGGTGCAGACCGGCATGGGCCGCACCGGCGATCTGTTCGCTCATCGGCGCACCGGCGTCACACCCGACGTGATGTCGCTGGCCAAGGCGCTCGGCGGCGGTTTTCCGATCGGCGCGGTGCTGGCGACCGCGGACGCGGCTTCCGGCATGGGGCCCGGCTCGCACGGCTCGACATTCGGCGGCAATCCGCTGGCGATCGCGGCTGCGAACGCCGTGCTCGAAGTCATGCTCAAGCCCGGCTTCTTCGACCACGTGCAGAAGATGTCGCTGCTGCTCAAGCAGAAGCTCGCCTCCGTGATCGACCGTCATCCCGATGTCGTCAGCGAAGTCCGCGGCGAGGGGCTCTTGATCGGCATCAAGGCCGTGGTGCCTTCCGGCGACCTGGTCGCAGCGCTGCGCAATGAAAAGCTGCTCACAGTTGGCGCTGGCGACAATGTCGTGCGCTTCCTGCCGCCCTTGATCGTCACCGAAGCCGAGATCGAGGACAGTGTCGGGCGGCTCGAACGCGCCTGCGCTGCGCTCGCCGGCAACAAGCGGGCAGCAAGCTGATGAGCAAGTCGCCCAAGCACTTCCTCGACATCAACGAGCTGCCGCTGTCGGAGCTCAAGAGCATGCTCGCGGCTTCCTCCGCCATGAAGGCGAAGCAGAAGGCGCATCAGCCGGTGCGGCCCCTTGAAGGCAAGACGCTGGCGATGATTTTCGAGCGTCCGTCGACCCGCACGCGCGTCTCGTTCGACGTCGCCATGCGCCAGCTCGGCGGCGAGCCCATCATGCTCACCGGTGCCGAAATGCAGCTCGGCCGCGGCGAGACCATTGCCGACACCGCGCGCGTGCTGTCGCGCTATGTCGATGCCATCATGATCCGCATCCTCAACCACGAGGCGCTGCTGGAGCTTGCGGCCTATGCGACCGTGCCCGTGATCAACGGCCTGACCCGGCGCTCGCACCCCTGCCAGGTGATGGCCGACCTCATGACCTATGAGGAGCATCGTGGGCCGATCGAGGGCCGGACCGTGGCCTGGACCGGCGATGACAACAACGTGCTGGCGTCCTGGGCCCATGCGGCCGAGCGGTTCAAGTTCAAGCTCAACGTCGCGACCCCGCCGGAGCTTGCGCCGAAGAAAATCATGCGCGACTTCATCAAGGCTACCGGCGCGCCGATCGTGCTCGGCACCGATCCCGAGGCCGCGGTGAAGGGCGCCGATTGCGTCGTCACCGACACCTGGGTGTCGATGGGCGACAAGGAAGGCGAGCACCGCCACAACGTGCTCAAGCCCTATCAGGTCAATTCGAAGCTGATGTCGCTGGCAAAACCCGACGCGCTGTTCATGCACTGCCTGCCCGCTCATCGCGGCGAGGAAGTCACCGACGAGGTGATCGACGGTCCGCAATCGGTCGTGTTCGACGAGGCCGAAAACCGTCTGCATGCGCAGAAGGGCATTTTGGCCTGGTGTTTTGACGCGGTGAAGTAACGGCGATGGATCGGGTGGCTGCGCCACCCGCCGTCGTCCCGGACAAGCGCGCCAAAAGCGCGCGCCGATCCGGGATCCATAACCACGGGACGTCGTGTGGCGAGACTCGGAGTTGTCATCTCATACTATGGCGTAATCCTGTGGTTATGGGTCCCGGATCTACGCTTACGCTTGTCCGGGACGACACCGAATTTGCGTTATCGTGTGCGATCATGACTGCATCCGGTCACCCTCACGCCCTTCCATTTCCACTCTCCGACCCCAGATAAAGCGCCATGGTTTCCCAATCCCCTGACATGAAAACCGGGCCCGAAGGCCCGGTTCGCGCGCCATCCGCGGTTCCGATCGATGACGCCGTGCTGCCCTACGAGATCGATGCGCTCGATGTGCGCGGTCGCCTGGTGCGGCTCGGCCCCGCGCTCGACGAGATCCTGACCAAGCACGATTATCCCGCGCCGGTCGGCAAGCTGCTTGGCGAGGCCATCGTGCTGACGACGCTGCTCGGCTCGGCGCTGAAGTTCGAGGGCCGCTTCATCCTCCAGGCGCAGACCGACGGCCCGGTGTCGTTCCTGGTGGTGGACTATCAGGCGCCGGATCGCCTGCGCGCCTATGCGCGCTTCGATGCCGCGCGCCTCGGTGGCGCCAAGGATTCTGGCATGCATTCCGGCGTGCTGCTCGGCCGCGGCCATCTCGCCATGACCATCGACCAGGGTCCCGACATGAGTCGCTACCAGGGTCTGGTCGCGCTCGACGGTGGCGGCCTGGAAGACGCCGCCCACGAATATTTCCTGCGCTCCGAGCAGATCCCGACCCGCGTGCGCCTTGCGGTCGGCGAGGAATGGCGCTCGAGCGACGGCGGCAAGCATCGCTGGCGCGCCGGCGGCATGCTGATGCAGTTTCTGCCAAAGGCGCCGGAGCGAGCGCGGCAGGCGGATTTGCATCCCGGCGATGTGCCTGAAGGCGCCCAAGTGCACAGCGTCGCCGAGGACGATGCCTGGGTGGAGGCCCGTTCGCTGATCGAGACGGTCGAAGATGTCGAGCTGATCGACCCCGATCTTTCCGGCGAGCGCTTGCTCTACCGCCTCTTCCACGAGCGCGGCGTGCGCGTGTTCAATCCGCTCGTGTTGAAAGCACAATGCTCCTGCTCGCGCGATGCGGTCGCGGCCATGCTGAAGAGCTTTTCGCCGGATGATCGCTCGGCGATGGTCAAGGACGACAAGGTCGTGGTGACCTGCGAGTTCTGCTCATCGGTATACGAGTTCACGCCACATGAGGCGGGTGTCGAGAACGCGTAGCACCGCCACCCGCCCTAATTCAGCACCCGCTTGTTGTCTGGGCTGTCGAGCGAAAACGTCGGCACGTCGATCTCGAAGCGTTCGCCGCTCTCGCTGACCATCTGGTAGCGGCCGGTCATGAAGCCGGAGGCGGTCGAGAGTGGGACGCCGGAGGTGTATTCGAAGCGCTCGCCGGGGGCCAAGGTCGGCTGCTCGCCGACCACGCCTTCGCCCTTGACCTCCTGCTGCCGGCCGGAGGCGTCGGTGATAATCCAGTGCCGCGTCTTGAGCTGCACGGTCTCGTCGCCGGAATTGGTGATGACGATGGTGTAGGCCCAGAAATAGCGCGAGCGGTCGACCGACGACTGCTCCGGAACAAAGTTCGGCTCGACGGTCACTTCGATCTGGCGGGTCACGGCGCGGTACATGATTGCCATCATAACGAAATCCCGGCCCGGAACCAAACGCCGCAAGCGGCTTTCGCGACATCGTCCCGCCAGAATTGACAGGGAAGTACACCCCCAGAAAACACCGGTATGTGATCCGGCCGCTTTGCGAGGCGGCGACAGGACCGGTACACTCCTCAACATCGCGATTTGCGGAAGGGTTTTTGGGCCCCGATGACCATTGCCGATCAAGTGACGGGATCGACGATCGCGGGAACCGCGGGTGCCAAGCCCGCGGAGGCAAAGCCGCGCACCGCCGCGCCGGCCATCACGCTGCCCGCCATCGGCGAGCGGGAGCTCAGGCTCGACCTGTTCCGGGGCCTGGCGCTGTGGCTGATCTTCATCGACCATTTACCACCGAATCTGCTGACGTGGTTCACGATCCGCAATTACGGCTTCAGCGACGCCACCGAGATCTTCATCTTCATCTCCGGCTACACCGCGGCCTTCGTCTACGGCCGCGCCATGCTGGAAGCCGGCTTTGTCATCGCCACCGCGCGCATCTTGCGGAGGGTCTGGCAGATCTATGTCGCCCACGTCTTCCTGTTCACGATCTTCCTCGCCGAGATCTCCTACGTCGCGACCAGCTTCGAGAACCCGCTCTACACCGAAGAGATGGGCATCATGGATTTCCTCAAGCAGCCCGACGTCACGATCGTGCAGGCGCTGCTCTTGCGCTTCCGTCCCGTCAATATGGACGTGCTGCCGCTCTATATCGTCTTGATGCTGGCGCTGCCGTTGATCCTGTGGTCGATGAAGTGGCGGCCCGACGTCACGCTCGCGCTCTCGGCCGTGCTTTATGCGGTGACCTGGGAATTCGACCTCTACTTCTCGGCCTATCCGAACGGCTTCTGGGCGTTCAATCCGCTGGCCTGGCAATTGCTGTTCGTGTTCGGGGCATGGTGTGCGCTCGGAGGTGCGCGACGCATGTCGCGCATTCTGGCTTCGCCCGTGACGATGTGGATCTCGATCGCCTATATCGTCGCGGCGTTCTGCGTGACGCTGACCTGGTACGTGCCGCAGCTCTCGCACTTCATGCCGAAGCTGCTCGAGCAGTGGATGTATCCGATCGACAAGACCGACCTCGACGTGCTGCGCTTCACGCATTTCCTGGCGCTGGCCGCGCTTACGGTCCGCTTCCTGCCGCGGGAGTGGCCGGGCCTGAAATCGCCCTGGCTGCGGCCGCTGATCGTGTGCGGCCAACATTCCCTGGAGATCTTCTGCCTCGGCGTCTTCCTGGCTTTTGCCGGCCATTTCGTCCTGGCCGAAGTCGCCGGTGGACCAGCCATGCATGCGCTGATGAGTCTGTCGGGAATCCTGATCATGTGGGGGGTGGCCTGGGTGATTTCGTGGTACAAGCGCGTGGCTGACAAGAGCGGTGCGAAAACCAAAAACGCCGTCGGCAATGCCGATCTGGCGGGAGGGGGCTGATGAAGGCGAAGGTGCTCCTGAGCCTGATCCTGCTGTGCAGTGGCCTCGCCGCGCCGTCTGCCCGCGCGGGCGATGCTGTGCCTGCCGCGACTGCGGTGCCCGCAGCCTGCGAATTGCCGCCTTATCTGCTCGCCACCGACAGCCAGCTCCACAAGGTCGCCGACACCGTCAAAGCCGGCAAGCCGCTCGAGATCCTGGTGATCGGCAGCCGCTCCACCACGATCCCCGCGTCGGAGGACAGCTCCTATCCGGCGCGGATGCAGGCCACTTTGAAGGACAAGCTGCCGCCTGGGGAGACCGTGCACGTCTCCGTAGAAATACAGAGCAAGAAGACAGCGGAGGAAGCAGCCGGAACTTTCGTTAAGCTGATGGAAGCAAAAGCACCTACTTTGGTCATCTGGCAGACGGGGACCGTGGATGCTATCCGCTCCATCGATCCCGATGATTTTCGTAGCGCCGTGACCGAAGGGGTCGCTGCGTTGCAAAATGCAGGGGCTGATGTCGTGTTGATGAATTTGCAGTACAGCCCGCGTACCGAATCCATGATCTCGGCGCCGCCTTATCTCGACAATATGCGGGTGGTGGCACAGGAGCATGATATCCCGCTGTTCGACCGTTTCGCGATGATGCGGCAGTGGAATGATCAGGGGCAGTTCGACCTGTTCAGCCCCTCCCATGGCCCTGAGCTCGCGAAGCAGGTCCATGATTGCATTGGCCGGGCCTTGGCGCAGTTCGTGATCGACGCTGCTCATCTGGGGCCCGCCCAGCAGCAAAATTGAGGTCTAGCGTTAATGAGTTCTCTTTGCCCTTTTCGCCTGTCGACTTGGCTGGCCGTGCCCGCAGCGGCGGCGCTGCTGATGCTGACGCCGGCGCTGCAGGCACCTGCTCACGCGCAGGCAGGCCAGGCGACGCCCGCTCCGCAACAGGCCACTAATCCCACACCGGCATCACCGTTCCAGACCACGGTCGCCGCGACCAGCCAGCCGCCTGCGGAGCAGCGCGGCCTCACCTCGCGCGCCATCGACAAGGTGAAGCAGGTAGCGAAATCCGCCGGCGACATTTTCAGCCGCGTGCCCTGCCTGCCGCCGAAGGGGTCCGCGAAAGTGCTGGGCTCGCTGCCGCATGTCGCGAACAAGCTCATCGCCGGCAAGCCCGTCGTGATCGTCGCGTTCGGCTCGTCGTCGACCGCGGGCTATGGCGCGAGCTCACCCGATTTCAACTACCCGAACCGTCTCGCCGCGCAGCTCCGCCGGCAATATCCGACCGTTGATATCACCGTCATCAACGCCGGCGTCGGCGGCGAGGACGCGCCTGAGATGATGAAGCGCCTCCAGAAGGAGGTGATCGACGTGCACCCCGACTTGGTGATCTGGCAGGTCGGTACCAACGCGGTGCTGCGTAACCTCGATCCGGGCGAGACTGCAAAGATTGTGGAAGAGGGCATCAGCCGGATCCAGGCCGCCGACGAGGCCGACATCGTGCTGGTCGATCCGCAATATTCACCTGCGGTCAACAAGCGGGCCGAAAGCGCAGGCAAGATGGTGAAGCTGCTCGGCAAGGTCGCCCAGCTCCGTCACGTCGGCATCTTCCCCCGCTTCGAGGTGATGCGCGACTGGCACGAGAAGCAGGCACTTCCCGTGGAGAGTTTCGTGATCGCCGATGGTCTGCACATGAACGATTGGGGCTATGCCTGCTTCGCCCAGCTGCTCGGCGATGACATCATCAGCTCGGTGGGGCAGATCAAGCTCGGCGTCAACGTGCCGGCTGATGTGCGAACGTATCGGCCGATGTAGCACCGGTGCCGTATGGTGGGCAAAGGCGCGCTCTTTGCGCGCCGTGCCCACCATCGATCGGCATCGGGAACGTGAATGGGGGCACGCTTTCGCTTTGCCCGCCCTTGTTTTAGCTCCCCTTGGTTCGCCTCACGCCTTCTCCAGCGCCGCAGTCAGGTCCTCGATCAGATCGTCGGCATGCTCCAGCCCCGCGGAGAAGCGAATAAAGCCTTCGCTGATGCCGAGGGCGGCGCGGTCTTCCAGCTTCAGGCGCTGATGCGTGGTGGTGGCCGGATGCGTGACGAGGCTCTTGGCGTCGCCGAGATTGTTCGAGATCTTCGCGAGCTTCAGCTCGTTGAGCACGCGGAACGCCGCGGCCTTGCCGCCCTTGACCTCGAAGCCGACCAGCGTCGAGCCGCCGCGCATCTGCTTCTTCACCAGCGAGGCCTGCGGATGATCCTCGCGACCGGGATAGACCAGCCGCGCAATCTTGGGGTGGCTCGCCAGCACGTCGGCGATGCGCGATGCGGTGTCGGTCTGCGCGCGCACGCGCACGCCGAGCGTCTCCAGGCCCTTGAGCAGGACCCAGGCGTTGAACGGCGAGATCGACGGGCCGGTCTGGCGCATGAAATTGTGGATGTGCTCGGCGATGAAGGCTTCGGAGGACAGGATGATGCCGCCGAGACAGCGGCCCTGGCCATCGATGTGCTTGGTCGCGGAGTAGACCACGACGTCGGCCCCGAGCGCCAGCGGGCTCTGCCAGATCGGGGTTGCGAACACGTTGTCGACCACGAGCCGTGCGCCGCCGCTGTGCGCGATCTCGGCGATGGCGGGAATGTCGAGCACGTCGAGCGTCGGATTGGTCGGGCTCTCCAGGAAGAACGTCTTGGTGTTCGGTTTCACCGCGCGCTGCCACTGGTCGAGATCGAAGCCGTCGACCAGCGTGGTCTCGATGCCGTAGCGCGGCAACAGATCCTGGATGACGTAGAGGCACGAGCCGAACAACGCCTTCGAGGCGACCACGTGGTCGCCGGATTTCAGCGGTGCCAGGATCGCAGTCGTCACGGCGGCCATGCCTGTTGCCGCCGAGCGTGCGGCTTCGGCGCCTTCGAGCTCGATCATGCGGCGCTCGAACATCGCGATAGTCGGGTTCGAGTAGCGCGAATAGATGAAGCCGGGATCCTCGCCCTTGAACCGCGCCTCGCACTCCTCGGCGCTGTTGTAGACATAGCCTTGCGTCAGGAACAGCGACTCCGACGTCTCGCCATATTGCGAGCGCAGGGTGCCGGAATGGACCAGGCGGGTTTCGGGACGGTAGTTGGTGGTAGACGCCGGGGACTTCGACATAGGATCTCCTCTGCGTGACCATCGAAATGGTCACAAAAAAACCGGCCTGGATATCTCCACGGGCCGGGATCACAGAGGTCCCCGGCCTGTTTAGCGACTTATTTAACGTGGCTGCAAGCCGGCCGGCTCAAATCACCACGGGATAAGTGATGCTCATATTCCGCAATGGCCTTTCCGTCAAGGCGTCCATCGGATAGCCGTAAAAGGCTCGTATTTCCGGCATGTCCGGATGCGATTGACCCCTGATGAGGACCCCCGGTTGAGTTTCACGGTTGCCGCCGACGCCAATGGTATCCTGCCCGACCGCATGATCGCGGCGATGGCGGAAGCAGGCCTCATCCTGCCCGCATACGATTTCGTCGAAAGCCAGATCCAGCCGGCGAGCCTCGATCTGCGGCTCGGCGATATCGCCTATCGCGTGCGCGCGAGCTTCCTGCCTGGTCCCGGCGCCACCGTCGCCGAGCGTATCGACCAGTTGAAGCTGCACGAGTTCAGCCTTGCCGACGGTGCAGTGCTGGAGACCAACTGCGTCTACATCGTGCCGCTGCTGGAAAGCCTGGCGCTGCCGCCCGAGATCGTCGCGGCAGCGAACCCGAAAAGTTCAACCGGTCGGCTCGACGTCTTCACCCGCGTCATCGCCGACGGCACCCGTCGTTTCGACATGATCGGCGCCGGCTATCACGGTCCGCTCTATGCCGAGATCAGCCCGAAGACGTTTCCGGTGCTGGTGCGCGAGGGCTCGCGCCTGTCGCAGGTTCGCTTCCGCACCGGCGACGCCATCCTCAATGCGGACGAGCTCGATGCGTTGCATGCCACTGAGCGCCTCGTCGATATCGAGGATGCCGATCTCGCCGGTGGCGTCGCGGTCTCCGTCGATCTCTCCGGCGAGAAGGGCACGGGCTTCCTCGGCTACCGCGCCAAGCGCCACACCGGTGTGGTCGATGTCGACCGTCGCTCCGGTTACGCGGTGGAAGATTTTTGGGAGCCGATCTCGGCGCGTCCCGACGGCAGCCTGATCCTCGATCCCGGCGAGTTCTATATTCTCGCGTCGAAAGAGGCGGTGCAGGTGCCGCCCGATTACGCCGCGGAGATGGTGCCGTTCGATCCTTTGGTCGGCGAATTCCGCGTGCACTATGCCGGATTTTTCGATCCCGGCTTCGGCTATGCCGGCGCTGGCGGGCAAGGCGCGCGCGCGGTGCTGGAAGTGCGTTCGCGCGAAGTGCCCTTCATCCTCGAGCACGGCCAGATCGTCGGCCGTCTCGTCTACGAGAAGATGCTGGCCCGCCCCGACGCCATGTACGGCCAGCGCATCGGCTCCAACTACCAGGCGCAAGGGCTCAAACTATCGAAGCATTTTCGGGTGTAGCCGCACACTCTAGTGTCATGCCGCGGCTACTTGGCGGGACGAAATGACATGGCCAGTCAATCCGAACTCGATGCAAGAATCCTCGACGACGTCGCCGACGCCCTGATCTATTCGGATCGCTCCGGCACGATCACGCGCTGGAATCGTGCATCGACGGCCTTGTTCGGCTTCGCGTCCGACGAAGCGCTTGGTCAGAATCTCGACCTGATCATCCCCGAGCATCTGCGCGCCGCGCACTGGAAGGGCTTTGAAGCCGCGCTCGCCAGCGGTGCGATGAAGCTTGCAGGAAGGCCGACGCTGACCCGCGCGCTGCACAAAAGCGGACGCAAGCTCTACATCGAAATGACTTTCGCGCTGGTGCGCGACGCTGGCGGCAACGTGCAGGGATCGGTCGCGATGGCGCGTGACGTCACCGAGCGCGTCGAGCGCGAGCGCGCCGCCAAGGCTTCACAACATTAAAGCTGCGCAAACTTCGTGATGCGGAATTGGCGAGCCGGCGTGCAGGGAGGCCTGCGTCAGCGTCAGGTTGCCTGTCACTGGGGGCGGTGACACACTCGATCAAAACAACGATCAGGAGTGAACATGACCGCAGCAGACGTCATGCAGGAAGCTCAATGGAAGCGCTGGCGCGCGGTCGCCGATCTCTATCACGCCTATTTCACCGGCCTGATCCTCACCGTCGTCACCCGGCGCGGCACGGCCGATGCCGCCGAATTCGTCTTCCGCGTGTTCCGTCGCCAGCAGCAGGAGCGCTTCCTGCCCGGGCTGGAAAAGCTCGGGCTGAGCCATCTGCCGCCGGCGGTGGCGGCCGCGCAATATCACTACCTCTCCAACTGGATCGGCGGCGTGCACGTCGAATACATGTATGAGAGCGACACCAAGGCCTGGATCCGTTATCCGCCGCCGCGCTGGATCTGGAAGGGCACCGCGATTTGCGGCGTGCCGGGCGAAGTCTCGCGCGCGATGCTGCGCGGCTGGCACGCCAACAACGGCGTTGCGCTTGGTGATCTCCGCCTGGGCTTCGTCTGCACCAAGCAGAGCGTCGACGGTCAGGACGGGCTCGAAGGCTACTACCATCAATACGACCATCCGCTCGAGCTCAACCAGCGCCTGGTGTTCGCGCGGCATCTCGAAGCCCCTAGGTTCGACGCGAACACCGCTCCGGCTCTGCCTGTTGCGAGCTGGCCGAAGCCGCGCCTCGAAAAGGCCTATCGCAACTACGCCATGGAATATGTCCGCACCGCCGCGCCCGTGATGGTGCAGCTGTTCGGGCCGGAAGATGCGGGCTATCTCCTGCACCTCACGGGCAAGCTGATCGGCATGCAGTATTTCGACGAGGTCGCGGCGGCGCTGTCAGCGACACGCGGTGGCGCGAGCGAGTTCGCATCCTTCCTCAGTGCGCTGTTCGCCGCGCAGGACGATGCGGCCGAGATTTCGCGATCCGAACGCAGCTTCGAAATCCGCCAGCAGAGCTGGAAGCTGATGGACGACGTGACCGATTATCATCGCGCCTGCGTCAAAGTGCTGGAGGGACTGTTCGAGGGGCTAGCCGCGGGATGCGGCCGGCACATCGGCGTGCATTTGCACCCGACCGCTGCCGGCCGTCCGCCGCTGGTCTGGACAGTCGGCTAATTCCACCACTTGAAATGCGCTGCCGCAGGGCACGCCTGCACCTGGCGCAGGAGGAATCGGCGGCCGCCGTGCTAACAAGTGCACACCGCGCCTTTCGCGCGAGCAAATTGATTGGCACACCTATGCATTGCCGCGCCGCAAATGGCGCTTGTGCCCGGGAGAGGAAATGACTGAGATCGCCGAGATCCCGGTCGATGAGCAGGAACGTCCGCTGCCGCCGCCACCGCGCCCCGCACGGACCGCGCTGACCGACGGGCCGATTCTGCGCACGTTGCTCTCCCTCGCCTGGCCGAATGTGGTCGCGCTGTCGGCCGGCACTTGCGTGGTGATCGCGGAGACCTCCTATATCGGGCGTCTTGGTGTGGAAGCGCTGGCCGCGATGGCGCTGGTGTTTCCGACTGTGATCCTGACCATGACCATGTCGGGTGGTGCCATGGGCGGTGCCGTGGCCTCCGCCATCGCACGTGCGCTCGGCGCGGGCGATCGCGAGCGCGCCGGGACGCTGGCCGCGCACGCACTGCTGATCGGCATCACCTTCGGCCTCGTCTTCATGCTGGGCATGCTGGTCTTCGGGCCCCAGGTGCTCGCGATGCTCGGCGGCCGTGGCAATGTGCTGACGCATGCGATCGCCTACACCCAGGTGTTTTTCGGTGGCGCGGTGCTGCCCTGGCTGCTCAACACCCTGGCCGGCGTGCTGCGCGGCACCGGCAATATGAAGCTGCCGTCGCTGTTGATCCTCAACTCCGCAGTCTGGCAGATCGTGCTCGGCGGCACACTGGGCCTCGGGCTGGGACCCTTCCCGCAACTCGGGATGCGCGGCGTCGCCGCGGGCGCACTGATCGCCTATTCGATGAACATCAGCGTGATGGGCTGGTACCTGTTCTCGGGGCGCGCGCGCATCGTGCCGAAGCTGCGTGGGCTGCGCATCCAATGGGCGATGTTTTTCGACATCCTGAAGGTCGGCGCCATCGCCTGCTTCTCGCCGCTGCAATCGGTGCTGACGATCTCGATCTTCACCCACATGCTGGCGAAATTCGGCACCGCGATCCTCGCCGGCTACGGCATCGGCGCACGGCTCGAATTTTTGCTGACCTCGATCGCGTTCTCGTTCGGCATCGCGTCGGTGCCGATGATCGGCATGGCGGTTGGCGCTGGCCGTATCGCCCGCGCGAGGCGCATCGCCTGGATCGCAGGCGCGAGTGCCTTCGTTGCCGTCGGCGCGCCGGCCTGCCTGGTCGCGCTATTCCCCGACCTCTGGGTCAACATCTTCACCGACAGCGCCACCGTGCGCGCGACCAGCCACGAATATCTGTCGACCGTGGCGCCGTTCTACGCCTTCTTCGGGCTTGCCACGACGATGTACTTCTCGTCGCAAGGCGCTGCGATTGTCATTGGGCCAGTGCTCGCCCAGACTGCGCGCCTCATCTACATCGCGACTTGCGGGTGGTGGCTGTCGGCGCATGATGCCACTGCGCAAACCTTCTTCTGGCTTGCGGCAAGCTCGATGGTCGTGCTCGGCCTGCTCTCGTGCTCAAGCGTGGTGCTGACCCGCTGGGGGCCGCGCGAAGTAAAACCGGCCATCCTCCCGGTGCTCTCGGCTGCCGCTGACTAGCGATGCCTGTGGCGGCGATGGCCGCCTCCGCCGCCGACGTTGGCGAGCGAGTCCAACCGGACGCACGCGGTGATGGGTACGGCCGATGAGAGCTGGGCTGCGTGAGAAAGGTCACGCAGCCGCAGGGAACGCTCTGTGTGTGGCGGCTACGGCTTCCCTGGTCTGCCCCTGAACATAGGGAGCAAGCTCGTTCGGCAGCATGTCGATGATCCAGACCAGCCGGCAGCTTGCCTCGCCGTCGGCGATGACTTGCACCGAGGCGCTGTAATGCTTCAGCCGCTCGCTGTTGATCGCGTAAACCAGCCGCTGCCGCGCCTCGTCGCAATCGACCAGCACCTCGCGCGCCACCGAGCCATTGGCGAAGGTCACGATGCGCGCATCGCTGTCGAGCGTGCAAGCGGTGACGAAGCCCGGTACCAACCGCTGATGCAGCGCGCCGAAATCGCGCACGGCATCCCAGACGTCGCGGGCCGGGACGGGGAGGAGGACGTCATTGTGGATGGAGGCCATGTAAGGTTTCCTCAAATGAAGTATCGTAGGGTGGGCAAAGGCGCGCTCTTCGCGCGCCGTGCCCACCATTTATCGGAATTGTCGCGCGACATTGGTGGGCACGCTACGCTTTGCCCATCCTACGGCATCGTGTATGCGGCGCGCTCACGTACAAACCGCCTCGACGTTATTGCCATCGGGATCGATCAAGAACGCCGCATAATAAGTCGGGCTGTAATCCTTGCGCGGTCCGGCGCCGCCATTGTCACGGCCGCCGCTCTTCAGTCCCTCGCTGTGAAACGCCTTCACCGCGTCATGGTCCTTGGCGCGAAACGCGATATGCGCGCCGTCGGCCTTGCGGTCCCTGTTCGGATACAGCCACAGCGCCGGCTCGCCCTTCGGCCCGAAGCCGGCATAGCCGTCGCCGCTCGAGCACAGGACGTAACCGAGCGGCGCCAGCACCGCGGTATAGAAGCGCGTGGCGGCGTCGAGGTCGGCAACACGCAGTCCGATATGGTCGTACATGGTCGTCTCCATTGCAATGCGCGCCGCATGGTAGCGCGCGTCGGACACGACCCTAGTCAGTTGAGGGAAAGCTGCTCTTGGAGAATCTTGCGCATGCCCTTCGACGCCTGTCGGAACTTGGTCGGCGACATGCCGGCGGCGCGGTGGAAGGTGCGGACGAAGTTGGAGAGGTCGCCGAAGCCGACATCATAGGCAATCTCGGTGACCGCGATGTCTTTATCACTGAGCAGCCGCGCCGCGTGCCGCAGCCGCGAGCGCACCAGATATTGATGTGGGGTCACGCCGAGCACGTTTGCGAACAGCCGCAGGAAGTGGAACGGGCTCAGCCCGGCCTGCCGCGCGGCCTGTTCGAGATCGATCTCGGCATGGGAATTCTCGTTGATCCAGAGGGCCGCTTCGACCGCGCGGCGGCGGTCGCGTGCGTTCGGCGTGACCTGCTTGCGCGGCTTGCCCGAGACCAATTCGACAAAGCGGCTCGCAAAAATCTGGCCGACCTCGTCGAGGCTGAGGTCGCTGTTGCCATCTGCTGTCGTCTGGGCGAGCTCGCCCAGCACCATCAGCTCCGGCAGCGGCGGTGTCGCGCCGACCTGCCACGTCTCGCGGCGTCCGCCGAGAGAGTCGACGAGCTCCTCACCAAAAAAGAACGACAGGCAGACGTCGCCGCAGACATGCTCATGCGTGCAGGTGTATTCGTCGCCGGGCGCGCCGACCAGCAGCGAGCCTGCCACCAGCTCGAAGAAGCCGGCGCGGCAATGGCAGCCGAAACTCCCCGAGCGGACATAGGCGATGGAATGATCAGTGCGACACTCGGCAAACGGCTTGTCATCCGGTCCCGCGTCGCAGCGAAACTCGGAGACCGTCATCGAGCGTGTCGTCAGCAGCGTGGTCGCGTCCATCCCGCCTATCTAGGTACGCGCGCGGGGCGGAGCAACAGGCAGTAGCACCTCGAACAGCGTCTTGCCGGCGACGGGGTAGTGAGCGCCCTCGAACGCCAGCAGCCGTCGTTTGGAAATCACTCCGCCATAAGGCGAGATCCGGTCGGTATAGCTGCCGGCCTCCAGCACCCGGTGGCAGGGCACGATCAACATGTAGGGATTTTTCGAGATCGCCTGCGCCACCGAATGCGCCGTGCCAGAGGCGCCCAGTGCGTTGGCGATCTCGTGATAGGTGCGCGTCTCCCCGCGCGGGATGGTGCAGGCATGTTCATAGACCCGCCGGTTAAAAACGGGCACGCCGCTGGCATCGAGGCTGACGTCGGAAAAATCAGGATCGCCGCCCTGCAGCAAGGCCACAATGCCCTCGATCGCAAGCTCGGTGTTGAGCGGCACCGCCTGCTCGCGCGCCTCGGGATGGGCCTGAAAAATCCGGCGGCGGGTGTCGATCTCCCGCGCCTCCGGCAATTGCACGGCAACCACACCGGTGCTGCTCCAGATGATGCCGCAGCGCCCGATAGCCGTGTCGAATATCGTGTAAGCACGCCCCACCATGCACACGCCCCCACTCAGTGCACGTCTCTCCCCAGCACAAGATCATAACACTGCCACAATCCGGCGCATCTGGAATCTTACTGGGACGTTAACAACCGTCCGGCTGGGCGCGCCAAAGCGCTTGGCGTTGGACGCCGTCTCGGCTAATCAAGGCGGGCGCGGACACGCGTCTCGCGGGCGTAGTTCAATGGTAGAACGGCAGCTTCCCAAGCTGCATACGAGGGTTCGATTCCCTTCGCCCGCTCCAAGCTTCTCTGATCGCATTTCCATTTGATCTGACGGCGCAATCGTGTGCTCGCACGCCACGCCAAGTTTCTAATATATTAGCCCCTCGCTCCCGGCATTTGCGTCCCGCCCGGCTTAAGCTTCGTTTCGCCCCGGCGGATGCGGTCCTCGCGTCGGGCAACGTGCGGATCAGAGATCATGGACCAGCAGAAACTCGATCGTGCGATCGGTCGCCGTTTGAAGATCCTGAGGACACAGGCCGGCATGACCTTGAACGAACTCGCTAGCCGCTCCGGTGTTAGCCGGGCCATGATCGGGCGGGTGGAGCGGGCGCAGAGCAGTGCTACCGCGGCGTTGCTCAACAAGCTCTGCGCGGCGCTCGATGTCTCGCTCAGCGACGTGGTCGCGCTGTCGGAGAAGCCGCCGGAGCGGCTGACGCGGTTGGTGGATCAGCCGCAATGGCGCGATCCCGACAGCGGCTACCGGCGGCGTCATGCCTCGCCGGCCGATGCAGCGAGCGGCATCGAGATCATCGTCGTCGATTTGCCGGCCGGCGCGCGGGTGTCCTACAGCCCCTGGGGCCGCAACGCCTTTACCCAGCAGCTGCTGATGCTGGAGGGCGCGGTCTGCGTCCATATCGATGCCAAGACCGTGCGCCTGCGCGAGGGCGACTGCCTCGACTTCGACGTCATGCGCGCGGTGACCTTCGAGAACGAAACCAAACAGGATGCCCGCTACGTCGTCATCACGCGGCGCGGCGCTGCTTACGGGAAAATGTGATGCCGTTGATCGTCCGGGACGCCACGCTGGAGGACGCCGAGGATATCCTCGCCATCTACAATTTCGCCGCGATCAACACCACGGCGGTCTGGACCGACGGTCCCGCCGATCTCGCATCGCGGCGCGATTGGATCCGCACACGGCGAGAGGCGGGCTATCCCGTGCTGGTCGCGATGAAGGGCAGGGACGTCGTCGGCTTCGCCTCGTTCGGCGAGTTCCGTCCCTTTCCGGGCTATCGCCACACCGTGGAGAATTCGGTCTATGTCGACGCGCGACATCATCGGCTCGGCATCGGCCGCAGCCTGCTGGCGGCGCTGATCGAGCGCGCCACCGCGCTGAACAAGCACGCCATGATCGCCGGGATCGAGGCTGCCAATGCCGGCTCGATCGGCCTGCACGCCTCGCTTGGCTTTACCGAGGTCGGCCGCATGCCGGAGGTCGGCTGCAAGTTTGGCCGCTGGCTCGATCTCGTCTTCATGCAGAAGCAGCTTGCAAATGATGTGAGGCCCTGACGATGCAGATCCGCACCGGCGATACGTTTGATCCGCGCGTCGTCGCGCTGCTCGACCACCACGTCACGGCGGCGCGGGCGCAGACCGCCCCGGGCAGCGCCCATGCGCTCGATCTCGCAGGCCTCCGCGCCAGCGACGTCGCGTTCTGGACCGGCTGGGACGGCGAGACGCTGGTCGCAACCGGCGCGCTGAAGATGCTTTCCGCCGACCACGGCGAGGTGAAATCGATGCACACGCTCCAGACCACGCGCCGGCGCGGCTATGGTGGCCTGATGCTCCGCCACATCATCGCCGAGGCGCGCAAGCGCAACATCAAGCGCCTGAGCCTCGAGACCGGCGCGTGGGATTATTTCAAGCCGGCGCACGCGCTCTATCAGGCGCACGGCTTCGTGCCGTGCGGTCCGTTCGAGGGCTATGTCGAGGACCCCAACAGCTTCTTTCTGACGGTTGATCTCAGCGGCGGCTAAAGCCACGGCCGCCGCAATCGCAACCGGGGCTCGAAAATATCGTGCTGCCCCTCAAAATGAGTTGCGCACCTCAAAACACCTCTGCTAGCCTTCAGGCATGGCCGAAGACACCGCCTCCGCCGCGCTGACGCTGAAGGACATCGCCCGCGAGGCGGGTGTCAGCCTGGCAACGGTCGATCGCGTCCTGCATAACCGCCCCGGTGTGCGGCCGGATACGGTCCGGCGCGTCCAGGAGACGATCGCGCGCAACGCCTTTCAGCCGCATGTGGCCGCCGCCGAGCTCGCCCGCGGCCGCGCCCGCCGGTTTGCCTTCGTGATGCCGTCGGGGGCGAACCCGTTCATGCAGCAGATCGAGGCCTATCTGGGCGAGATGTCGGCCTGGCTCTCGGCCCGTCGTCTCAGCGTCGAGATGGTCAATACGGACGTGTTCGATCCGTCCGTGCTCGCTGCATCGCTGGAGACGCTTTCGGGCGACTACGATGGCGTTGCCGTCGTGGCACTGGATCATCCCGGCGTTCGCGCTGCGATCAACGATCTCGTCGATGCCGGCACCAAAGTGGTGACGCTGGTCTCGGATGTGCCGTCGTCGCGCCGCCATCATTATGTCGGCATCGACAACATCGCTGCGGGCCGCACCGCCGGCGCGCTGGTCGGGCGGCTGGTCGGCCAAAAGTCCGGCAAGGTCGGCATCATCGCGGGATCGCAGGGCCTGCGCGACCATGCCGAGCGCATTTTTGGCTTCAATCAAGTGATGGCGTCGGAATTTTCGCACCTCGACATATTGCCTCTGCTCGAGGGACGCGACGAGGACGACCGCTCCGAGCAGCTGATATCGCGGCTGCTCGGCAAGCACCCTGACATTATCAGCCTCTACAATGTGGGCGCCGGCACGCAGGGCGTGGCCAAGGCCCTGACCGAGGCCGGCCGCGAGAAGCAGATCGTGTTCATCGCCCACGATCTCACGGCGATGACCCGAAAACTGTTGCTGCAGGGCACGCTGGATGTCGCGATCTCGCAAAATCCGGGCCATGAGGCGCGCGCCGCCGTGCGCGTGCTGCTGTCGCTTGCGCGTAACGAGCCGATCTTGAGCGAACAGGAGAATATCCGCATCGACATCCTGATGCGGGACAATCTGCCGTAGCCGCAAGGCGCGGGTGCTTTGTGTTTTGAAGTGAGTGACGGCGGAAAGCGCGACGTCAGTTCGTGCACCGCGGCAGCGCGATCCGGAAAAGCGTGGAACGGTTTTCCGAACAGATCACGCGCAAACGAAGAGGGAGGACGAAGTGTATCTCGGACTAGACATAGGCACGTCCGGTGTGAAGGCGGTGCTCGTGAGCGAAGCCGGCGCGGTGATCGCGACGGCAGCGCGCGAGCTTGCGCTGTCGCATCCCGCGCCGCTGTGGTCTGAGCAGGACCCCGATTCCTGGGTCGAGGCGACGATCGGCGCGGTCGATGGTCTCGCACGTCAGCATCCGCGGGAGGTCGCGCAGGTGCGGGGCATTGGCCTGTCAGGCCAGATGCATGGCGCGACGCTCCTGGGTGGGGACGGCCGGCCGCTGCGCCCGGCCATTCTCTGGAACGACGGCCGCTCACATGCCGAATGCGCCGTGCTGGAGCGGCGCTGCCCGTCGCTGCACGGGATCGCGGGTAATCTGGCGATGCCCGGCTTCACCGCACCGAAGCTGCTCTGGGTTGCGCGTCACGAGCCTGACATCTTCGAACGCGTCGCCAAGGTGCTGTTGCCGAAGGCCTATGTGCGCTACCGCCTCACTGGCGAGATCGCCGAGGACATGTCGGACGCCGCCGGTACGCTGTGGCTCGATGTCGCCCGGCGCTGCTGGTCGGCGGAGCTGCTCCATGCCACCGGGCTCGACCTGCATCACATGCCGCGCCTCGTCGAAGGCAGCGAGGCGAGTGCAGTGCTCGCGCCCGAATTTGCGCAGCGCTGGGGCATGGCCAAGGACGTCGTGGTCGCCGGCGGCGCCGGCGACAATGCGGCGAGCGCGATCGGGCTCGGCGCGATCGCGCCGGGCGATGCCTTCCTGTCGCTCGGTACGTCCGGCGTGGTGTTCCGCGTCACCGATCGCTTTGCGCCGGCGCCGGCCGCGGCGGTGCATGCGTTCTGCCACGCGCTGCCTGGCCTCTGGCACCAGATGGGTGTGATGCTGTCGGCGGCGGCCTCGCTCGCTTGGCTCGCCGGCGTCATGGAGGTGCCGGCCGCGGCCCTGCTGGCACCGCTCGGCGAACGCGTCGACGGGCCGAGCCCGGTCAAATTCCTGCCCTATCTCGACGGCGAGCGGACGCCGCATAACGATGCCGCCGCGAGCGGCGCCTTTGTCGGCTTGCGCGCTGCGACCGGGCGCGGCCAGATCGTCCAGGCCGTGCTCGAAGGCGTCGCCTTCGCTGCGCGCGACAATCTGGCGGCGCTGAGCGCGGCGAGCGGGCCGATCGCCGAGCTCGACCTGGTCGGTGGCGGCTCGCGCTCGCCGCTCTGGGCACAGATCTGCGCCGACGTGCTCGGCATTCCCGTGCACCGGATCGAGGAGGGCGAGGTCGGTGCTGCGCTCGGCGCCGCGCGGCTTGGCCGGCTTGCGGTGACCAGTGAAGATCCGGCGCAGGTCTGCACCCGCCCGCGACGGCTCGCCAGTTTCATGCCCCGCGCGTCCGCAGCGTCCGCCTACGACGAGGCCTATCACCGGTGGCGCCAGCTTTACCCCGCATTGAAGGAGACGATATAAGTGAACGCGTCAGCCAAATTCTTCGAGGCAAGCACGCCTGTCGCTTTTGCCGGCAAGGACGCGGGAAACGCGCCTGCCTTCCGCTGGTACGACAAGGACTGCATGGTCCACGGCCGCAGGCTGGAAGATCATTTACGCTTTGCGGTGTGCTACTGGCATTCCCTGTGCTGGCCGGGCGGCGATCCGTTTGGCGGCGAGACCTTCTTGCGACCCTGGCACCACGGCTCCGATCCGATGGCGATGGCGCGCGCCAAGGCCGACGTCGCTTTCGAGCTGTTCCGTCTGCTGGATGTGCCCTTCTTCACCTTTCACGATATCGATGCAGCGCCCGAGGGCGCCTCCCTCAGTGAGTCCGTCGCCAATCTCAACGCGATCGCCGATCTCTTTGAAGCCAAGATGGCATCAAGCAAGGTCCGCCTGCTCTGGGGTACCGCAAACCTGTTCACGCATCGCCGCTACATGGCGGGTGCTGCGACCAATCCGGATCCTGACATCTTCACCTATGCCGCCGGCCAGGTCCGCGCCGCGCTGGAGGTGACGCACCGGCTCGGCGGCCAGAACTATGTGCTCTGGGGCGGCCGCGAGGGCTACGAGACGCTGCTCAATACCGATCTCAAGCGCGAGCTCGACCAGCTCGGCCGCTTCGTGTCGCTTGTGGTCGAGCACAAGCACAAGATCGGCTTCAAGGGTCCGATCCTGATCGAGCCGAAGCCGAAGGAGCCGACCAAGCATCAATATGATTTCGACGTCGCTACTTGCTACGGCTTCCTCGCGCGCTACGATCTGCTCGACGACGTCAAGCTCAACATCGAGCAGAACCACGCCATCCTCGCCGGCCACTCCTTCCATCACGAGGTCGCGCTCGCCGAGACGCTCGGCGTGTTCGGCTCGCTCGATATCAACCGCGGCGACGACCTGCTGGGTTGGGACACCGACCAGTTCGCGATGAATGTGGGCGAGCTCGCTCTGGTATTCCACGAAATTCTGAATCGCGGCGGCTTCACCTCGGGCGGGCTCAATTTCGATGCCAAGATCCGTCGCCAGTCGATCGATCCTGACGACCTCATCCATGCCCATGTCGGCTCGATGGATGCCTGCGCGCGGGCGTTCCTCGCCGCCGCTGACATGCTCGATGGCGGCGCCCTTACCGGGCCACTCGCATCGCGCTACGAGGGATGGGGCGGTGCCGAGGGCAGGGCCATCCTCGGCGGTCAGCGTTCGCTTGCCGATCTCGCCGATCGCGCGCAGGGTCCCGGCTTCGACCCGCAGCCGCGCTCGGGTCGGCAGGAATATCTGGAATCTCTCGTCAACCGTTACCTCTGAGGTCGCTGATGGCAAGTGCTGACACAACACCGATCCTCGAGCTCACCGGCATCGGAAAGGAGTTCGGCGCCATTCGCGCGCTGCATGATGTCGATATGCATGTGCACCCGGGTGAAGTGGTCGGCCTGATGGGCGACAACGGCGCCGGCAAGTCGACGCTGGTCAAGATCATCGCCGGCAATTTTCGCCCCAGCCATGGCGAGATCCGTTTTGCCGGCGACGCGGTTCATTTCGTCCGCCCGGTCGATGCCCGCGCGGTCGGGATCGAGGTCGTCTATCAGGACCTCGCGCTCGCCGACAATCTGACCGCTGCCGCTAACGTGTTTCTCGGCCGCGAGCTCAAGCGAAAATTCGGCCCCATCGCTTTGCTCGACCACAAGGCAATGGCTTCGCGTGCGCTCGCGCTGTTCGGCGAGCTGCGCTCGGAGACCCGCCCCGACGATCTCGTCAAGCAGATGTCCGGCGGACAGCGCCAGGCGGTCGCGATCGCGCGGACGCGACTCTCCAACGCGCGGCTCGTCATGATGGACGAGCCGACGGCCGCGATCTCGGTCCGTCAGGTCGAGCAGGTGCTGGGCCTGATCCACCGGCTGAAGGAGCAGGGCGTCGCCGTGATGCTGATCTCGCACCGCATGCCCGACGTGTTCGCGGTATGCGACCGCGTCATCGTCATGCGCCGCGGCGAGAAACGGGCCGACAAGCCGATCCACGAGACCTCCCCCGAGGAAGTCACCGCCCTCATCACCGGCGCGAAGGAGGCGGCATAATGGCCATGCCCCTGGAATCTCCCGTCATGTTCTCGAATGTCGGCAAGGCCAGATGGTGGCGACGCGGCATCTTCGCGTCCCAGACCGGCTACGTCATCCTGGCGCTCCTGGTGCTAATGGTCGTGATGCGTTTTGCCAGCCCCTATTTCTTCACCGAGGGCAATATGCAGAACGTGGCGAAGAACTTCTCCTTCATCGCCATTGCCACGCTCGGAATTACTTTCGTCATCATCACTGGCGGCATTGATCTCTCCGTCGGCTCGATGATGTGTTTTTCCGCGATGATCACCTCCATGGTCATGGTCGAGCTGTCGGCGCCGGGATCGGCGTTCGTCCATTTGGCCGCCGATGGCAAGACCGTCGTCGCCAATGTGCCCGGATTGATTCTTCTGATCTCGGTGCTTGCAGGGCTGTGCACCGCGTTCATCGTCGGGCTCGTCAATGGCTTCTGCATTGCGGTGCTCGGGCTGTCGCCCTTCGTCACCACGCTCGGCATGCTCTCGATCGTGCGCGGGCTTGCCTATGTCGTCTCGAACGGCCGTGGCAGCTTTCCCGGCGGGCCCGATGCCGATTATTTCTATGCGCTGACATCGGGTGACGTGTTCGGCGTGCCCGCGCCTTTCATCTATCTGGTGATACTCGCTGCCGTGATGGCGGTCGTACTGCATCACACGAGTTTCGGCCGTCACGTCTTCGCGCTCGGCGGCAACGAGAAGGCGGCGGAGCTGACAGGCATTTCGGTCGGGCGGGTGAAGATCGAGGTCTATGTAATCTGCGCGCTCGCCGCGGGACTCCAGGGTATCATCATCTCCGGTTGGCTCGGCTCGGCGCCGGCCAACATGGCGACCTCCTACGAGCTCAACGTGATTGCGGCCGCCGTGATCGGTGGTGCCAATCTGGCCGGCGGCATCGGCGGCCCGCTCGGGGCCATCGTTGGCTGCGTGCTGCTGGAGGTGATCCGCAACGGCCTCGTGCTCGCGCAGGTCAACTCCTACTGGCAGCAGACGCTGGTGGGCGTGATCATCATCCTGGCCGTGCTGGTCGACCGTATCCGCTCGCGCATGACTTAACCAGTTACTCCGGAAGGACAACGAAAGATCGTCTATCCGCCTGCCGGGGCATCACATCAATGGATAGGCAACAAAGTGTGGAGGGAAGAAATGAAGAAGCTTCTGTTGGCCGGCGTGACCATCGCAATGATGGCAACCCCGGCATTTGCCCAGACCTACAAATTCGCGGTCGTGCCCAAGGCGATGAACAATCCGTTCTTCGACGTGGCCCGCGACGGCTGCATGAAGCGCGCCAAGGAGCTCGGCAACGTCGAGTGCATCTACAAGGGGCCGATCGAGCACGAGCCGGCGACGCAGGCGCAGATCATCCAGGACTTCATCACGCAGAAGGTGGATGGGATGGCGATCTCCGTCTCCGACGTCGCGGCCATGACCAAGTCGATCGACGCGGCGACGGCAGCGGGCATCCCCGTCATCACGTTTGACGCGGATGCGCCGGGTTCCAAGCGGCTTGCCTATATCGGCACCAACAACAAGGACTTCGGCCTCGCGCTCGGCAAGCAGTTGCTCCAGCTCCGGCCCCAGGGCGGCAAGTACGCGATGGTGTCCGGCGGCCCTGGCGCCAAGAATCTCGCCGAACGAGTCGATGGCGTGCGCGAAGCGCTCAAGGGCTCGAAATGGGTCGAGGTGCAGGGCTCACCGACCTTCTGCAATGACGATTCCACGCTCGCGATCCAGCAGATGACGGATCTGCGCACCGCGACGCCGGATCTCGCCGCCATCGTGCCGGTCGGCGGCTGGCCGATGTTCGCGCCGGAAGGCTTCAAGGCCTTCGTCAACAAGAACAAGAAGGACATTGATTCCGGCAAATTGACGCTCGTTGTCGCCGACACGCTCAAGATGCAGCTTGAGCTCCTGCGTGACGGCTATTCCAACGCGCTCACCGGCCAGCGTCCGTTCGAGATGGGCGAGAAGTCGATGGACACGCTGCTCGCGATCAAGAAAGGCCAGAAGGTGCCGGAAGTGATCTACACCGGCCTCGACATGGTGACGAAGGATAACGTCGCTCAACTGTTGAAGTAGGAACGTTACCAGCCCGACGTTCCTGCGCTACACTCCCTCTCCCGCTCGCGGGGGAGGGAGTGCTGCTTTGCGGATTGGAAGGACATTGCCATGAAGCGTACGCGGTTTGCTAACGGTCTCGATGTTACGGCGATCGGCCTCGGCTCGCGCCGCTGCCGGGCGGAGCGTGAGCCGTGGTGATCGACGCTCACCAGCATTTCTGGGATCCCGCACGCGCGGATTATCCCTGGATGAACGCACCTGAGCTTGCGCCGATCCGTCGCGCCTTCGGCCCCGCCGATCTCGCGCCGCTGCTGAAGGCGAACGGCATCGACGCCAGCATCGTGGTGCAGTGCCGCTCCGCGCTTGACGAGACCGAGGAATTCTTGCGGATCGCGCATGCCACGCCCTCGGTCATTGGTGTCGTCGGCTGGGCCGATCTGACCGATGCTGCGCTCGGCATCACGCTCGATCGCCTGCGCACCTTGCCGGGCGGCGCAAAGCTGGTCGGCATTCGGCACCAGGTCCACGACGAGGCCGATCCCGACTGGCTGTTGCGCGCCGACGTCCAGCGTGGACTGGCGGCGTTGTTCGCCCGCGGTCTCGCCTACGACCTCCTCGTCCGCACCCGCGAATTGCCCGCCGCGATCGCGACCGCAAAAGCCTTTCCGCACGCACGCTTCGTGCTCGACCACGCGGCAAAGCCGCCGATCGCCAATGGCGGCAGCGCCGAATGGTCCGATCGCATCGCCGCGCTTGCCGCCTGCGGCAATGTCTGGTGCAAGGTCTCGGGTCTTGCGACGGAGGCGAAGTGGAACGATTGGGACGCCGAGCGGCTGTTTCCCTTCGTCCAGCAAGTGGCAAATTGTTTTGGCGAGGACCGCCTGATCTTCGGCTCGGACTGGCCGGTATGTCTGCTGGCGGGCAGCTACGGCGACATCAAGGGCGCGCTGGAGGCGTGTCTGGCGAAGCTGGGTGCGAACGTGCGCGAGAAGGCGTTCGGGGTGAATGCGGGGGCCGCGTATCGGCTGCGTATTGCGTAACCCGAGTACGCACCCAACAAATGGCGTCGTCCCGGCCTTCGCCGGGACGACGATCGAGTTCGTGGTACCGCTCGTGCCTCACGCGCCCGCAGGCACCTGATCAAGAAACCCCGTGATGCTCTTGATCTTTCCGCCCTTCAGCACGGCGAAATCGGTCCCCTTGATCGGGCTGTCGACACCGTCGGGACCGAGACCCCAGCTGAAGCGGACATGGTCGCCGTAGCCACTGGGTTCGCCGATCAGCTTGAACTTGAAGTCGGGAAAGCGCTGCTGGACGCCGGCGATCAGGGCATCAATGCCGTCCGGGCTGTCGCCTTTCATCAGCGGATCGACATAGCTTGCATCGGCCGTCCAGTTCTCACTGAGCAATTCGCGGCGGCGATTCTGCGCGCGTTCGTTCCAGAGATCGATATAGCGGTGGGCGATGGTGACATGGTCGGTCATGAATCTTCTCCTTCGGTGGCGCCGTGAATCGGCTGACCGTCACTATCGAAGGTTCGCGCGCGCTGATCGATTACCTCGGAGGTCATGCGCATGATCCGGGAAAGTGTGAAGCGGTTTCCCGACCGGATCATGCGCCAACAAAGAGCTGAAGCGCGATGACGTTCTCATCGCGCTTCAGGCGCGCGTGAATTTTTTCGCGAAATTACTTCGCCGCGGTCACCATGATCTCGACAGTGTACTGGGGCGCAGCGAGTTTTGCTTCGACAGTGGCGCGGGCCGGAGTGTTGCCGGGCGACACCCAGCCGTCCCACACCGCGTTCATTTCCTGGAACGTCTTCATGTCGGTGATATAGATCGTCGCCGACAGCAGCTTCGACTTGTTGGTGCCGGCCTTGGCGAGATGTCCGTCGATTGTCTTCAGGATGTCCTGGGTCTGCTTGGTCACACTTTCGCCGGCCGCGTTGCTGGCGACGACACCGGCGAGATACACGGTGTCGCCGTGCACGACGACCTGGCTCATGCGCGGGCCGGTTTCAAAACGCTGAATGCTCATTTACGCGATCTCCTTAAGGGAATGGCGGCCCTGTCTAGCGCAGCGGCTTGCTCTGTGCCACCCCGGCGGCGCATGCGTCGCCGGTGATGCATGCGTCGCGCCTAAGGAAACTGGCTGAAGAAGGTCCAGATCGTCTCGGCGCCGTCGATCCGTGTCCACCCTCGGCCGCGACGGATGCCACGTGACCGCGGCCTCGTCGGTTAGATTCATGATTATGCTCGCGCCGGCCGCAAACAGATCGGCGCGCGCAGCGAGCATCATCACCATCGCACCGCCATTGGAGACGCTGGTGACGTAGACGTGCTTTGCATCGGCGGTGCCGGAGTCGAGGACATGACCATCATCTTGGGGACTTATCCCGCTTGCTGCACAGAAATGATGCCGCGCCCGGGAAAAGACGCGCCAAGCATTACAAGACAGCGAGCGGAACTTGAGCTACGTCAAAGACAGGTATTAAACTCCCCGCAATTGAGAGTTGAACATTGGTTTTCACAACGGAGGCTGTTGCTTTGCTTCAGTTGGAAGAATTTCTCAACCTATCCGATATACTTGTATTTATTGAGGAAAAGGTTGGAGCTGGGGTCTGGCGCTGCGACGCCACGGGCCAGATGGCTTGGTCGCGCGGGTTCTTCAGCCTGCTAGGGCTGGATCCACGCAGAATTGCTCCGTCTTTTCCGGAGATCGAGAGACGAATTCATCCGGAGGATCGCCGGCCGAGGCGCGGTTCGAGCGAATTGGTGCTCGATCAATCGTTGCTCGACGGCGAATTTCGCATCATACGACCGAATGGAGCGCTGCGCTGGATCCGTGTCGAATCGGAGGTGCTGCTGGATACCGCCGGCGAACCGGAATGTGTCCTCGGAGTCGCCATCGACATCACTGAACAACGCCGGCTGCTGCAACCCGTCAAGGTCGATGCAGAGCGCTACACCGCTCTGGCTCAGGTCGTGGATGGGTTGTTGTGGATCGGCAATTCGGGCGGTCGGATCACAGCGTTGGTGAACGCGGAGAAGATACCGGGAGCCGATAAGTTCTTTGGTACGGGCTGGGTGGATCTGCTCCACGAAGAAGAGCGCGAAGCAGCCTTGCAGAGTTGGGCGGCCGCGGCCGAAACGGGGCGGCCCTACGATGTCGAACACCGGTTGCGCCAGTCAGACGGATCCTACCGCTGGTACCGTTGTAAGGCCGTGCCTGTCGCGCATCCGGATGGCAGCATTCGGGAGTGGTTGGGAACGTCCAGCGAAGTGCACCACGATCGCCTCTCGATCCAGCACGCGGCGACGTCGAGGCTGACGGGTGCGCAATTGCGTGCGGCGCGTGGTATCCTGAACTGGTCGGTGAAGCATTTGGCCGCGCAAACCGGGATCTCTGCCGCCGTCATCCGCCGGCTTGAGGAGCAGAATGGTCTTTTGCGACTGCCTGAGGAGGCGTTGGATAGGCTTAGCGGCGTGCTTTCGTCCGCAGGTGTCGAATTTACCTTCCCCGGCTTCGGAAAGCCCGGGGTACGGCCAAGATAATCGTCAAAGATAATCGTCAAAGATAATCGTCAAACAGCTGTTCGCGGCCGCACCTAATTTTTGAGTAGGTCAATGTGATCGAGTCCGTTTCGCAATCAGTTTTGGCATTGGCGCGGCACACTCTCGACTGAGAAGCAAAAAATCCTGGCAACGCCTCGTGCTTTGATTCTTGCACCCACGCGGTCCGCAATTTTTGCGCGCGCGTGAAATCTCGCGCACAAATTTTGCTTAATGTCGCAATAACCAGTTTTGGCGACTATCGCCGCACACGTCAGGGTCGGAATCGGGGGATCTGTAACTAACGGTAGTATTCGGATAGTCGGGACGCAACATCATCGAATCGGCGTGCGTCGGTTCATCCGAGATCACTGCCGCGCCGATGCTGCCGTCTCGCCTGATCCGGTCATGTCAAACGATCGCGTCTCATCTGCGGCACCGCCCGCGGGATTTCACGAGCGCGTCTAGTGCTGCCATTGCTTTGGAGGATTGCCAATGCCGTTTCATTTCAAATTTCGTATTCGTGGCCGGTTGATCGCCGGATTCGCCGCACTCTGCGCCATCATCGCGCTTTCAGTCGGCTACACCGTGTTCGCCGTCGGTGGGATTTCAACGACCGTCGATCGCATGACGAACCTGCGCACGCCGGTCGCGCTGGCAAGCACCGAAATGGTCGGCAACCTTTATTCCACGCTGGCGACGTTGCGCGGCTATCTGTTGACGGGCAATCCGCAAGGCAAGCTCGATCGCCTGGCGATGTGGAAGGAAATGGATGCCACGGTCGCTGCCTTCGAGGAAAAGGCCACACAGTTCACGAACCCCGAGAATCAGCGCAAGTGGGGCGAGGTCAAGGCGCTGCTCTCGGAATTCCGTGCAGCCCAGGACAGAGCCGAGGCGATCGCGTTCACCGCCGATGCGTATCCGGCGACCAAGCTCCTGGTGACCGAGGCCGGCCCGCGTGCCGAAACGATCTTCTCCGGGATCACGACAATCATCAATGAAGAGGAAGGCCTGGAAGCCACGCCCGAGCGCAAAAGCCTGCTCAAATCCATGGCGGATACGCGCGGCAATTTTGCTGCGGCGACGGCTCAGCTTCGCATGTACCTGCTGTCAGGTGAGAAGGCCGACAAGGACAAATTCTTCAAACCCTGGGAACGCTTCGAAAAAGGCTACGCCGCGGTCAGTGCGAAAAAGGACCTGCTCACCCCGTCCCAGCGGGCCTCTTTCGAGAAGATCACGAAGGCTCGGGACGAATTTGCTCCGCTCTACGAGAACATGTTCACTCTCAGGGAATCTGCGAACTGGAATGTGCCGGTCCACATTCTGGCGACGGAAGCCGCGCCGCGCGCGCTCAAAATTCTTGATCTGCTGGACGGGCCAAAGGGCGCCGACGGCACCCGCTCCGGCGGCATCAAGTCCAATCAGAACAGAATGCTTACCGAAGAGACCCACGAGGTGCAGGCGAACATATCGTTCCTGAGAGCAGTCCTGTGGGCCTTGCTTGCGGCAGGTCTCGGCTTCAGCAGCGCGATTGCCTTGCTCACCTCCGGCGCGATCGCGGTCCCGATCAAGGGAATGACCTCCGCCATGGGAAAGCTCGCCGGTGGCGACACCTCCACGGCGATCCCGGGCGTGGGCCGGGCCGACGAGATCGGCGAGATGGCCGAGGCAGTTCAGGTCTTCAAGGACAACATGATCGAAGCGGATCGCCTTCGAGCCGAACAGGCGCAATCGGAAGCCCGCGCCGCCGCCCTGCGCAAGGCTGAAATGCACAAGCTGGCCGGTCAGTTCGAGGAAGCGGTCGGGGAGATCGTCGAGACGCTGTCATCGTCCTCGACGGAGCTCGAAGCGGCGGCCAAGACGCTGACCCGGACAGCCGAGACGACACAGCACCTTTCCAGCACGGTCTCTGCCGCTTCCGAGGAGGCGTCGACGAACGTTCAATCGGTTGCCTCCGCGACCGAAGAGCTAACTTCATCAGTGACTGAAATCAGCCGCCAGGTGCAGGAAGCCGCCAAGATTGCCGGCGCGGCCGTAGATCAGGCACAGCTGACGAACGATCGCGTCAACAAGCTATCGCATGCGGCAATCCGTATCGGCGATGTGGTCGAACTCATCAACACGATTGCGGGTCAGACCAATCTCCTTGCCCTCAACGCAACGATCGAAGCGGCACGTGCCGGCGAAGCCGGACGCGGCTTTGCCGTCGTTGCGTCGGAGGTCAAGGCGCTGGCCGAGCAGACCGCGAAGGCGACCGGGGAGATCAGCCATCAGATCGGTGACATACAGGCGGCCACCCAGGCCTCGGTGGTTGCGATCAAGGAGATCAGCGGAACGATTGGTCGTATCTCGGAGATATCGTACGCAATCGCATCCGCGGTCGAAGAACAGGGGGCAGCGACGCAGGAGATCTCCCGCAACATCCAGCAGGCGGCGCAAGGCACCCACGAGGTGGCCTCGAACATTACCGATGTGAAGCACGGGGCGACGGAGACCGGCTCGGCCTCAAGCCAGGTGCTGGCCTCAGCGCAAATGCTGTCGAACGATAGCGCACGACTGCAAACGGAGGTCGAGAAATTCCTGACCACGGTACGTGCAGCCTGAGATGCATGGAGCACATCATGGGCAGTCCGATGCAGCAAGTGGAAAAGCCGATCGACATCGGCGGCGCGACTTCCGACGTCGTTTGCGCCGATATCGTCGCGTTGCCCTCCGGCGAGGTGAGAAAGCACCTCGCGGAGGCCCGCAGAGATTGCGAAACGCTGCGGAAAAATATTAACACGGTGCAGAAATGTCTCTGGGCGTTGGAGGACCTCGCCGAAAAAATCGGCGACAGATCGGAGCGTGAGAGACTTCAACGCCAGGCCGCGTTGCTGAATCGGCTGCTGTTGCTGCGGCTGTATCAATTGTCCGATATAGAGCACACGCTGCAGCAGGCGCTCCGGCCTACTCGCGGTCGCAGGCCTTGATCTGTGAAGTGTTTGCGTTCCCCCGCCGTTCACTGCTGACGGGGGAACTCTGCTGGGTGGCGCCCGCCTGTAATCAGCTGACCGCTTTCGCCGCGGCGCGGCCCGCGTTACGGCCCGAGAACAGGCAGCCGCCGAGGAAGGTGCCCTCCAGGGAGCGATAGCCGTGCACGCCGCCGCCGCCAAAGCCTGCGGCTTCGCCGACCGCATAGAGCCCGGGAATGATTTGCCCTTCGGCGCCGAACACGCGGGAGTCGAGATCGGTCTCGAAGCCGCCCAGCGTCTTGCGGGTGAGGATGTTGAGCTTGACCGCGATCAGCGGGCCTTGCGCGGGATCGAGAATGCGGTGCGGGGACGCCGTGCGGATCAGTCTGTCGCCGATGTAATGCCGCGCGTTGTGGATGTTCATCACCTGCGCATCCTTGACGTAAGGATTGGCGATCTCACGGTCGCGCGCCTCGATCTGCATCCTGATGTGCTCGAGCTTGAGCAAATCGTTGCCGGCAAGCTCGTTCATGGCGGCGACGAGATCCTCGATCTTATCGCGCACGATGAAGTCGACGCCGTGGCTTTTGAACGCCTCCACCGGCGCCGGCGCGCCCTTGTTGGTGGCGCGGCGCAAGGTCATGCGCCAGCTCTTGCCGGTGAGATCGGGATTCTGCTCCGAGCCTGACAGCGCAAACTCCTTCTTGATGATGGCCTGCGTCAGCACGAACCAGGAATAATCATAGCCGGTCGACATGATATATTTGAGCTGGCCGAGCGTGTCGGACCCCGGGAATAGCGGCGCCGGCAGCCGCGTGCCCGTGGCATCGAACCACATCGAGGAGGGGCCGGGCAGGATGCGGATACCGTGGCGCGGCCAGATCGGTGACCAGTTCTGGATGCCCTCGACGTAATGCCACATGCGGTCGCGGTTGATCAGCCGGGCGCCGGCCTTTTCCGTGATGCCGATCATGCGGCCGTCGACATGCTCGGGCACGCCTGAGATCATGAATTTCGGCGGCTCGCCGAGCCGCTTCGGCCAGTTCGCCCGCACCAGCTCGTGGTTGCCGCCGATGCCGCCGGACGCCACGATCACGGCCTGCGCCTTCAGCGCAAACTCGCCGACCACGTTGCGCGACGAGCTCTTGCCGCGCTCGACACTGTCGGGTGCGAGGATCGCGCCGCTGACGCCGTCCACGGTGCCGTCAGTGATGGAGAGCGCATCGACACGATGGCGGAACCTGAAGATCAGCCGACCGCTCTTCGCGGCCTCGCGCGCGCGGCGCTCGAACGGCTCGACGATGCCGGGCCCGGTGCCCCAGGTGACGTGAAAGCGCGGCACTGAATTGCCGTGGCCCATCGCGTCATAGCCGCCGCGCTCGGCCCAGCCGACCACGGGGAAGACGCGATGTCCCATCGCGCGCAGCCAGTTGCGCTTCTCGCCGGCGGCGAACGCGACATAGGCTTCGGCCCATTGGCGCGGCCAGAAATCCTCGTCGCGGTCGAAGCCGGCGGTGCCGAGCCAGTCCTGCATCGCTAGCTCGAAGGAATCCTTGATGCCGAGCCGGCGTTGCTCGGGGGAATCGACCAGAAACAGTCCGCCGAACGACCAGAATGCCTGGCCGCCGAGCGACTGCTCGCCTTCCTGGTCGACGACAATGACGCGCTTGCCGGCGTCGGCAATCTCGGTCGCCGCCACCAGTCCCGATAGTCCTCCGCCGACGACAATGACGTCAGCCTGCTCTGTCGAATGCTCGGCCATTGAGTTCCCCCCTGTAGTTGTCCGGGATTGAAGCCAGCGGTTGCAACTGAGATCAAGGGCTTGTCGCGTAAGACATCGTTAACGTGTTCCACTTTGGGATCGAGGCCGGCCGAGTGCAGCGCGGACGCAACACTGGATTTGAATTTGTTTTGAGTGAGCCGGCGTGCCTAGACAAAACCACAGAGTCGACGGACGCTGGGCGCGCATCACCACCTGACACGCAGATTCGAAAACGACTGGGGCGGGGAACAATGAAGGTTCTGACGGGGTTGCTTGCGGCGGTTTGCTTGATCGCTTGCATGGGGGCGTCGCACGCGGTGGTTCGGATCGCGGATGACCGCGGCGGCCGGATCGGAACCTACGTCGACAGATACCAGGACCTGCGTCAGTCGGGCGATACCGTCATCATCGACGGCCTCTGCGCCTCTGCCTGCACCATCGTGCTCGGCGCCATCCCGCATGACCGCATCTGCGTGACCTCGAGCGCGACGCTCGGCTTCCACGCCGCTTGGGACTTCGGCGCCAATGGCCGCGCCGTCACCAATCCCGAAGCGACCCAGATGCTCTATGCGATGTATCCCTCGCAGGTGAAGCGCTGGATCAACCAGCGCGGCGGCCTCACACCGCACATGCTCTTCCTCAGGGGCAGGCAGCTCCAGGCGATGTACAAGCCCTGCTACATGGACGCGCAGGCCTCGGCCATCAAGCCGTCGCGGCGGGCTATGCCGCGAGCGGATCAGCTCGAATCCGCCCGGGGCCAGCTCCTGCACTGACGTCCCCGGCCTGACCGGATCGGCTTGACCAGATCGTCTTTGGCCCGCCCGCGGCGTCTTGCCCGCAGGCGGGCCAAAGCTTATCTGGAGGCTTGGGAACCGGGGCCTTCGCCCCGATCATCGCCATGGCTCAACCCGTGCATCCGGCACACCCTGTATCGGACAATTCGCCCACTGCCGCCCGGACGCCGCCCGTGCTGCTGTTGGCGGGCGCGGGGGTCGGCGGTCTGGTCGTGCTCGGTGCGCTCGCGCTGTGGTTCCACTACGGCAGCCAGGTGTTCTTCGAAATGATCAGGACCGGGTTCGCCGCCTGCTTCTGATCCGCGACAGGAAGTTTCCGCTCATGAGTTCCACTGCCCGCCCGCTGGTGATCGCGACCACGTTTGCCGCAAGCCTCGTTGTCGGTCTGCTGGTGCTGTTCTGGGCCATGGGCGGGGTCAGCAAGGTCGCGCAGCCCGCGGCGATCGGCGGCCCGTTCCAGCTCACCGATCAGAACGGCAAAGCCGTCACCGACAAGAGCCTCAAGGGCAAGCCGACGCTGATCTTCTTCGGCTACACCCATTGTCCTGATGTCTGTCCAACCTCGCTGTTCGAGATGTCGGAGGTACTGCGCGCGCTGGGCAAGGATGCCGACAAGGTCAATGCCGTCTTCATCTCGGTCGATCCCGAGCGCGACACGCCCGCGACCATGAAAGACTATCTCTCGAGCTTCGATCCGCATCTCGAGGGCCTGTCCGGCGATCCCGCCGAGACCGCCAAGGTGATCACCTCCTACCGGGTCTACGCCAAGAAGGTCCCGACCAAGGACGGCGACTACACCATGGACCACACCGCGCTGATCTATCTGATGGACCGCGACGGCCGCTTCGTCTCGCCGTTCAATCTGAAGCGGACCCCGGAAGAGGCCGCGGCGGATTTGAAGCGGTATCTGTAGGCATTTGGCGGAATGATCGCGCGGCGTTCTCGGTGTAACCTCTCCCGCTTGCGGGAGAGGTCGGCGCAAAGCGCCGGGTGAGGGCTCGCTCCTATTGGGGACTATCCCTTTGTAGCGACACCCTCTCCCCAGCCCTCCCCCGCAAGCGGGGGAGGGAGCGCACCTCGACTATAATCGGCGCTCGCGTTCCCGGCCGGATGGTCTATAAGGCCCTCCGATCCCAACGAAATTCGTTCATTTCCGGCCGATGGCTCCATCGCAACAGCCGAAACCGTCCAAATCTGCCCGTGGCTTGCTGACGGCGCTCGCTGTCGCCGCGTGCCTGCTCGCTGCCCTGCCCGGCGCCAAGGCGCAAACCCCGGCCAAGCAGCCCCCTGTGCCACCTCATGCCACGCCGCAAACCGCGCCTCAAGCGGCCCCCCAAGCCGTGCCCGGTTTCTGGGACCCGCGGCGACGCCCGGAGCGGCCGGACTTGTCGCGCCTGACCGTGATCCGATTCCTGACCGAGACGGACTACCCGCCGTTCAACTATACCGGCGCCGACGGCAATCCGGCCGGCTTCAACGTCGATCTCGCCCGTTCTCTTTGTGAAGAGATCAAAGTCACCTGCACGGTGCAGATGCGCCGCTTTGAGACTCTGGTCGATGCGCTGACCTCGAACCGGGGCGACGCCATCATCGCCTCGATGGCGACGAGTCCGCAGCTTCGCGCACGCGTCGATTTCACCGACCCCTATTACCGCGTGCCGGCGCGCTTCGTCTCGCGCAAGGATGCGGTGATGCCGGAGGTCCGGCCCGAATATCTCGAAGGCAAGAAGGTCGGCGTCATCGCGGGGTCCGCGCATGAGGCCTATCTGAAGGCGATGTTCACCGATGCCGAGCTGCACGCCTATCCAAATGACGAGAGCTTGCGCGCCGCACTTCGCAAGGGCGAGGTCGATTTCATCTTCGGCGATGCGATCTCGCTGGCGTTCTGGATCAACGGCACCGATTCCGGCGATTGCTGCGCCTTCTCCGGCGGCCCCTTCGTCGAAAGCCGCTTCTTCGGCGAAGGCATCGGCATCGCCGTGCGCAAGGGCAACGACGTGCTGCGCCAGGCCCTGAATTGGGCGCTGTTCCGCGTCTGGGAAAAAGGCCGCTACACGGATTTGTGGCTGCGGTATTTTTCGGTGAGCCCGTTCTAAGCCTGTCGCTGCTCCCTCCGCCGTCATTGCGAGGAGCCCTTGCGACGAAGCAATCCAGACTGTTTCCGCGGTGACAGTCTGGATTGCTGCGGTACGTGAGGCAACACCGCCCCACAAATTGCATTCTCCCCGGAAATCGCTATTTTCCGCGGCCCGGAGGCCTCTTGATGTCCGTTATCGATCCCAGCATGAGCCCGAGCGATCTTCGTGCGCTCGCCGAACAATCCAACGCCTGGCCGTTCGAGCAGGCGAAGGCCATTGTCGCGCGGCTGAAGAAAAGCCCGAAGGACGAGGTGCTGTTCGAGACCGGCTACGGGCCATCGGGCCTGCCGCATATCGGTACGTTCGGCGAGGTCGCGCGTACCTCGATGGTGCGCCATGCCTACCGCGTCCTCACCGAGGACAAGATCAAGACGCGCCTGCTTGCCTTCTCCGACGACATGGACGGCCTGCGCAAGGTCCCGGATAACGTGTCGAACAAGGCGCCTCTGGAAGCTAACCTCGGCAAGCCGCTGACGCGCGTGCCCGATCCGTTCGGCACGCATGACAGTTTTGGCGCGCACAACAACGCGCGCTTGCGCGCGTTTCTGGATCATTTCGGCTTCGACTACGAGTTCGCAAGCTCGACCGACTATTATACCTCAGGCCGCTTCGACGCGACGCTGCTCAAGATGCTGGCCGCCTACGACAAGATCATGGCGATCATCCTGCCGACGCTCGGCCCCGATCGCCGCGCTACCTATTCGCCGTTCCTGCCCATCAGCAAGACAACCGGAATCGTGCTCCAAGTGCCGATGATCCGCCGCGACGTCGCGGCCGGAACGGTGACCTATGTCGATCCTGATACGAACCAGGAAGTCGAAACATCAGTCACCGGCGGCAACGTCAAGTGCCAGTGGAAGGCCGACTGGGCGATGCGCTGGGTCGCGCTCGGCGTCGACTACGAGATGGCCGGCAAGGATCTCATCGACTCCGTGAAGCTCTCCGGCGCGATCGCGAGGGCGCTCGGCGCCACGCCGCCCGAAGGCTTCAACTATGAGCTCTTTCTCGACGAGAAGGGCCAGAAGATCTCGAAGTCTAAGGGCAACGGCCTCACCATCGACGAATGGCTGCGCTACGCCTCACCGGAATCGCTGTCGCTGTTCATGTATCGCGAGCCGAAGGCGGCGAAGCGGCTGTATTTCGACGTCATCCCGCGTAACGTCGACGATTACCAGCAATTCATCGACGGCTTTACCAGGCAGGATGACAAGCAACAGCTCGGCAATCCGGTCTGGCACATCCACAACGGCAAGCCGCCGCAGGGCGACATGCCCGTCACATTCCAGCTGCTGCTGACGTTGGTGTCGTCGTCGAACGCGGAAAACGCCGAGACGCTTTGGGGATTTATTGGCCGCTACCGCCCCGGCGTCAGCCCGCAGACCCATCCGAAGCTGGACGCGATGGTCGGCTACGCCATCAACTACTATCGCGACTTCGTCGCACCGACGAAGCAGTTCCGCGTGCCCATCGACACCGAGCGCGCCGCGTTGCAGGATTTGCGCGAAGCGCTGTCTCAGTTACCGCAGGATGCAACGCCAGAGGACATCCAGAACGTCGTCTACGAGATTGGCCGCCGCGAGCCGTTCCTCGACCAGGTCAAGAAGGGCAAGGATGGTCGCCCCGGCGTCACGCTCGATTGGTTCAACATGCTCTACCAGGTGCTGCTCGGCCAGGAGAAGGGTCCGCGCTTCGGCTCGTTCGTCGCGGTATATGGCGTGCAGAACGCGGTGAACATGATCGACGGCGCCCTGGCGCGGAGTGCGTGAGGGCTGCGGATCTCCTTATAGTCGCAACCGTCTACCCCAACGTCGTCCTGGCGAAAGCCAGGACCCATAACCACTGTCGGATGTGGTTACGGAGACTCGGAGTTATCGTCTCGCGCGAACACTTCTTCCTGGGGGTAATGGGTCCTGGCTTTCGCCAGGACGACAGTGAGTTTGCCTCACTGGCTCGCCCACACGATCCTTGCGATCCACGCAACATCACTCGCCGCCACCGTCCGCTCTGCCTGCGTCCCGTCGAGCGGCTGCAAGTCCAGCGCCTTCGCGGAGCGGCGCTTGAGCGTGGCGAGCGTCACTTCACCCGCCTTCGTCTTCACCACCACGCGATCGCCTTTGCGGATCGGCGCGCTCGGTGAAACCAGGATGACATCGCCGTCGCGATAGGCCGGAATCAGCGCATCGCCGGAAATCTCCAGCGCGAAGGCGTGGCTGTCCTCGTCGGCCGGCAGTGCGATCTCGCTCCAGCCCCTGCCCGATGGAATGCCGGATTCGTCGAACGCGCCACTGGCGCCTGCCTGCGTGAAGCCGAGCAGCGGTACGGTGCGGCCGCCGCCGGAATCATCGTCGACCAGCCTGGCAAAAATCTCGATCGACGATTCCGCTGCCGCCAGTGCCTTCGCGATCGATTCGGTCGAGGGCCAGCGTTCGCGGCCGTCGGAGGTGACGCGCTTGGATTTATTGAAGGTGGTGGGGTCGAGCCCGGCGCGTTTGGCAAGGCCGGACGGCGACAGCCCGGCGCGCGCGGCCAGTCGATCCAGCGCGCCCCAGATCTGGCCATGGGTTAGCATCCTCTGCGCTTTGGCTTGTCTGACCATGGAAGGTCCAGCCCGTCGCAACTCAGGAAAACTATCCTCAAATCAACCGGTTTTCCGATTTTCGCGCAAGGGGTACCGGCTAAGTCTTGAGTTCGGCAGGGGCCGCCTTTACGGTCGCGCCCCGGGTCCGCCCTCATACGGGCCGAAAACCCCAACAGACTCAAAGAGCAAGCAGGACGCCGGAACTGGTGGTCAAGATCTACAAAATCTGTCCGGCCTCGGCCTGGCGCGAGGCGGAACGACACGGCGTATACAGCGGCAGCGCAGATGACGTCCGCGACGGCTTTATCCATTTTTCGACCGCTGCACAGGTTCCGGAGACCTTGCGCAAGCATTATTTCGGCCAGCGCGCGCTGTTCCTGGTTGAGGTCGACGGCGACGCGCTCGGAGCCGAATTACGCTGGGAGCGCTCGCGCAATGACGAGCTGTTTCCGCATCTTTATGGCGAGCTCGATCTCGGCGCGGTGCTCTCGGTGATAAACCTCAATATGCGCTCCGATGGCAGCCACGACGTTCCGGAGCTTACCCCGTGATCCGCGCTTTCGATGCACTCTCGCTGCCGGTGTTGCGCTGGCTCGATCCGGAGGACGCCCATCGCCTTGCGATCCAGGGCCTGCGCTTCCTGCCGCCGGCGAAGCCGCGGCCGGACGACTCAAAACTTGCGGTGCGCGCTTTCGGGCTGAACTTTCCGAATCCAATCGGCATGGCCGCAGGCTTCGACAAGAGCGCGGAAGTGCCCGATGCCCTGCTGCGGCTCGGCTTCGGCTTCGTCGAGATCGGCTCGGTGACGCCAAAGCCGCAAAGCGGCAATCCGCGGCCGCGGCTGTTTCGCCTGGAGCGCGACGAAGCCGTCATCAACCGCATGGGCTTCAACAATGACGGCGCCGAAGTCGCGTTGCGCCGGCTCGCCGCGCGTGCGCAGCATGGCGGTATCGTCGGCGTCAATGTCGGCGCCAACAAGGATTCGCCCGACCGCATCGCCGACTACGTCAAGCTGATCGAGACTTTTGCTCCGGTCGCGAGCTATTTCACCATCAACGTCTCCTCGCCGAACACGCCAGGCCTGCGTAATTTGCAGGAAGGCGCGCTGCTCGATGATCTCCTCGCCCACGTGATCGACGCCCGCGAGCGTGTCAGGCAGAAGGCCGGCGACACGCCGGTGCTGCTGAAGATCGCGCCGGACCTCAGCCTCGCCCAGCTCGACGATGTCGTGCAGGTCGCGCGCTCGCGCCGGGTCGACGGCATGATCGTGTCGAACACGACAGTCGCACGGCCGAGCACGCTGCGCGAGGAGATGCGGTCGAAAGAGCAGGGCGGCCTGTCCGGCCGGCCGCTGTTCCGGTTGTCGACGCGCATGGTCGCCGAAACCTATGTGCGCGTCGAGGGCGCATTCCCCTTGATCGGCGTCGGTGGAGTCGATTCCGGTGGTGCAGCGCTGACAAAAATCCGCGCCGGCGCGAGCCTGATTCAGCTCTATTCGTCACTGGTCTACAAGGGCCTCGGCCTCGTCGATGAGATCAAGCGCGATCTCACCTCGACCTTGTTGCGCACGGGCCGAGATTCGCTCTCCGAGATCGTCGGTGCCGATGCCGCGACGCTGACGGCGGAAGACTGGCCGGGGATGTAGTTCTTCGCCTCTCCCCGCGGGGAGAGGCCGGTTGCATCGAAGATGCAATCCGGGCGAGGGGGACTCTCCTCGAATCCTCCTCTCACCATCCTTGCGGAAGCTCCCCCTCATCCCGATCTTCTCCCCGCAAGCGGGGAGAAGGAGAAGAGGGAAACGTCGTCCTGAACAGCGCCGGATACCTTGCACCCTGCAATCCGCCGCGAGCGACATAGAACGCGAGCAGCGCGGACCACAGCCCGGCATTTCCGAACGATTGCAGCGCCAGCCAGATCCCGAAGAAGATCGCAAGCGCCGCCAGCATCAGATTGCGCATCTCGCGCGCCCAGGTAGCGCCGACATAGATGCCGTCGAAGCCGAAAGCGAACACGCCGGGAATGGGCGCAAGCACGATGAACGGCAGGAACTCGCGCGCGGCGCGGCGGACGTCCTCGCTTGCGGTCATGACATTGATCAGGTTCGGCCCGAACAGCGCGAACAGCACGGCGACGACCAGTGCGAAGCCGAGCCCCCACAGCAGCACCAGCCGGGTCGAATCCCCAAAGCCCCTGGCATCGCGCGCGCCAAAGGTGCGGCCGCAGAGCTGCTGGGCGGCGTTGGCAAGGCCGTCGAGGAAGAAGGCGCTGACCAGCAGGAAATTGTTGAGCACGGAGTTCGCCGCCAGCGTGACGTCGCCGGCACGCGCGCCTTTGGCGGTAAAGAACAGGAATACCGTGATCAGCGCTGCGGTGCGGATCATGATGTCGGAATTGACAGCCAATAGCCGCATCAGCTTGGCGCGCTCGAGCAGCCTTGCGCGAGGCACGGCAAAGCCGCCCTCGGCATAGCGCCGGCAGACGATGACGCCGAGCACGAACCCTATGCTCTCCGACAGCAGCGCGGCGATCGCAGCGCCGGCGATTCCGGTGTCATAGACCAGCACCAGCAACACCGTCGCCGCCATGTTGACGAGGTTGATGACGACCTGGAGCGCGAGCGCCGGATTGGCGCGGCCCTGTCCGACCAGCCAGCCGAGAATGACATAATTCGCGAAGGCGAATGGCGACGACCAGATCCGGATCATGAAATAGGTTTTTGCGGCGCGCGTGACACCTTCACTGCCGCCCATCAGGTCGAACAGCACGCCGCCGAGCGGCAATTGCAGCGCGATCAGCGCGGCACCGATCAAGCCGGCGACGATGAAGCCGCGAACCAGGATCACGGTCTGCTCGCGCGTCTTGCCCGCGCCGAGCGCCTGCGCGGTGAAAGCGAGCGTGCTCATGCGCAGGAAACCGAACAGCCAGAACAGGCAGTCGAAGATGACGGAGGCCATCGCGACGCCGCCGAGCAGCGTGGCATCGTCGAGCCGCCCGATGGCAGTGGTCGAGACCACGCCGATCAGCGGTGTGGTGAGGTTCGCGACCATCGCGGGGCCCGCGATGGCGAACACCTGACGGGAGCCGACCCGGGGATGAAGCGGTCCGTTCATGTCAGGTGCGTGTACCCGACCCGTGTGTCGAATGCACCATCGCGGCCGGCATGGCGTGCTTGCGCCGATCGCGCATTCGGGAAGGGCCTTAGCGGCCGCGCGGCGAGCCGAAGACGCGCGAGAGCAGCCAGATCGGGATCACGATGACGGCGCCGAGCAGGAAATAGCGCCACAGCCAGTTCACGGCATCGAAGCCGAGATCCCACAGCCGCTGGAACAAGAGGCGAATGCTGATGAGGATATTCCAGGGATCGAAGCCGATCGCCGCCAGCACGACGCCGACCAGGATCGAGAGCAGCACCAGCCGAAACGCGACCGCCAGCGGCGAGCCGCCGAGAAAGCGGTGCAGGCCATCGCTGTGGCCGGCCGGCAAATCTCTAACGTCGTGGGCCATCGCAAAACTCCTTCGGATTCGACCGCATTATAGGGCACGGCGGGGGACATGGGGAACCCGCAACAGGCCGTCAATCGACTTACGGGATTTTAGTTCGGGCAGCATGCGAGAGCCTCGACTTGGGTGCGCCGCCAGCCGCGCGCTCGGTGCAACCTCTCCCGCTTGCGGGAGAGGTCGGCGCGAAGCGCCGGGTGAGGGCTTTCGCCTCTGGGGGAATCCCAATGCGGAGACAGCCCTCTCCCCGACCCTCTCCCGCAAGCGGGCGAGGGAGCGCACTGCCTTCGCGGTGAATCGAGCTTCAAGCCTCAATCTCCGCCGCTTCCGCTTTGAGCATCTTTTCCAGTGTTTCCAGCCTATCCGCTTCCCGCGGTGGCTTGTCCCAACGCAGGCGGTTGATGCGGGGAAAGCGCATGGCGACGCCGGATTTGTGTCGCGGCGAGCGCTGCAGACCTTCGAAGGCGACCTCCAGCACCAGCCCCTTGTCGCGCTCGTGCACGACATGGCGGACGGGGCCGAACTTTTCCGTGGTGTTGCGGCGGACGAAGCGGTCGATCTGCAGCAGCTCCTCGTCGGTGAAGCCGAAATAGGCTTTTCCGACCGGCACCAACTCGTCGCCGTTCTCGGTCTCGGTCCAGACGCCAAAGGTATAGTCGGAATAATAGGACGAGCGCTTGCCGTGGCCGCGCT
This sequence comes from Bradyrhizobium diazoefficiens, assembly GCF_016599855.1. Lineage (NCBI taxonomy): Bacteria > Pseudomonadati > Pseudomonadota > Alphaproteobacteria > Hyphomicrobiales > Nitrobacteraceae > Bradyrhizobium > Bradyrhizobium diazoefficiens. The sequence continues at coordinate 6,825,088 of NZ_CP067041.1, read as the reverse complement.
GCGCATACATCAGCACGGCATCGATGATGTGCGGATCGCGCTTCCACTTCCACCATTGGCCCTTCGGCCGTCCCGGCAGATAAGGCGCATCGCGCCGCTTCAGCATGACACCCTCGACGGCATCGGCATCATCGCCCGCGCCGGCGCTCGCGGGATCCGCGCGCGCGGCGGTGAGCGCGTCCCAGCTCGCGAAAGGGACGATCGGTGAGAGGTCGATGCGGGGATCATCGAGTTTTCTGATGAACGTCTCCAGCCGCTCGCGCCGGTCCGCGAACGGCAGCTCGCGCAAATCGTTCTCGTCATCCCCAAGCAGATCGTAGGCGCGCAAGTGAATCGGAAATTCCTTGATCAGCTTCGGCGAGACGACCTTGCGGTTCAGCCGCTGTTGCAGGACGTTAAAACTCTGCACGCGGCCTTCGCGCAGGATCAGCAGCTCGCCGTCGATCGCGCCCGGCAGGCGCAGCGGCGGCACCAGATCCGGAAAGCTTCCCGTGATATCCTCGCCGGTGCGCGAATAGAGCCGCGCCGTGATGTGACCGCGATCGTCGCGGCCCGCCACAGCCTGCACACGGATGCCGTCCCATTTCCATTCGGCAATGTAGTCGGCAGGATCGAGCGCCGCGAAATCGGTATCCTCGATCGCATGCGCCAGCATGACGGGCCGGAACGGTGCGGGATCGCGATTGACCGGCTTTTCGGCACGGCCTTCCAGCCAGGCGAACAGGTCGAGATAGGGCGGCGCGAGTCCCGGCCAGATCAGCTCGATTTCATGCGGGTCCTTGTCGCCAAGCGCGGCGGCCGCGGTCTTGGCCAGCCGCGCGGAGATGCCGATGCGGAGCGCGCCGGTGACGAGCTTCAGCAATGCCCAGCGGCCGGTCTCATCGAGCTCGTCGAGCCAACGTTCGAGCTGCCTTGGCAGCTCGGTCTTACCGAGCGTACGCAGCGTAGTGACGACTTCGGTGAGGGTGGGGGGAGGCGGGCTGTTGTGGGCCGCCATGGCCGCCTTCGGCCACATCAGCGCCACCGTCTCCGAGAGGTCGCCGACGTAATCATACGACAACCCGAACAGCACCTCATCAGTCCGCGACGCGATGAGATCGCGGACCAGCGCCGGCTTGGCGTGCTTGAAACTCAGCGCGCCGGTGAGTGCGGCCAGCGCATAACCGCGGTCGGGATCGCCGACCTCGCGAAAATAGCCGGTGATCAGCCGCAGCTTGTTGTTGCGGCCGGGCTCGTAGGCGAGGCGATCCAGCAGTTCGGCGAAGCGGTTCATGCCTCGGCCTCTTTGGTGAGCGGCGGCTCGGCCTCCTCCTCCTCGCCATAGCCGACGAGATCGAGCGGCCGCGCCCGCAGGCCTTGCGTCTTGCACCAATGCACCAGCGCGTCTTCCTGGCCGTGCGTGACCCAGACCTCGCCGGCGCCGGTCGCTGTGATCGTCGCGGTGAGGCCGTCCCAATCGGCATGATCGGAGATCACCAGCGGCAGTTCGATGCCACGCTGCCGGGCGCGGGCGCGCACGCGCATCCAGCCGGATGCGAACGCCGTGACGGGATCGGGGAAGCGGCGCGTCCAGAGATCGGCGGTGGCCGAGGGCGGTGCCAGCGTGATGGTGCCGGCGAGCGCCGCCTTCTTCATGCCTATCGCCGGCCTGAGCTCGCCGAGGTCGATGCCGCGGCTCTGGTAGTAATGCGTGATCGTCTCCATCGCGCCATGCAGATAGATGGGCGCGTCATAGCCGGCCTGCCGCAAGAGCGCGATCACGCGTTGCGCCTTGCCGAGCGAATAGGCGCCGACCAGATGCGCACGCTCGGGAAACAGCGCGACCGAGGCCAGCAGTTTTTTCACCTCGTCCGCAGCATCGCCATGGCGAAACACCGGCAGGCCAAAGGTGGCCTCGGTGATGAAGATGTCGCAGGGCACCAGCTCGAATGGCGTGCAGGTCGGATCAGGTGCGTCCTTGTAATCGCCGGAAGCAACGATACAGGTGTCTTTGCAACTGACCGCGATCTGTGCCGAGCCCAGCACGTGGCCGGCCGGGTGAAACTTGATCTTGACGTCGCCGAGCCGGATTTCCTCGCCATAACTGATCGCTTGCGTCGAGCCGGCAAAATTCTCGCCATAGCGCAGCCGCATCATGTCCAGCGTTTCCTGCGTCGCCAGCACCGCACCATGGCCGGCGCGGGCATGATCGGAATGGCCGTGGGTGATCACGGCCCGCTCGACCGGGCGGATCGGATCGATATGAAAGCCACCGGGCTTGCAGCACAGGCCGGCAGCAGTTGGCAGCAGGATGTCTTGCGGGCGCATTTCTGTCATATAGGCTGCGCCGCCAATTCTTCGAGTCATGCTTCGGTTCCCAATGCCGCTCCGCCTGTTTCTGACCTCCGGCGATCTCATGGCCGACCGCCGTTTCGAGTTCGCACGCGACCTCCACCTCAAGGGTGATCTGCCCGCCGCCGCCGACCTTCTGGAGCAGGCGATCGAGCTCGCGCCTGATTTCACCTCGGCCTGGTTCACGCTCGGCGAAATCCGCATGCAGCTCGGCGAGCGCGACAAGGCGATCGCAGCGTTCCGGGAAGCGCAGCGAGCCGATCCAGAGGACCAGCATGGTGCCGGGCTGCATCTGATCCGGCTCGGCGACGCACAGCTCTCGGAAATGCCCAAAGCCTATGTGCAGGCGCTGTTCGATCAATACGCGCCGCGCTTTGAGCACGCGCTGATCAACGATCTCGGCTATCGCGCGCCCGCGCTGATCTTCAAGGCGGTGCTCGCGGCGCGCGTCGCCGCAAAGAAGCCGGCGTTTTTCAAACGCACCATCGATCTCGGCTGCGGCACCGGGCTCGCGGCAGCCGCTTTCGCCAAGCAGGTCGATCATTTCATCGGCATCGATTTGTCGCCCGGCATGATCAAGGAGGCGCGCGCCACCGGGCTCTATGCCGAGCTCGAGGTCGCCGACATGATCGACGGCCTGCGCACCAAGGCTGATGCCAACGCGAACCTCGTCGTCGCCGCGGACGCCTTGGTCTATCTCTCCGATCTCGCGCCTGTGCTGACCGAAGCCAGGCGCGTGCTCGTCTCAGGCGGTGTGCTCGCCTTCACGCTGGAGACGCATGATGGTAGCGGCATCGTGCTCGGCGAGGGCCTGCGCTATGCCCATTCCACGGAATATGTCCGCGGCGCCATCGGCAACGCTGGACTAAAGCTGCTGACACTGGAGCCGGCCTCGCCGCGCGTCGAGAACAACGAGCCGGTGCGCGGCCTCGTCGTCGTCGCCGAGAAAACTTGAGTCTAGGCGCTAGCTCACTGCAATTTACGCGTCATTGCGTCGCAAAGCTGCGACTTCCCACTTGCGAGCTGTGCTGCGTTCCCAGCACAATGCGCGCACTAGGGAGAGAAACAACAATGACGACAAATCCATCGCGGCGCGATGTCAGCGCCGCCGCGCTCGCAACCATCGCCGCGTCCGTTCTGCCCGCGCCCTATGTCTGGGCCGCTGAGAAGAAATACGATCCGGGCGCCAGCGACACCGAGATCAAGATTGGCCAAACCGTGCCGCATTCCGGCCCCGGCTCGCTCTACGGCGTGCTCGGGCGTATCGGCGAGGCCTATTTCCAGATGCTGAACGAGAAGGGCGGCATCAACGGGCGCAAGGTCAAATTCCTCACCATGGACGACGCCTACAGCGCACCGAAATGTGTCGAGGCGACGCGGCGCCTGGTCGAGCAGGAGGAAGTGCTGGCACTCTACGGCTCGCTCGGCACCGCGCCGCAGACCGCCGTGCACAAATATCTCAACTCCAAGGGCGTGCCGCAGCTGCTGCTCAACACCGGTGCGTCGAAATGGAATAACCCGAAAGAATTCAAATGGACCATGGCGGGCCTGCCGCTCTATCCAACCGAGGCGCGCATCCTGGCGCGGCATGTCGTCAGCGTGAAGCCGAATGCCAAGGTCGGCATCCTCTACCAGAACGACGATTTCGGCCGCGACTTCCTAGGCCCGTTCAAGAAGGTGCTGGCCGATGCCGGCGGCACCGCATCGGTGATCATGGAGCAGACCTATGATCTCACCGATCCCACCGTCGATTCCCAGCTCATCAATCTCTCGAAGTCGGGCGCGGACGTGTTCTACAATATCTCCACCGGCAAGGCATCGTCGCAATCGATCCGGAAAGTCGCCGAGCTCGGCTGGAAGCCGCTGCAATTGCTGTCGGCCGGCTCGACCGGAAAATCCATTCTCAGTGCCGCGGGCTTCGAGAATGCAAAGGACATCGTCGCGATCCGCTATTCGAAGGACGCAGGTCCTGGCCGATGGGAAAAGGATCCAGGCCCCTCGGCATTCGAGGAGCTGCGCAAGAATTACCTGCCCAGCGTCGATCCTGATAACACCATCGCCTATGCAGGCTACGGTCAGGCGGTCACCATGGGCGAAATCCTGCGCCGCTGCGGCGACGAGCTGACTCGCGCCAATGTGCTGAAGCAGGCATCGAATCTCAACGGATTCCACTCGCCATTCTTCCTCGATGGTGTCGACTACAGCTACACGCCCGACGACTACACGCCGATGAAGACGCTGTTCACCTCCATCTTCAACGGCAAGGATTGGGATGTGTCCGACAAGCCGATGACGGAGTAGGCTCTCTCGGCAATCGAGATGCCGCAGGGTGGGCAAAGGCGCCCTTGCGCCGTGCCCACCATCTCTCCTGGTACCGATCCGCTTGGTGGGCACGCTTCCGCTTTGCCCACCCTACGAGAGCTGCGGGCGGAGCTACCCCTCGACGAACCCGCCGCCACGGCTTACCTGTGATGCCGTGCCGCCTCGCATCCTCAAATCTCCGGCGAAGACGCCAGCGCTGCTGCCCGACCGCTTCCAGGCGTGGTTCGCGGCCCGCGGCTGGTCGCCGCGCGAGCATCAGCTCGCGCTGTTGGAGAAAGCGCGCGAGGACGCTAGCGCGCTCCTGATCGCGCCGACCGGCGCCGGTAAGACGCTGGCGGGATTTCTGCCGACGCTGGTGGAGCTGAGCGCTGCGCCCGCGGCATCGATGAAATCCGTGGTCTCCACCGGCCGCAGCCTGCAGCGCAGCGGCGGCCTGCACACGCTCTACATCTCGCCGCTCAAGGCACTCGCCGTCGACATCGCGCGCAATCTGGAACGGCCGATCGCAGAGATGGGCCTTCCGATCAAGGTCGAGACCCGCACCGGCGATACGCCGGTGTCGCGGCGCCAGCGGCAGCGGCGCTATCCGCCGGATATCTTGCTCACCACGCCGGAGCAACTCGCGCTGCTGCTCTCCTCCGACGACGCGCCGTTCCTTTTCTCCTCGCTCAAGCGCATCGTGCTCGACGAGCTGCACGCGCTGGTGACCTCCAAGCGCGGCGATCTGTTGTCGCTCGGGTTGGCGCGGCTGTGGCGGCTGGCGCCGCAGCTGCGCGCGATCGGCCTGTCGGCGACGGTGGCTGAACCGGACCAGCTCGCGCGCTTCCTGGTGCCGCAACCCGAAGGCAAAGAAGTCGGAGCCGACATCGTCGTCGCCGGCGGCGCGGCGCCCCCTGAGGTCGAGATGCTCGACACGCGCGAGCGGCTGCCCTGGGCAGGTCACAGCGCGCGCCATGCGCTTCCTGAAATCTACGAGCTGATCAAGGCGAACAAGACCACGCTGGTCTTCGTCAACACCCGCAGCCAGGCCGAGATGCTGTTCCAGAACCTCTGGAGCATGAACGACGATGGTCTCGCCATCGCCTTGCATCACGGCTCGCTCGACGTCGCGCAGCGCCGCAAGGTCGAGGACGCGATGTCGGCGGGGCGCCTGCGCGGCGTGGTCTGCACCTCCTCCCTCGATCTTGGCGTCGACTGGGGCGACGTTGATCTCGTCGTCAATATCGGCGCGCCAAAGGGATCCTCGCGCCTGATGCAGCGGATCGGCCGCGCCAACCACCGTCTCGACGAGGCCTCACGCGCCGTGCTGGTGCCCGCCAACCGTTTCGAGGTGCTGGAGTGCCGCGTCGCGATCGACGCCATCGCCGAGAATGCGCAGGATACGCCGCCGTTGCGCACCGGCGCCCTCGATGTGCTGGCCCAGCATGTGCTCGGCTGCGCCTGCGGCGAGCCGTTCCTTTCTGACGAGCTCTACGACGAGGTCCGCACCGCCGCACCCTATTCCGATCTCACACGGCAGGATTTCGACGACGTCGTCGATTTCGTCGCCTCCGGCGGCTACGCGCTGAAAACCTATGAACGCTTCGCCCGCATCAAGCAGGACAAGGAGGGCCGCTGGCGCGTTGCGAACCCGAAGGTGCGGCAGAGCTATCGGATGAATGTCGGCACCATCGTCGAGGACGACATGCTGAAGGTGCGGCTGGTGCGCTCGCGCGGCGCCGGTGCGGGATCCACAGGCGTGATCGCGCGCGGCGGCAGGTTGCTCGGCGAGATCGAGGAAGCCTTCATCGAGGGCCTCTCGCCCGGCGACACTTTCGTGTTCTCAGGCGAGGTGGTGCGCTATGAAACCCTGGTCGAGGACCAGGTCTATGTCTCGCGTGCCAATGACAAGGACCCGAAAGTGCCGTCCTATATGGGCGGCAAGTTCCCGCTGTCGACCTATCTCGCCGAACGCGTGCGTCGGCTGCTCGATGACGGCCGCGCGTGGAAGGGTTTGCCGGAGCAGGTGCGCGACTGGCTGTCGCAACAGAAGGACGTCTCGCGCGTGCCTGCGGTGCGCGAGCTCCTGGTCGAGAGCTTTCCGCGCGCCAACAAGCATTACATCGTCTGCTATCCGTTCGAAGGCCGGCTTGCGCATCAGACGCTCGGCATGCTGCTGACGCGCCGTCTCGAGCGCGCCCGCGCACGGCCGCTCGGCTTCGTCGCCAACGAATACGCCGTGGCGATCTGGGGACTCGGCGATCTCTCCTTCATGATCCGCGACGGCCGGATCGACCTCAACGCGCTGTTCGACCCCGATATGCTTGGCGACGACTTAGAGGCCTGGCTCGCCGAATCCGCCCTGATGAAACGCACCTTCCGCAACTGCGCGATCATCTCCGGCCTGATCGCGCGCCGCCACACCGGCGAAGAGAAGAGCCGCCGCCAGGTGCTGTTCTCGACCGATCTGGTCTACGACGTCCTGCGAAAACACGAGGCCGACCACGTCCTGCTACGCGCCGCGCGTGCCGATGCCGCTACCGGCCTGCTCGACCTGCGCCGTCTGAGCGACATGCTCACGCGCATCCAGGGGCACATCACGCACCGGGAACTCGATCACGTCTCCCCGCTCGCGGTCCCCGTGATGCTGGAAATCGGCCGCGAGTCAGTTTATGGCGAAGCGGGCGACGAGTTGCTGGCGGAAGCCGCCGACGAGCTCGTCAAAGAGGCGATGGGATAAAGCAGGTTTGACGTGACTTTGGGCGCGCTGGTTTCAGAGGATGTCGAGGACGTGCGCGTTTCCAGGATCACCATCAGCGATGTGACTTTCGCGGCTGATCTGTCCGGCGCGTTGTTCTGGGAAGAGCAGCGCCTGCTTGTCGTCTCCGATCTGCATCTCGAAAAAGGTTCCAGCTTCGCCACCCGCGGCGTGCTGCTGCCGCCCTACGACACGCTGGCGACGCTCAGCCGTCTCGCTGCTGTCATCTCCCGCCATAATCCAGGAATGGTCATCGCACTCGGCGACAGCTTTCACGATCGCTCCGCGCATGAACGCCTGTCGGCGGATGATCGCGACGCTGTCGCCGCGCTCCAGACCGGTCGCGACTGGATCTGGATCTCAGGCAATCACGATCCCATGCTGCCGCGCGACCTCGGCGGCACCGTCGCCGACGAAGTCGCGATCGGCCCGATCACCTTCCGCCATGAGCCGACCGGCGCGCATGGCGAGATCGCCGGGCATCTGCATCCCAAAGCGCGCGTCTCTGCGCGCGGCCGTTCGATGGAGCGGCGTTGCTTTGCCAGCGACGGTATGCGTGCCGTGATGCCCGCCTTCGGTGCCTATGCCGGCGGCCTCAGCATCCGCGACGCCGCGTTCGCAAAGATATTTCCAAGCAGTGGCTTCATCGCTCATCTGCTCGGCGACCGCCGCGTGCATGCGATTGCAGCGGCGCGGTGTTGTTGAGACGCAGGTTGTAGGATAGGCAAAGCGAAGCGTGCCCACCACTTGGAGTCACATTGAGGGGAGATGGTGGGCACAGCGCGCGAAGAGCGCGCCTTTGCCCATCCTACGAATTCGCCTCACGCCGCCTGCGCCTGCACGTTCTCGCAAAACTCCGCGAGTCGATCCGCCAGCCTAAGCGTTGCGGAGGTCGCGTTCGGCGCGGCCATCAGCGCTACCTCGGTGCGTTTGATCGGCACAAAGCCGTCCTTCGCCGTGAGAACGCGATGGTCTGATTGGATCGACATTTCCGACAGAATGCTCAGGCCCATGCCGGCCGCGACCGCGGCCTGGATGCCGGCGAGACTCGATGACGAGTAGGACATGTGCCAGGCGCGCCCGGCGCTTTCCAGCGCGTGGATCGCACCGGCGCGGTAGAGGCAGCCGAGCGGAAAGCCGATCAGCGGCACCGATGGCACGTTGAGGTCGACAGGATGGCTCTTGCTGGTGACCCAGTGCACTTCCTCGGGCCAGATCGCAATGGCGCCCTTGCCGCCAGCCTCACGCTTGTAGAGTGCGAGATCGAGCTCGCCCCGTTCGAGGTCACGGGCGAGGTTCTTGCTCTGGTCGGCGCGCACATCGAGCCGCAGGTTGGGATGCGAGCGTGAGAAGGCGCCCAGCAATTTTGCGAGCCGATAAGCGGCAAAATCCTCGGGGATGCCGAGCCGGATCGCGCCTTCGCCTTCGTCGCGCAGCACGTCCCGCGCCTCCTCGGCGAGCGAGAGCAGCCGCCGCGCATAAGAGAGCAGCCGCTCGCCGGCCTCGGTCGGACGAACGTCCTTTCCGTCGCGATGCAGCAGCATCTGGCCGACATCCTCCTCCAGCCGCTTGATCTGCTGGCTGACCGTCGATTGCGTGCGATGGACGCGCTCGCCCGCGCGGGTGAAGCCCCCGGCTTCGACCACCGAGACGAAGCTGCGCAGAAGCTCCAGATCGAGCACGTCTGCCTCCATTCGAAAATCAACTGGTCGGCAGTTAATCATTTAATTTCCAAATGGCAAGGCGCGTCCCTAGATCGAGGGCTCAGGAGAATGCCTTCATGTCCCTCGCCACCTCGCTTCCCGCGCCCCGCAGCCGCTTCAACGCGCTGCCCTTTGCCATCGGCCTGTTCTGTCTGCTCTGGAGCTACGCCTTCGTCGCCGGCAAGATCGGCGTCACCCATTGCCCGCCGCTGATCCTGCTCGGCGCGCGCTTCTCGCTCGCCGGCATATTGATCCTGGGTGCCACGCTGATTCGTGGCGACTGGTCGCTGTCGTGGCGCGATGCCGCGATCTTCGCCGCGCTGGGTATCGCCAACAACGCGCTCTATCTCGGGCTCGGTTACACCGGCCTGCAATCTGTCTCCGCCGGCCTCGGCGGCCTGATTGTCTCCGCGAATCCGGTGTTCACGGCCGCGCTCGCCTCGCTGCTGCTCGGCGAAGGCATGACCTGGCGCAAGGCGAGCGGCCTCCTGCTTGGAATCATCGGCGTCACGCTGATCGTCTGGCATCGCCTGTCGGTCGGCACCGACTCTCTGCACGGCATCATCTTCACCCTGGCCTCGCTCGCCTCCATCGTCGCCGGCACCATCCTGTTCAAGCTGCTTGCGCCGAAGGGAAGCCTGTGGATCGGTAACGGCGTGCAGAATCTCGCCGCCGGCATCGTGCTGACGCCGGTCGCGCTGACCTTCGCCGACGTCCATGCGATCGATGTCACGGCGAGCCTGATCGGCGCCTTCGCCTTCCTCGTGCTGGGCGGCTCGATCCTCGCCTATTGGCTCTGGTTTCATCTCCTGAAAGTGTGTGGCGCGACCGCTGCCAGTGCCTATCATTTCCTGATGCCGCCGCTCGGCATGCTGTTCGCGTTTCTCGTGCTCGGCGAGCATGTCGAAGCGCGTGACCTGCTCGGGATCGTCCCGGTGGCGCTCGGCATTTACCTGGTGACGCGCCCCGCAAAGCCCATCGCGTAAGAGGAGTTCCCCTCATGCCAGTTTCCATCACCCTGATCGGCGGCCCCACCGCGCTGATCGAAATCGACGGCTTTCGCCTGCTCACCGATCCCACCTTCGATGCGCCCGGCGCCTATCAGCTGCCGCATGTGAAGCTGGAGAAGACGATCGGGCCCGCAATGAAAGCGGACGCGATCGGCCCGATCGATGCCGTGCTGCTCAGCCATGACCAGCATTCGGACAATCTCGACAATTCCGGGCGCGAGTTCTTGAAACACGCAAAGCGCGTGCTGACGACCGAAGCCGGCGCAAAACGTCTCGGCGGCCATGTCGAGGGCCTCGCGCCCTGGGCAACCGCGCATCTGAAGGACGACGACGGCAACACGCTGACGATCACCGCGACACCCGCGCGTCACGGCCCTGCTGGTATCGAGCCGCTGTCGGGCGACGTCATCGGCTTCGTGGTGCAGTCGAGTAGAAAGGACACGCGCCCGGTCTATATCAGCGGCGACACCACCTGGTTCGACGGCGTCGCCGAAGTTGCGCGCCGCTTCAAATGCGGCGTCGTGGTGCCGTTCGCGGGCGCCGCGCAAACGCGCGGGCCGTTCCATCTCACCATGGACACCAACGACACCATCGAGACCGCGCGTGCATTTCCGGACGCGATGATCGTGCCTGTTCATACCGAAGGCTGGGCGCATTTCCGCCAGAACGGCGAGGATTTGCGCAAGACGTTCGACGTGCTCGGTTTCGGACCGCGGCTGCGGCTGCTGGAGCCGGGCGTACCGACCGTGGTCGAGGCGCCGTGATCTTGCTCCGCTGTCGTGCCCCGGCTTGACCGGGGCATCCAGTACGCCGCGGCAGTTATCGGGAGAGCGAGCTATCCGACGAGCGTCTCTGGAATACTGGGTCGCCCGGTCAAGCCGGGCGACGACGGGGAGTGCGAGTGCTCTCTAATGTGCTTCGACCGAGTTCAATGCACCGCTGACGCCGAGCGCTTCGTCGCGACCGGCTTCGGTGCGGGCTTTGCGGTGGCCTGCGGTGCGCTGTCCCAGCCGCCGTTCGGGGCTGCAACATTGACGGCGTCGTCGGGCTGCGGCTCGGCGCTAAAAGTCTGGATCGCGAGCTTGGCGGCGGCGAGCGATTGCGGGTCGAGGCGCTTGGAGACGTCGTCGCGCTTGCCGGACGCATCCGCATCGCCTTGGGCAGCGGCAAGGCTGAACCATTTGTAGGACTCGGCGAGATTCTGTTCGACGCCGATGCCGCGGGCATACAGGATGCCGAGATTGAACTGGCTGTCGGCGACGCCGCGATCGGCGGCTTTCCGGAACCACTGCGCCGCGCTCTTGTAGTTGGCGCCGCGTCCGCCGCCGTCGGCATCGAGCACCGCCAGATTGTGCATCGCCTTGGCGTTGCCGCGTTCGGCGGCCTGCGTGTAGTAGCGGCGGGCGATGTCGGCGTCCTTCTTCACGCCGAGGCCCTTTTCATAGAGCGTGCCAAGGCGGAAGGTCGCGGGCACCACGCCGGCCTGCGCAGCACGGTCGTACCACTTTGCGGCTTCGTCGTAATTCGCGGCCACGCCCTTGCCTTCGGCAAAGCGCACGCCGATCTCGTAGGCCGCCGTCGCATCGCCCTTCATCGCGGCGGTGCGCAGGCCCGGGCCGCCGATGCCGTCAGGCAGCTTCTCGCTCGGCGGCACCTGGACCGTGCCGAGCCGTGCGCGGCTCGCGCCCGACAGTGCACCGGTCACGTCGCTGGAGGCGGGCGGCACTGCGGCGGGAGCGGGCGGAATTTCGACCGAAGCCGTGCTGCCGGAGTTCGTCGCGGGCGCGGCATTGTTCAGGGATTGCTTGCCGATCGGCGTCGGCGAAGTCATCGACGGCGTGACCTGCTCGGGCGCGCCGGGCTTGATCTCGACCGGCGGCGCCTTCGGCGTGGGCTGATTCGATGTATCTTCCATGGCCTGCGGCGCCGGCGGCGCGCTGCCGCCTTCGAGCAGGTTCATCGCCATCTTGAAGGTGCCAAGCACGATCACGACCACGCTCGCGCCGACCAGCAGCGAGCGGATCTTTGATGTGATGGTCGAGCCGCCTTCCTGCGCTTGGCTCTGGCCTTTGTCCTTGCCGCGGGCGGCGATCGCGGCCTTGACGCCGCGGGCGGGCTTCTCGGGCGGCTGCGCCGCGGCAGCTTGCGCGGCGCGGCGCGCGGCGGCGATGAAGCTCGACGACGACACCGGCTCCTTCGGCGGGGCCGGGATTTCGCCGATCGCGCTTTCCGAGGCGGCAATGCGCTCGGACGGCGTGGCAGGGCGGCCGTTCGGACGCGTGCCGGGCTCGAGCGGATGATCCGGCGGCAGCTCAGGCGCGATCGCGGCGCGGGTCGGCGCCGTGTGCGGCTCGAGGATCTCGCTGATCGCGCGCGGCGGAACCGGCGCCATAGGCACCTGCGGCGGCGCTGCCGGCGCGGCGGCATGGAATTCACGCGGCGCGGCCGCGAAAGCCGAGTGCGCCGGCTGCTGCGCGGCGGCCGGATTCGGCAGCTCGGGCTTCGGATCGTATTTCGGTTGCTGCGGTTGCGGCGACCGTTGCTCGCGCGCCATCGGCGCCGACTCGAACGGGGCGGCCATCGGCATCGGAGCAGGGGCCGGCGGCGCGGTGCGCACCGCGCGCAGATCGCCCTCGATCATGGCAAGGCGATCGACGACATGGCCGAGCGTGTTGTGCACGGCCTCCAGCGAATCCTGCGTGCTGCGGTTGGTCTCGGCCTGGCTGTAGCGGATGTCGGACAGCTCGCGCTTGACCAGGTCGACCATTCCGGAATCGGCGGCCGGCGCCGAATTGCGGCTCTCGGCGAGCGCAGAATAGGTCGCCTGCTGGCGCTCCAGATGCCGCAGGATGTCGTGCAGCCCGTCTTCGACACGGCTGAAATTGCCGCCGCGGGAATCCGAAGCGGCCTCTAACCGCTCCAGCAGATAGGAGACGCGCTGCTCGAGATGCGCGAAGGTCGAGGCCGAGTCGTTGCCGACCTGCATGCGGTCGAAACGGTCTGACAGTGCGCGGATCGCAGCTTCCAGATGCTCGGTGCTCTCAGCGGCCTGCGGCCGCTCGCGCGTTTCCAGCGCGGCGGTGAGCGCGGCGATGCGCTGCTCCAGCACGGCAAAGCTGTCGCCGCGGTCCGACGAGCGACTGACCTGGTCGACCTTGGACGACAACAGCTGCACGTCCTCGGACAGCCGTGCCAGTGCTTCGTTGGAGGCGACATTGGAGACGATGCCGCGCAGCGCCGAGATCGCGCCCTCGAGCTGGCGCACCGTCGAAGGATCGTCATTGGCGCGCAGGATCAGGTCGAGCTTGGCGCCGAGATTGCGGATCGCCTCGTCATAGCCGGTGAGCTGCTCGGCCGGCGTCAGCGTGCGCAGCACCTGCTTGATGTCGGAAAGCGCGCGCTCGATGCCTGACAGCGCCTGGCCATCGGTGCCGTTGGAGCGGGTCTCGTCGATGCGACGGTGCAGCGAGCGGATCTCGTTCTCGATCGATTCGATCGCGCGGCGCGGCATCGCCTCGGTGATGGCTTGGCGGATCTCGGCGAGCTCGGAGCGGAAGGCGTTGATCGCCTGTTCGGTGTTGTCAGGACGCTGCAGCGATTCGATCTGGCTCGTGATCTTGAGCAGATGGCGTTCGAGCGACGAGAAATCCGGACCCGGCTGCGGTGGCGGCGGAGCGTAAGCGGGCGCGGGCGGCGCCATCGCGGGAGCATAGGGAGCCGCCGTGGGCGCGATCGGCGGCGCAGCGCGCGGCGGCATCTGCCTGGGCGGCGTAAAGCCATCGAGCTCGCTCTGCCGTGCGGTGATCTCGGCCACGGCGACGTCGAACGATGCGGGGCTTAGGGGAGGTGAGTTGCGATAGACTTGTGCGGCCGCGCGCTCAACCGCGTCGGCCTGACGCTGGCGCGTCTCGACCGGTGCGGCCCGCTGGGCTTGCGGCTGCTGCGGTTGAGGCTGCTGGGGTCGCGATATTTGCGACAGCCGCGCATCGAGTCGCGAGATCGCGTCGTTGAGCTGGCGGGCAACGCCCTGCTCGCGCGAAACCTCTCTTTCACGAGAAGAGTCCTGGCGCGGCGTTGCAGGCTTGGAAATCCGTTCGATCTGCTGGGTGATCGCGTCGAGCCGCTGATGGATGTCGGCGACTTCGCGGCTTTCCGGACTCGGTCCCTGGCTCGGCATCGGCGCCGAACGCGGATCGGGACGCTGGTCCTGACGCGGCTGTTCGTAAGGTCCACGAAAGTTCGGCGCGGCAGTCTCGCCGAGCGTGGAGTTCAGCCAATCGTTGAGTGACATGCCGGCTCTGCGCGCAGCAGCTTCGGCCCGCTCCCGGACGGATGGATCGATGCCGTCAACACTCCACGATACGCGCGAATTCATGACTCTGTCCGGTTCCGACTCCGGCGCCCTACCCGGCACCTCCAGCCTCGCCACGTGTGCCGGTTGCAAACACAACCGAATTCGACGCGGGTCGTCTGCCTCGAAAACCGACTTTTGTCCGTTACGGTAAATAACGGGTTAAGGAACGCAGTCCCGGTGTCTTAAAGTTGGGCGGCGGGAACCGGGGGAAGGGGCGTTCAGCGTTCGCCATACGGTTGGTGTGCTCCCTCCCCGCTTGCGGGGGAGGGTTGGGGAGAGGGTGCCTCGACAACGAAGACTTCCCCCTCACCCGCGCCTTCGGCGCGACCTCTCCCGCAAGCGGGAGAGGTGAGAAGCACCGCCGATGCCTCAACCCTTCTCGCGCTTGCCATCCTCTAGCGGCACAATCGTGCCCTTGCCGTTCATCGCCGATAGGGCCTCGAGTGCCTCCTCACAGAAATCGGCCACCATCTGCTCGTGTCGTGCGCCGAGGCGAAGCAGCAGCAAATTGCCGAGGTCGAGCACATCGGACGCCGTTCCTTCGGGAAAACGCTTTTTCAGGATCCGCTCGTAGTTCTCGTGACGGTCGCGGTGATGCTCCAGGCGGTCCATCAGATCGGTGCGGATCGGCTCGATGTCGATGCTGTCGAGCGCATGCAGCCGCACCAGCAGGTCATCCTTGATCGAAGGCGGCGTGCTCGGTCGCGCGGCCCAGTGCCGCAGCGCTGTTCGGCCTTCCGGAGTGAGCGTATAGATGAGTTTATTGGGCTTGCCGGACTGGACGACCTCGCGGCCTTGGATGTAGCCGCGGTCGCGCAGCTTTGAGAGCTCGCGGTAGATCTGCTGATGGTCGGCCTTCCAGAAGAAGCCGATCGAGGAGTCGAATGTCTTGGCGAGCTCGTAGCCCGTCATCGGACGTTCCGTGAGGCATGCGAGGATCGCGTCGCCCAGTGCCATGTGACCCGCCTCCCTGTAATCTCGACCAACCAGCTTGACATTATGCGCATCGGCGCATATGCGTCAATGTGCATATGAGGCGACCGAAGATCGGACTCAAGACCCGACCGGAAAATCCAGCGGAATCAACCTCCTCGCTACTGTGCATGGGGTTGTTTTCGAGTTTTTGCCAAGGCCTTTGATCCACGGGAGGCACCCTGACAATGACCGGCCTCGATTCCTGGTACGCCTACATGAAGTCTCATGAGCACGCCGCGCTCTGGGATCTTCTGCATCCTGACGCCGTGTTCGAAAGCCCCGTCGTGCACACGCCGCAGCGCGGGCGCGACATCACTTTCAAATATCTCGCCAGCGCCGAGAAGGTACTCGGCGGTCCCGGCTTCACCTATGTCGGCGAATGGAAAAGCGCTGACGGTGCCGTGCTCGAATTCAAGACTATGATCAACGGCGTCGACATCATCACTTTCGATGCTGAAGGGCGCATCACCCATTTCAAGGTGATGGTGCGTCCGCTCAAGGCCATCAACATGCTGCATCGCCTCATGGCGGAGCAGCTCGCCGCTCAATCGTAGAGATCCACCACTTCAAGCCTTGCCGGGAGACCACCATGCCGATCTACAAAGCCCCCGTCGAAGACGTGAACTTCCTGCTCAACGACGTCTTCCAGATCGACCGCTACGACAATCTCGCCGGCTTCTCCGATGCATCCAGCGACGTGCGCGAGGCGATCCTGGGCGAGGCCGCCAAGCTCTCGGAAGAAGTGCTGCAGCCCCTCAATCGCGTCGGCGATCTCGAAGGCTGCAAGCGCACTGAAGACGGCAGCGTCACCACGCCCAAGGGTTTCAAGGAGGCGTTCAAGCAGGTGGCAGAGGGCGGTTGGCTTGGCCTGTCTGCGCCGACCGAGTATGGCGGGCAGGGCCTGCCGGTGACGCTCTCCCAGGCGGTCAACGAATTCCAGATATCCGCCAACATGGCGTTCTCGATGTATGGCGGCCTCACCATGGGCGCGACCGCAGCGCTGATCGTGCACGGCTCGCCGGAGCAGAAGCAGACCTACGTGCCGAAGATGGTGGCCGGCGAATGGACCGGCACCATGAACCTGACCGAGCCGCATTGCGGCACCGATCTCGGCATGCTCCGCACCAAGGCCGTGCGCCAGCCCGACGGCAGCTTCAAGATCACGGGGACCAAGATCTTCATCTCGGCCGGCGAGCATGATCTCACTGAGAACATCATCCATCTCGTGCTCGCCCGCATCGAGGGCGCGCCCGCCGGCATCAAGGGCGTCTCGCTGTTCGTGGTGCCGAAATTCCTGGTCAATGCCGACGGTTCGGTCGGGCAGCGCAACGGCGTCGTCTGCGGCTCGATCGAGCACAAGATGGGCATCCACGGCAACTCCACGTGCGTGATGAACTACGACAACGCCACCGGCTGGCTCATCGGCGAAGAGAACAAGGGCATGCAAGGCATGTTCGTGATGATGAACGAGGCCAGGCTCGGGGTCGCAGTTCAGGGCCTCGCGCAGTCCGAGGTCGCCTACCAGAACGCGGTCGCCTATGCACGCGAGCGCATCCAGGGCCGTTCGCTGACTGGGGTGAAGGCGCCGGACAAGCCGGCTGATCCGATCATCGTGCACCCCGACGTGCGCCGTACGCTGCTCTCGATCCGCGCCTTCAACGAGGCTGCGCGCGCCTTCGTGATGTGGACCGCGCTGAAGAGCGACGTCGCTCATCGCTCCGAGGACCCGAAGGACCGTCAGGCTGCCGACGACCACATGGGCCTGATGACGCCGGTGCTGAAGGGCTTTCTTACCGACTACGGCTTCGCCAACGCGGTGCAGGCGCAGCAGATGTATGGCGGACACGGCTACATCGCCGAGCAGGGCATGGAGCAGTTCGTGCGCGATGCGCGTATTGCCATGATCTATGAAGGCGCCAACGGCATCCAGGCGCTCGACCTCGTCGGCCGCAAGCTGCCGCGCGACGGCGGCCGCGCCATCATGGCCTTCTTCGGCGAGGTCATGGCCTTCGCCAAGGAGAATGGCGGCGACGAGGCGATGAAGCCTTTCATCACCCCGCTCTCGACCTCGCTCGGCCATCTCCAGCAGGCCACGACGTGGCTGATGCAGAACGCGATGGCAAAGCCGGACAATGCGGGAGCAGCCGCAACCGACTATCTGCATCTCTTCGGCTTCGTCGCGCTCGGCTACATGTGGGCGAAGATGGCGAAGGTGACGCAAGCGAAGATTGCCGCCAGCGGGACGACGCCCTATCTCTCGACCAAGCTCGTCACCGGCCGTTTCTTCATGGAGCGGATGCTGCCGGAGACCGCCGCCAATCTCGCGCGCATCCAGGCCGGCTGCGCCACCATCATGGAATTGCCGGCGGAAGCGTTCTGAGTCTGCTTCCGCGCCATCGAAATCCGAACAACAGATCAGGAGGGCGTCATGCCTGAGGCATTCATCTACGATCACGTCCGCACCCCCCGCGGGCGCGGCAAGCCGGACGGCGCGCTGCACGAAGTCACCGCGCTGGCGCTCGCCACCGTGCCGCTGAAGGCGCTCAAGGACCGCAACAATCTGCCCGAGGACTCCGTCGACGACGTCATCCTCGGCGTGGTCGATCCGGTTGGCGAAGCGGGCTCCGACATCGCGCGCTTCGCTGCGCTCAAGGCGGGTCTCGGCGAAGCCGTCCCCGGCGTGCAGATCAGCCGTTTCTGCGCCTCCGGCCTCGACGCCGTGAATTTTGCGGCCGCGCAGGTGATGAGCGGCCAGCATGAGCTCGTGATCGGCGGAGGAGCTGAATCGATGAGCCGCGTCGGCATCGGTGCCTCCGGCGGCGCCTGGCCGATGGACCCCTCGATGGCGGTGCCGGCTTATTTCATGCCGCAGGGCGTCTCGGCCGATTTGATCGCCACCAAATACGGCTTCTCGCGCGACGACGTCGACGCCTATGCGGTGCAGAGCCAGCAGCGCGCGGCTAAGGCCTGGGACGAGGGCCGCTTCAACAAGTCGGTTGTGCCGGTGAAGGACATCAACGGCCTCACCATCCTCGCCAAGGACGAGCACATGCGGCCCTCGACGACGATGCAGTCGCTGGCGCAGCTGCAGCCCTCGTTCACGATGATGGCGCAGATGGGCGGCTTCGACGGCGTCGCGGTGCAGTCGCACCCCGAGATCGAGC
This sequence comes from Bradyrhizobium diazoefficiens, assembly GCF_016599855.1. NCBI lineage: Bacteria > Pseudomonadati > Pseudomonadota > Alphaproteobacteria > Hyphomicrobiales > Nitrobacteraceae > Bradyrhizobium > Bradyrhizobium diazoefficiens. The sequence goes on along the minus strand of NZ_CP067041.1, from coordinate 6,806,492 downwards.
GCGTCAATTACGTGCACCATGCCGGCAATTCGTCCGGCATCGTCGACGGCGCCGGCGCCGTGCTGCTCGGCAGCAAGGAGGCGGGCAGCAAGTACGGCTTGAAGCCGCGGGCAAAGATCCGTGCGTTTGCGAATATCGGCTCGGAGCCGGCGATGATGCTGACCGGCCCGGTCGACGTCACCGAAAAGCTGTTCGCGCGCTCTGGCATGAAGAAGTCGGACATCGACCTGTTCGAGCTCAACGAGGCCTTCGCCTCGGTCGTGCTGCGCTACATCCAGGCCTTCGACATCGACAACGCCAAGATCAACGTCAATGGCGGCGCCATCGCGCTCGGCCATCCGCTTGGCGCCACCGGTGCGATGATCCTGGGGACCGTACTCGACGAGCTCGAGCGCACCAACAAGTCCACCGCGCTCGTCACGCTGTGCATCGGCGGCGGCATGGGCACAGCGACCATCATCGAGCGCGTGTAACGAGCTGCCGTAGGGTGGGCAAAGCGAAGCGTGCCCACCATTGCTGTCTCGACGAAAAATGGTGGGCACGGCGCAAGGGCGCCTTTGCCCACCCTACGAGATCTTAAGTCAACCGCCGCGCTGTAAACTGGCTGCGGCACCGAGGAGCAACCAACTTGGCTTACAAGAACTTCAGGGTTGAGACCGATTCCGACGGCATCGCACTCGTCACCTGGGACATCCCGGGCCGTTCGATGAATGTGCTCGACGAGACCTCGACCAGCGAGTTAGAGGCGATCGTCAAGGCAACCACGGCCGACCCCGCGGTGAAGGGCGTCGTCATCACCTCGGCGAAAGAGGCGTTCTGCGCCGGCGCCGATTTGTCCATGCTCGAGGGTATGAACCAGGCTTACGCAAAAGTGATTAAGGAGCAGGGCGAGACCGCTGCGAACCAGATGCTGTTCGACCAGAGCCGCCGCTTCTCGCAGGTGCTGCGCTCGATCGAGACTTCCGGAAAGCCGTGGGTGGCCGCGATCAACGGCCTCGCGCTCGGCGGCGGCTTCGAGATCACGCTGTGCTGCCACTATCGCGTGGCGGCCGAGAATCCCAAGACGCGCCTCGGCCTGCCCGAGGTCAAGGTCGGCCTGTTCCCCGGCGCCGGCGGTACGCAGCGCGTGCCGCGCCTGGTGCCGCCGCAGGACGCGATGACCATTTTGCTCAAGGGCGATCCGGTCACGATCGACAGGGCCAAGCAGCTCAATCTGATTCACGCCATCGTTCTCGCGGCCGATCTCATCGAGGCCGCAAAGGATTGGATCAAGGGCGGCGGCAAGGCGGTCGCGCCTTGGGACGAAAAGGGCTTCAAGCTTCCGGGCGGCCCGGTGTTCTCCAAGGCCGGCATGATGATGTTCCCGGCCGGCAACGCGATCTATCGCCGCGAGACCTACGACAACTATCCGGCCGCGCGCGCGATCATGAGCTGCGTCTATGAAGGCCTCCAGTTGCCGATCGACGCCGCGCTGCGCGTCGAGTCGCGTTACTTCACCTCGGTGCTGCGTTCGAAGGAAGCGGCGGCAATGATCCGCAGCCTGTTCCTGTCGATGCAGGAGCTCAACAAGGGCGCGCGCCGGCCGAAGGACGTGCCCGCAACCAAGGTGAAGAAGATCGCGGTGATCGGCGCCGGCTTCATGGGCGCCAGCGTCGGCTACGTCTCGGCCCGTGCCGGCCTCGACGTCGTCCTGATCGACCGCGACCAGGACAGCGCCGACAAGGGCAAGGCGCATGCGCAGAAGGTGATCGAAGAGCAGATCAAGAAGGGCCGCGCCAAGCCTGGTGATGCCGAGGCGCTGCTCGCGCGCATCACGCCGACCGCGGACTATGCCGCGCTCAAGGACGTCGACCTCGTCATCGAGGCCGTGTTCGAGGACCGTAAGGTCAAGGCGGAGACCTTTGCCAAGGCGCAGGAATATCTCAAGCCGGACGTGATCTTCGCCTCGAACACCTCGACGCTGCCGATCAGCTCGCTGGCCGAGAGTTTCAAGGATCAGGGCAAGTTCGTCGGCATCCACTTCTTCTCGCCGGTCGAGAAGATGATGCTGGTTGAGATCATCAAGGGCAAGAATACCGGCGACATCGCGCTCGCGACCGCGCTCGACTACGTCCGGCAGATCGGCAAGACGCCGATCGTGGTCAACGATAGCCGCGGCTTCTTCGCCAACCGCTGCGTCGGCCGTTACGTCGCCGAAGGCAACGAGATGTTCCTCGAAGGCGTTCCGCCGGCGATGATCGAGAACTGCGCCAAGATGGCCGGCATGCCGGTCGGCCCGCTCTCGCTCTCGGACGAAGTCGCGCTCGACCTCGGCCTCAAGATCATGAAGGCGACCGAGGCCGATCTCGGCCCCAATGCCATTAACCCCGATCAGAAGAAGCTGATGGTCGAAATGGTCGAGAACCAGGGGCGTTTGGGCCGCAAGAACAGCAAGGGGTTCTACGACTATCCCGAGAAGGGCAAGGGCCAGAAGAGCCTGTGGCCGGGCCTCTCGGCGCTGCAGCCGAAGCAGCTTGATCCTGATACGCTCGACATCGAGGAGCTGAAGCAGCGCTTCCTGGTGGTGCAGGCGGTCGAAGCCGCGCGCACGGTGGAGGATCACGTCATCACCGACCCGCGCGAGGCGGATGTCGGCTCGATCCTCGGCTTCGGCTTTGCGCCGTTCACCGGCGGCACGCTGTCCTACATCGACTTCATGGGCACCAAGAAATTCGTCGAGCTCTGCCACAAGCTGGAAGCAAAGTACGGCTCGCGCTTCACGCCGCCGAAGCTGCTGGAAGAAATGGCCGCCAAAGGCGAAACCTTCTACGGCCGTTTCGCGCCGAAGAAAGCGGCGGCTTGACGCGGCTATAGAAATAAAGAAGGCCGGATCGTCGATCCGGCCTTTCGCTTGCCGCGTCCTCCGCGCGCTCACTTCGCCTGCGCCAGCCCTTCCTTCGTCAGCGCTTCCTGCACCTTCGGCCGCGCCGCGACGCGGGCCTTGTAGGCGGTGAGGTTGGGCATCGCCGCGAGGTCGAACTTCATCCGATCGCCCCAGGTCAGCATCGTGAAGAGATAGCCGTCGGCGACTGAGAACTGCTTGCCCATGAGGTAGTCGCGACCAGCGAGCTGGCTGTCGATGTATTTCAGCTTGCCCATGACGCGGTCCTTAAAGAACGCCTTGGCTTCGTCGTTCAGCGCCGGCGCAAACAGCGGGCCAAAGCTCTTGTGCACCTCGGAGGTGAGGAAGTTCAGCCATTCGAGCAGCTTGTAGCGCTCGGAACTGTCGCGCGCGGGCGCCAGGGCCTTGGCCGGGGCCTTATCGGCGATCATCTGGACAATGACCGGGCCTTCGGTCACGATCTCGCCGCTGTCGAGGCCCAGCGCGGGGACCTGACCCTTCGGATTGACCTTCAGATAGTCTTCACCGTTCTCGAGCTTCTTGGCCCGGATGTCGACCTTGACCAGCTCATAGGGCAGGTCGGCCTCAAGGAGCGCGATGTGGGGGGACAGCGAGCAGGCGCCGGGTGAGTAATATAGTTTCATGGAATTTCCTCCTCTTTTGGCTTGGCTCGGACGGAATTACGCCTACATGCACCTGCATGAATAGTCAAGATTGATGCAGGTGCATCGAATGGGGTAAGAAGCAGGCGACGAGCTTGAGCGGGACCATGAAACGCAAACCATCGACCGAGGCAACCAGTGCCTGGATCCGCCTGATGCGGGTGCAGAGCCGTGTGCTCGATTGCGTCGAGCAGGACCTCAAGAAGGCCGGGTTTCCGCCGCTGGCCTGGTACGACGCGCTGCTTGAATTATCGCGCGCGCCGAGCGGAGAGCTGCGTCCGGTGGAGCTCGAGCGGCAGATGCTGATCCCGCAATACTCCACCTCGCGGCTGATCGACCGCCTAGTGGACGAGGGGCTCGCCTCACGGCGCGAATGCAATATCGACAAGCGCGGCCAGTTCGTCGAGATCACGGAGGCGGGCCGCGAGCTGCAGAAGCGGATGTGGGGCGCCTATTCGGCTGCGATCGAGAAATATGTCGGCTCGAAACTGTCCGATGCCGATGCCATCAAACTCAGCGGTCTGCTCGACCGGCTGGGTTGCTCGTGCGGCGAGATGAAGCTGCCGCCTATCGTCAATCTCAACGAAACCACGCCGTCGCGATGACCGCGCGACACGCCAGCTCGTCCGTGCGCCCCATGGGTTCGCGGACCGTCCCCCTCACCCGCGCGCCTTCGATCGAAGCGCCCTTTTGATTAGAGCTTGATATGGCGCGAGACCAGATCGATATGACGCCGCTGCAATCGCGCGACGAGCTCGTCGCGTGGTTCGAGGCTGGCTGCAAGGACCCGTCCGAATTCCGCATGGGCACCGAGCACGAGAAGACGCCGTTCACGCTCGAAAGCCACCGCCCGGTACCTTATGAGGGCGCGCGCGGCATCGGTGCGCTGCTCGAAGGCATGAAGCTCCTGCTTGGCTGGGAGCCGATCATGGAAAAGGGCAACATCATCGGTCTCTATGACGTGACCGGCGGCGGCGCGATCTCGCTCGAGCCCGGCGGACAGTTCGAGCTCTCCGGTGCGCCGGTCGAGAACGTGCACCAGACCCAGAGCGAGCTGATGGCCCACCTAGCGCAGGTACGCGAGATCGCGACCCCGCTCGGCATCGGCTTCCTCGGCCTCGGCATGACGCCGTCCTGGTCGCGCGCCGACATACCGGTGATGCCCAAGGGCCGCTACAAGATCATGACGAATTACATGCCGAAGGTTGGCCAATACGGCCTCGACATGATGTACCGGACCTGCACGGTGCAGACCAATCTCGACTTCTCCTCCGAAGCCGACATGGTCAAGAAGCTGCGCGTCTCGCTGGCGCTCCAGCCGGTCGCGACTGCGCTGTTCGCCAATTCCCCATTCACCGAAGGCAAGCCGAATGGCTTCCTCTCCTTCCGCTCCGAGATCTGGCGCGACACCGACAATGCGCGCGCGGGCATGATGCCATGGGCGTTCGAAGACGGCATGGGCTTTGAGCGCTATGTTGACTATGCGCTAGATGTGCCCATGTATTTCGTCAAGCGCGGCGAGGAGTATATCGACGTGTCGGGCTCCTCGTTCCGCGCCTTCTTCGACGGCCGCAACAACAACCTTCCCGGCGAGCGTCCGACGCTGTCGGACTGGGCCAACCATCTCTCGACGATCTTCCCGGAGGTGCGGCTGAAGCGCTACCTCGAGATGCGCGGCTCCGATGGTGGCCCATGGGGACGCCTGCCGGCGCTGTCGGCGTTCTGGGCCGGGCTGCTCTACGACGATGTGTCGCTCGATGCTGCCTGGGACGTGGTGAAGCACTGGACCGCGCATGAGCGTCAGGCCCTGCGCGACGACGTGCCGCGCTTCGGCTTCAAGGCGCGGATCAAGGATCGCTATCTGTTCGAGATCGCCAAGGAATGCCTCGTTCTGGCACATGCGGGCCTGCGCCGCCGCGGCCGCATCGACGCGATCGGCCGCGACGAAACGCGGCATCTGGAGCCGCTCGATCGCATCATCGATTCCGGCCGGACGCCGGCCGAGGAGATGCTCGAGAAGTTCAACGGCGCCTGGAACGGCTCAGTGGAACCGGCTTACGCGGAATACGCGTTCTAGTTCGAGAGGCCGACGATCGGGACTACAGCCGTTCATCGCCCATACAGGTTTGCGGCGATCAAATGACCGGCCGGAAAAACCTGAGCAACGTCAATAAACTCGAAAGCTGTTCCGATGGGGAAGGGCCGCCTGCCTGAGGCCGTCATGGCAAAGGTCTTGATGGCAAGGGTCTTGATGGCAACGGTCTTGGCATGCGCCGTGGCTTGCGTCACGCTGCTGTCGCTCGCCTTTGCGAGCGGGCCTGCCCGCGCCCAGACGGCGTTCGACCGGCCCGGCGGCGACTATTTCAACACCCCGGTCACATCGGGCGATCCCGAGGATTGTGCGCTGCTTTGCGAGCGCGATCGGCGCTGCCGCGCGTGGAGCTTCAGCTACCCTGATATTGACGGTGCTGCGGCGGTATGCTGGCTCAAGAATACCGTGCCGCCGCGGGTGCCGGGCAATTGCTGTATCTCCGGCGTGCGCGGCGCCGGCGTGATCGAGCCGCGTGTCGAGGGCGTCGAGACCTCGATCGACCGGCCCGGGGGCGATTTGCGTAATTTTGCCCCCAAGGACGGCGAAGGCGAGGACGCCTGCAAGGCCGCCTGCACCGCCGACAACAAATGCCGCGCCTTTACCTATGCCCGTCCCGGCTACATCGGACGCGAAGCGCGCTGCTTCCTGAAAAAGGAAATCAAGCCACCGCGGCGGAAGGCAGGTTTTACGTCGGGTGTGGTGCGGTAGGCTTTGCTTTCGTGCCCCGGACGCAACGTGGCGCCCTTCGGCGTTGCCTTGCAGAGCCGGGGCCCATGCCACCCGGCATTCCGTTGTATCTTGGGTCCCGGCTCTGCGACGCATCGCTCCACGATGCGTCTTGTCCGGGACACGAGGGCTTATTCGTTTGCCGCGATCACCGTAATCTCCGGCCACAGCGCCTTCCATCGCGCGGCCTTCACCGCGTAACTCGCCGCGGAAAAATTCAGGCTCGGATTAGGCCTCACGATCAGCCTTTCGACATCGGAGAATCCGTGCGGCGCATAGACGGCGTAGCCATCGCCCGCGCGCCTGATGCCGACTTGCGTGTTCTGCGTGAGGAAACGGTCGATACCGTCAATCGAGCGCGTCAGGGGCGGATAGGGCGCGCCGTGCTTGCCGGGATACCAGAGATGCACACGCGCCTGGTTGCGGGTTTCGACCTTGACGCCGAGAGGAGCGAGCCGCGCGTGCAGCTTGCGGATGACCGCGTCTTCTGCATCCCACGAGGTATCCGGATCGAAATAGAACACGTCGTAATCGGAGATGCCGTGGTCGACGGCGCGGCGTGTAAGCACGTTCCACACAGTCTGCGTCAGGCAACCCGCCACCAGCCATGCATCCGGCAGCGCGAGACGACAGAGCTCATCGCTGACCGCGACGTTGACGGGATTTTGCAAGGCAAGGGCGAGAAATTCGTCCTTGCCCATCACGAGATCGGCTCAATGCACGGCGGTGAAGAACCGCGCGAGGCGGAAGCCGGAGAGCCAGGTCCACACCGGCTGGCCGCGCATGCCGAGATCCCAGGAGCCGAGCACGGCGTCCGCACGGCCGACGAGATTGTCGACCGGCAGCAGGCCGACGCCGCCGGAGCGGAGCGGCACGCGGCTGTCGGCGGAATTGTCGCGGTTGTCGCCAAGCACGAAGAGATGGCCGGCCGGCACCGTCACTTCCGGCGTGTTGTCGAGCGGGCCATTGTCGCGCATCTTGAAGATCAGGTGCTTGACGCCGTTCGGCAGGGTCTCGACATAGCGGTAAGCGGGCTCGCTGCCGCCATTGTCATCCTCGGCGGCACCAACGCCATCCGGCTTCAACTCGGCGGGGCGATCGTTGATGAAGAGCTGCCCCTGTCGCATCTGGATGCGATCGCCGGGCAGGCCGACGACGCGCTTGACCCAGGCCTGCGAGCGGTCGCCGGGCCAACGGAACACCACGACGTCGCCCTGCTTCGGCATTTCCGCGAACACGCGGCCGGTTTCCGGCAGGTTGATCTGTATCGGCAGGGAGGAAGTGCCGTAGCCATAGGGGAATTTCGAGGCGAGCAGCGCGTCGCCGATCAACAGCGTCGGCTCCATCGAGCCCGACGGCACGTAGAACGGCTCGGCCAGTGCGCCCTTGGCGATGAAGACGGCGGCGACGATGCCGGCGAGTTGCATCAGCTGGCCGGCCCAGCCGCTGCTCTTCCGCTTGGTGCTGACAGTCACTTTCTCTTCAACGCTCATGCGCCCGTTCCACCTACCGTAATGCGTTCCATCAGGAGCGACGGCTGGCCGACGCCAACCGGCACGCCTTGCCCGTTCTTGCCGCAAGTGCCGATGCCGGTATCGAGCGCGAGATCGTTGCCGATCATGCGGATGCGATGCAGGTCAGTCGGCCCATTGCCGATCAGCATGGCGCCCTTCAGCGGCGCGCCGATCTTACCGTTTTCGATCTTGTAGGCCTCGGTGCATTGGAACACGTATTTGCCCGAGGTGATGTCGACCTGTCCGCCGCCGAAATTCGCGGCAAACACGCCATTCTTCACCGACGCGAGAATTTCGGCCGCATCGCGGTCGCCCGCGAGCATGTAGGTGTTGGTCATGCGTGGCATCGGCACATGAGCATAGCCCTGGCGGCGGCCGTTGCCGGTCGGCTTCATATTCATCAACCGCGCGTTCTGACGGTCCTGCATGTAGCCGACCAGAATGCCGTCCTCGATCAGCACGGTGCGATTGGTCGGTGTGCCCTCGTCGTCGATCGAAAGCGAGCCGCGTCGCGAGGCAATGGTGCCGTCGTCGACCACGGTGACGCCCTTGGCCGCGACCTGCTGGCCCATCAGGCCCGCAAATGCAGACGTCTTCTTGCGGTTGAAGTCGCCTTCGAGGCCGTGGCCGACCGCTTCATGCAGCATCACGCCGGGCCAGCCGGCGCCGAGCACGACGTCCATCTCGCCGGCAGGCGCAGGAATCGATTCCAGATTGACCAGCGCCTCGCGCAGCGCGCCGTCGGCGGCATCGCGCCAGTTTTTTGTCTCGATGAATTCGGCATAGCCGGCGCGGCCACCATAGCCCTTGCTGCCGCTTTCCTGGCGGTCGCCTTGTCCAGCGACGACGGAGATGTTGACGCGCACCAGCGGGCGGATGTCGCGATAGCTCTCGCCGTCGGGCCGCAGGATCTCGACGACCTGCCAGGTGGCCCCTAAGCTGACGCTGACCTGCCGCACCCGCGGATCCTTGTCGCGCAGGTAAGCGTCGATCTCGGCCAGCAGCTTGACCTTGGTCTCGAAACCCGGCGCATCCAGCGGGTTGTCATCGCCATAGAGCCGCACATTGGTATGCGGGGGCGGAGCCGCGAAGCTGCCGGAATAGCCGCCACGGACGGCAGCGACCGCGTCGGCGGCGCGAATCAGCGCCGGCAGCGACACGTCGGAGGAATGCGCATAGCCGACCGCGTCGTCCTTCACGGCGCGCAGGCCGAATCCTTGCGAGGTGTCGTAGGTCGCCTGCTTCAGCCGCCCATTGTCGAACATCAGCGCTTCGGTCTGGCTGTATTCCAGGAACAATTCGCCGTCGTCGGCGCCGGCAAGCCCGCGCGCGACCTCGTGACGAACCTGGTCGCGGTCGAGATTGGCGCGGTCGAGCAGGGAGGTTGTGGCAGGGTTGGTCATGGGTCCGTCCATTATCGGGGGATGTACGGCAAGATAATGGTTTCCCCCGCGTTTCGCGAGGGCCGGGCTGTCACATTACGGAAACGATAGGTGCGGCTTCCGCTTAAGCCGGCTTTCAGGATTTCGCGCTATCGAGGACGCAACCCTTGGGTTGGAGCCGCCGGCAAAGCATGCGGAATTCCCTGCTTGTGTTCTGGGATCAGTATCACGGTCTGATCATCGGCTTCGCCGTGCTGGCTCTGGTCCTGCTCTTCAATCAGTTCATTTATCGCCGCTACTGGACCTCCTATCCCACGCGCGAGGCCTATCTCGCAGCCCATGCCGGTTGCGACACGGTGGATGGCGTCGTTTGCGCGACGTGCCGGGGGAAGGCGTTGGTCGGGCCAGTGGCTGGCAGAGGCCGCATCTATCGCTGCGGCTGGTGCGACACGGAGCTTTATCGCATCGACGGGTCTGAGCGCCCCTACGGCAGCTTGTCGTAGCCCTCGCCGAGCCCATTCAGGCTAAGCGGGAAGCCGATGCCTTCTTCCGGGGTCTCGAAGATGATGAAGGTCGCGGTCTTGGCGCTGCGGAGCTGGCCGAGCAGCTTGTCGTCCATGACGACCTCGGCGACACAGCCATTGGGCAGGCAGCGAACGAAACCGGCGCGGCCGACGTCCTGGTTGTCGAGCTTCAGCCCCAGGCCGGAGGGCAGCAGCACGCCCAGCGGGGCGACCACCCGCATCAGGCGGCTCTTCTGGTCGGCGGTCTTGAGCACGATCACGGTGAGGCCGGCATTGGAGCGGTCTTCCGCCACCACGCTCTGGATCAAGGCGCATTGCTCGGACTGGGCGCCGGGCGGGGTATCGCAGCGGATCTGCCAGTCGCCATGGACGGAGCGCACCGCGCCCTGCGCATGGGCGTAACCGGGCAAGGCAAGGAGAAGGGCGGTGGCCAGGAGGCCGATCAGCGCCGTGAGGCCGCCAGCCGGCCATAGAACCGATCTTGCCATGCATTTCGAAAGCCCCATCGGGGTCGGTCCCTCTGCTCGCTCGGGTCGCTCGCGCCGAACGGAGTGATACGGAAATGACGGCGTCTTGAAGGCGATTCCCAAGCAAATTCCGCGCCGCCTCGTGCCGCCATGGTCGGCACGAATCAGGTTCCTGCACGGCCTGGCGCCAGTGCCTACAGCGGGCAATTCCGCTGTCAAGCCGCGGCATCTCGGGAAATGGTATTTTTGTCTGATGTTACTAGGAAATATCTTGCGGACGATCGCTGGCAGAGGGGCCTCACGACTGCATTGCGATAGATCAAGAATTATGGTTTGAGAGGCTTGATTTCGGCGTTCTAGCGATCTGGCCCAATTCCTCTTAGAGGTATTCTTGCGCGGCGGTTTGTCAGACGGGCGGATCGAATAAGCGTTTCCCGGAAAGAGGGAAACGCATCTGGGGTGATTTCGTAAGGGGAGCGCGAACGGCATGAGGATGTCGATGGGTCGGGTGGGCCGGCATTTGCTGGGATTGGCCGCCATCGCCTTGGTGGCGACTGGCATCACGTTGCTGACGGGCGGCGCGGCATTCGCCGAGCTCGGTCAGCCGGCACCGTGGGAATGGCACCTGCAGGGGTCTGCTTCCCCGGTGATGGACAACATCACCTGGTTCCACAATTTCCTATCCGTCCTCATCACCGTCATCACACTGTTCGTGCTGGCGCTGATCGTGACCGTCGTGATCAAGTTCAATGCGCGGGCCAATCCAGTGCCATCGCGAACCACGCACAACACACTGATCGAGGTGGCGTGGACGCTGATTCCGGTCCTGATCCTGGTCGGCATCGCGGTGCCGTCGTTCCGCCTTCTGTTCCTGGAGCTCGACGTGCCGAAGGCGGACCTGACCATCAAGGCAACTGGCAAGCAGTGGTACTGGTCCTACGCCTATCCCGATAACGGCAAGTTCGAATTTGATTCGCTGATGGCGCAGGACAAGCAGCCGCGGCTGCTCGGCGTCGACAACGAGATGGTGGTGCCGGTTAACAAGGTGGTTCGCATCCAGACCACCGGCGCCGACGTCATCCACTCGTTCGCGGTGCCGGCGTTCGGCGTCAAGATCGACGCCATCCCGGGCCGACTCAACGAGACCTGGTTCAAGGCGACCAAGGTCGGCATGTATTACGGCCAGTGTTCGGAGCTGTGCGGCAAGGACCACGCCTTCATGCCGATTGCCGTGCGCGTCGTGAGCGACCAGGACTTCGCCTCCTGGGTCGAAGAGGCGAAGAAGAAATATGCGAGCGGCGGCATGAACGCCTATGCATCGGCGGCCGGCTCGACGCAGTAAGCGCCGGGACAGGGGACTAAAGGGCGGGACCTCCAAAGGTCCGAACGGGACGCAAGGCAGGATTTGAAAATGGCAACGAGTGCAGCGACACACGGCGACCATGCGCATGACGAGCACGCCCATCCGACCGGCTGGCGGCGCTATGTCTATTCGACCAATCACAAGGACATCGGGACGATGTACCTGATTTTCGCGGTCATCGCCGGCATTATCGGTTCGGCGTTGTCGATCGCGATCCGCGCCGAACTGATGTATCCCGGCGTGCAGATCTTTCACGAGACGCACATCTACAATGTGTTCGTGACCTCGCACGGCTTGATCATGATCTTCTTCATGGTCATGCCGGCAATGATCGGCGGCTTCGGCAATTGGTTCGTGCCGCTGATGATTGGGGCGCCTGATATGGCGTTCCCGCGCATGAACAACATCTCGTTCTGGCTGCTGCCGGCCTCCTTCGCTTTGCTGCTGTGCTCGACGTTCGTCGAGGGTGAGCCGGGCGCCAACGGCGTCGGCACTGGCTGGACCATGTACGCGCCGCTGTCGACCTCGGGCCATCCCGGGCCGGCGGTCGATTTCGCGATCCTGTCGCTGCATCTCGCTGGCGCCTCCTCGATCCTCGGCGCCATCAACTTCATCACCACGATCTTCAACATGCGCGCGCCGGGCATGACCCTGCACAAGATGCCGCTGTTCGTGTGGTCGATCCTGGTGACGGTGTTCCTGCTGTTGCTGTCGCTCCCGGTGCTCGCCGGTGCGATCACCATGCTACTGACCGACCGCAATTTCGGCACCTCCTTCTTCGCGGCCGATGGCGGCGGCGACCCTGTGCTGTTCCAGCACCTGTTCTGGTTCTTCGGTCATCCCGAGGTGTACATCCTGATCCTGCCGGGCTTCGGCATGATCAGCCAGATCGTCTCGACCTTCTCGCGCAAGCCCGTCTTCGGCTATCTCGGCATGGCCTACGCCATGGTCGCGATCGGCGGCATCGGCTTCGTGGTCTGGGCGCACCACATGTACACGGTCGGCATGTCGTCGGCGACCCAGGCCTATTTCGTCGCCGCGACCATGGTGATCGCGGTCCCAACCGGCGTGAAGATCTTCTCCTGGATCGCCACGATGTGGGGCGGCTCGATCGAGTTCCGCGCGCCGATGCTGTGGGCGATAGGCTTCATCTTCCTGTTCACGGTCGGCGGCGTCACCGGCGTCGTGCTCGCGAATGCGGGCGTCGATCGCGTGCTCCAGGATACTTATTACGTCGTCGCGCACTTCCACTACGTGCTGTCGCTCGGTGCGGTGTTCGCAATCTTCGCCGGCTGGTACTACTGGTTTCCGAAGATGTCGGGCTACATGTACAATGAGACGCTGGCGAAGGCGCACTTCTGGGTCACCTTCATCGGCGTCAACCTGGTGTTCTTCCCGCAGCACTTCCTCGGCCTATCGGGCATGCCGCGCCGCTATGTCGACTATCCGGATGCGTTTGCCGGCTGGAACCTGATCTCGTCGATCGGCTCCTACATCTCCGGCTTCGGCGTGCTGATCTTCCTCTACTGCGTCCTCGACGCTTTCATGAAGAAGGTTCCGGCGGGCGACAATCCCTGGGGTGCGGGCGCCACCACGCTGGAGTGGACGCTGTCCTCGCCGCCGCCCTTCCACCAGTTCGAAGTGCTGCCCCGCGTGCAGTAAGCGACAAGACTCCCGCGGCGCCCGCGACGGGCGCCGCGGCTCGACAACGAAACGAGCAGGTTTAAGTGTCCGTCCTCGACCACAACGCCATCGACATCAATCCGCGGATATCCGAAGCGGAGGTCGGCGATTATATCGCACTGCTGAAGCCGCGGGTGATGTCGCTCGTGATCTTCACCGCGCTGGTCGGGATGGCGATGGCGCCGGGACACTTCCACTGGGTGCTCGCGATCACCTCGCTGCTCTGCATCGCCGTTGGCGCCGGCGCCTCCGGCGCGCTCAACATGGCGCTCGAGGGCGACATCGACGCAAAAATGTCGCGCACGGCGAACCGGCCGATTCCGCGCGGCCGCATCACCCGGCCCGAGGCGATGGCGTTCGGCATGACGCTGGCCTTCTTTTCGGTGATGACGCTCGGCATTCTCGTCAACTGGATCGCAGGCGCGCTGCTCGCCTTCACCATCTTCTTCTACGTCGTGATCTACACGATGGGGCTGAAGCGCCGGACCGCGCAGAACATCGTGATAGGCGGCGCCGCCGGCGCGCTGCCGCCGGTGGTGGCCTGGGCTTCCGTGACCGGCACGGTCGACGTCGAGCCGCTGCTGCTGTTCGCCATCATCTTTTTCTGGACGCCGCCACACTTCTGGGCGCTGGCGCTGTTCCGCTCCGACGACTATGCCCGCGCCGGCATTCCGATGCTGCCCAACGTCGCCGGCCCCGATGCGACCCGTCTCCAGATCCTGCTCTACACCATCGTGCTGATCGCGGTGGCCGCAGCGCCCTGGGCGCTCGGCTATTTCGACGCCATCTATGGCATCACCTCGCTGATCCTCGGCACCGGCATGCTGGTGCTTGCGATCAACGTCTATCTCCGTCGCGAACGCAGCCAGTCGCTGCGCGCAACGCGAAAACTGTTCGCCTTCTCGATCCTGTATCTGTTCGCGCTGTTCGCGACCCTGCTGGCCGAGGTCGTGATCCGGGCGCTTGCTCCGATGGTTGGGGGCGCATGAGGCAGGAATGGCTGACAAACCCGAGCCAGATGGAATCGTCCTCACCGAGGCGCAGAAGAAGAGCCGTCGTCGGCGCTCGATCGCGATCGCGCTCGCGCTTGGTGTGCTCGTCGTGCTGTTCTTCGCCGTCACCATGGTCAAGGGACCGGCGGTTCTAGTTCGCCCAATATGACAGAGATGGATCAGAAGCCGACCATATCGCGGGATCAGAGCCGAACGGCCAGCAAGGGCCTCGGTCGCGATGCGCTGGTCGCTTCGATCTGCGGCGCCGTGGTTGCGCTGATGGTCGGCGCGTCCTACGCGGCGGTGCCGTTCTACAACTGGTTCTGCCGTGCCACCGGCTTCAACGGCACGACCCAGGTTGCGACCTCGGCGCCCGCTACCGGCCCGATCGCACGGAAGATCGCGGTGCGCTTCGATTCCAACGTCGCGCCGGGCCTGCCCTGGAAGTTCGAGCCTGAAAAGACCGAGGTCGAGGTCAATATCGGTCAGGTCACCACCATCTATTACACCGTGACCAATCAGGCCGCCCGGACCACTTCAGGGCAAGCCGCCTACAACGTCGCGCCGCTGACGGTCGGATCGTATTTTCAGAAGATCAACTGCTTCTGCTTCACCGAGCAGACCATGGCGCCAGGTGAGACGCGCGAGATGCCTGTGGTGTTTTACGTCGATCCGTCGATCGCCAGTGACCACGATAATGACGGGCTCAGCACGATCACGCTGTCCTATACGTTTTACGCGGTGAAGGATCCGGTGGTGAAGCCGCTCGCATCCGGCGATGACGACAAACGCAAGGGAAATCGCCAGCCGCCGGGTTGATGCTCAGGGGTTGGAATAAGGGGATAAGTGCCTGACAGGCACGGGATTGAGGAGAGAGACCGCAAATGGCAACCGCGCAAGGCAAGCACCACGACTACCATCTGGTCGATCCCTCTCCGTGGCCCGTGGTCGGATCCATCTCGGCCTTCATCATGGCGGTCGGCGCGATCGCCTGGATGCACCACATGTTCTCGGCCGCGCCGATCGTCTTCGGCGTCGGCACTGTCGGCGTGCTCTATACGATGGCGAGCTGGTGGGGCGACGTGATCAAGGAAGCCCAGTACAAGGGCGACCACACCCGCGTCGTGCAGCTGCATCATCGCTACGGCATGATCCTGTTCATCGCCTCCGAGGTGATGTTCTTCGTCGCCTGGTTCTGGGCCTATTTTAACGCGGCGCTGTTCCCGGCCGATGCCGTCCACGCCACCCGCGACGCGGTGTTCGGCTGCGGCCTCGGCACTGCCGCGGGCGCCTGCTCGGTGCCGGGCACCTGGCCGCCGCACGGTATCGAGACGTTCGATCCCTGGCATTTGCCGCTGCTCAACACGCTGATCCTGCTCACGTCAGGCACCACGGTCACCTGGGCGCACCACGCGCTGCTCGAGAACGACCGCCAGGGCCTGAAATACGGCCTGATCCTGACTATCCTTTTGGGCGCGACCTTCACCTGCGTGCAAGCCTATGAGTACAGCCACGCGGCGTTCTCGTTCGCCGGCAACGTCTATGGCGCCACCTTCTTCATGGCCACGGGCTTCCACGGCTTCCACGTGCTGGTCGGCACGATCTTCCTGATCGTGTGCCTGGCGCGCGCCTATGCCGGCCACTTCACGCCGACCCAGCACCTCGGCTTCGAATTCGCCGCCTGGTATTGGCACTTCGTCGACGTGGTGTGGCTGTTCCTGTTCCTGTGTATCTATGTCTGGGGACATGGCGCCGAGACCATGGCTCACGGCGCGCACTGAGCCGCGGCAGATCGATTGGGAAAGGGCGGCCGCAGGGTCGCCCTTTCGTTTTCCAGCGCCCGAGGCCGTAGCCGAAACTGTGATAGACTTGCACGTCATGAACGAAGCCGCCGGTACGCCTGAAGCCCAGCCCAGTGTCCTGCAAAGCGCACTACGCGGGCTTGCCTGCAAATGCCCGCGCTGCGGCGAGGGCAAGCTCTACAGAGGTTTCCTGGCGCTGGCGCCGACCTGCGAGCGCTGCGGCCTCGACTACGCCTTCATCGACGCCGGCGACGGTCCGGCAATCTTCATCATCATGCTCGCCGGCGCGATCGTGGTCGGCTGCGCGCTCGTCGTCGAGGTCAAGTACCAGCCACCCTTCTGGCTGCATGCGGTGCTATGGCTGCCGCTCATCCTCGCAACGACCCTATTGCCGCTGCGCACCATGAAGTCGCTGCTGATCGCGCTGCAATTCCATCACAAGGCGGCGCCGGGCCGGCTGATCGACCGCGCGAAATGATCGAGACTGCGCGCAAGCCCCGCGTGGCCGGCTTCATGCTGTTCACGCTTCTGCTGACGGCGGCTTTCGTCGCGCTCGGAATCTGGCAATTGCAGCGCCGCACTGCCAAGCACGAACTGATTGCCGCACTCACCGAGCGTCTCGCGGCAGCACCCGTCGCGCTGCCGCCGCCCGCGCAATGGGCCGCGCTAACGCCCGCGCGCGACGAGTTTCGCCGCATCAGCTTCACCGCGACTTATACGGCTTCGCCGGATGCGATGGTCTATTCGTCCGGCTCCGCCGTGCGCAAGGATGCCTCCGGTCCCGGCACCTGGGCCTTCCTGCCGGCGCGGCTTCCGAGCGGCGAGATCGTCGTGATCGATGCGGGCTTCGTCGAAAACACGATGCAGGATCGTAGCGTCGAGGATCGCGCGGTGAAGAAGCTCGTCACCGGCGCGCCCGTCGCGCTCACAGGCTATCTGCGCTTTCCGGAAGCGCCAGGCTGGCTCACGCCGGCCGAGAACCGGGACAAGCGGCTATGGTTCGTGCGCGATCATCTGGCGATCGCAAGCGCGCTTCATTGGGGCACGGTCGCGCCGTTCTATCTCGATCTCGAACAGCCGGCGCCCGCGAACGGCATTCCGCGGCCGGGGCCCCTCGACGTGCATTTGAAAGACGACCATCTGCAATATGCCATCACCTGGTTCACGCTTGCCGGTGCGGTGCTGATCGCCCTTGCTGTCTGGTTGAAGGGCCGCCGACATAGCGATGCAGGCCCGTAGGTTCCGGATGGGAACCCGGTATTCTCCGGGCTTTATTGTTCAGCGCTTATTCACGAGTGTGACCTTAAGCCGCCTCTAGATTTTTCCGCGGCATACAGGATTGCTGGCGTGCGCGATTTCGATCAGATGGGACTTATTGTGGATTGGGTGGATGCCTGCCGCAAGGGCGACCTTTCGGCGCTGCTCGATCTCTATGCCGAGGATGGCGAGGTCGAATGCTCGTGCAACGGCACGCATCTCTATCGCGGACGGAGCGAGCTCGAAACCTATTGGAGACCGCGGCTCAGCGCTTTCTCGTCGACGGCCTTCGCCATTGAGGAAATTCATCCCGCGCAGAACGGCATTGATCTCGAATATTCCGTCGCTGGCTCGCTGCGCATCCGCGCCTCGTTTCGCTTCGGCGCGGACGGCAAGATCCACAGCACGCTGTGCGAGCCGGCGCAGCAGGGTTCGCACGATTGCGGCGCGTGCTAACCGGAGATCTGGTCGTGCATTTCGCCGAGCGGAAGACGGCAGCGCACATAGGTTCGTTCGTCCGCGCGCAGGAGTGACAGCGATCCGCTGAGAGCGCGCACGCGTTCATGCATGCCGGTCAGGCCGCGGCCGAAGACGTTGTCGGCGGGAAAGCCGCCGCCGTCGTCGGAAACTTCGATGACGAGTGCATCGCCGGCAATTGCCGCCTCCACATGGACGTTGCGTGCTGCGGCATGACGAAGCACGTTGGTCAACGCCTCCTGGATTACGCGGTAAACGGTCTGGGCCAGCGCCCCGTCGATCCCGTCGAGCTCAGGATCGATCCTTGCGGTGAGGCCGATATGCGGCGCCTGCCTGCGAAAATTCCGGAGCAACGTCTGCACGCTGGCCTCGAGCCCCAATTCCTCGATGTAGAGCGGCCGCAGCCGGTCGAGGATGCGGCGGTTGGTCTGCTGGAGCGCCTCGACGGATCGCATCACCTCCTGCACGGAGTTGCCGAGATGTCCCGTCTGCTGCGAGGCGTCGCTCAACGCGATCGTACCGGCGCGGATGCTGAATAGCAGGGGGCCAAGCTCGTCATGCAGCTCGCGGGCGAGATCGCGCCGCTCATTATCCTGGAGCGACACCAGCCGGTGCAAGAGATCGCGATTGTCCTGGCTCAATTGCGCGAGCGTCTCTGAGAGGGCATTGGCTTCCTCGCAGCTCTGCCGAATTTCCGGCGGGCCAGCGACCGGAATGGGCGTTGCATAATCGCCGCCCCGAATTCGGCTCAAGCCCGCACCGAGATCTCGCAGCGGCCGCAGCACCGATCTTGCGAAGAGATAGGCGATCGCTCCGGTCAATACCATCAGCACCGCAATGAGGCTCATCAGTGCCAGAAAGGCGATCCATTTTTCGAACAGGTCGGCCGACAGGTCGGGTGTGAACACGATGTCGCCGACGTGCCTGCCGTCGATGATGACAGGAGACGCCGCGTCCATGTCGGGAATGACGATCAGGTCCACGAACCATCGCGGCACGCCATGCACGTCGCGCAGGCCGTCTTTCGCAGGGGGCACAGGACCCGCCTCCACGGGGCGGAATTGAATGTCAGAGGAGGTGCCCAAAGAATTGACAAAAGCGTCAAGCACCTTCCGTGGACTGTCCGAGGCGCCGAGAGCGCTATTGAGTGCGACAGCGACGGTCCGGGTCGCGTTTCGACCGGGCTCATTCTCGTCGGCCAGTTGGCCTGCCGCGAACGTCTGGAGCAGCACGCCGCCCATGACGAGCGCGGCGACAAAGCTCAAACCGAGCGGAAGAAACAGTTGAGTCCCGAATGAGAGCCGTTGCCACATTAGGCCAATTCTAACGCGCATTGGCGGGATTTGCTCTTTCCATTTGTTCCCGGCCGTCTATGAGTCGAAAAAACAGAGGGCGCGCGATGCAAGATACCGCCAAGCCGGCGACCAAAGTTCTGATCGTCGACGACCATCCCGTGGTGCTGTCAGGGTGTCGCACCCTGTTTGCGTCCGATCATTCGATCCGGATCGACGAGGCGAGCGACGCCAAATCCGGGCACCGGGCCTATGTCAGCAAGCGTCCCGACGTGACGGTGATCGACATCAGCCTGCCCGACGTTTCCGGCTTCGAGCTGATGCGCCGGATCCGCAAGGACGATCCGGATGCCAAGATCATCATGTTCAGCATGAACGACGACCCGGCCTTCGTGGTGCGCGCGGTGGAGCTGGGAGCGCAGGGCTATGTCTCCAAGGGCGACGACCCCCGGATCCTGCTCAAGGCCGTGCGCAAAGTGGCCGCGGGCGACAATTTCATCTCGCCGCAGCTTGCAGAGGCCGTGACGTTCTCGGGTGCTGCGATCAAGGCCAATCCCGCCTCGCAGATGACACCGCGGGAGCTCGAGATCCTCCGCCTGCTCGGGCGCGGCAACAAGATCGTGGAGGTCGCCGAGGCCCTCGGCATCTCCTACAAGACCGTCGCCAACACCACGTCCCTGCTCAAGCAGAAGCTCGGAGCCAAGAACCACTCGGACCTGATCCGGATCGCGGTGGAAATCGGGATGAACTGACACCGTCAGGAACCGAACCGGCTACGCGGTATGCAGCCGGTTCGGTCGGCGGATCGGCGCCGCCGCGCGTCCGGGCAATGCGTGGAGGGCGGCTGACACCATCCGCCGACACAATGGGGCGACGTGGCGTTCGTTCCTTGTTTGTCGCAGCGATATCGGGAAAGCACGGCAATAGGGGGCAGGCAACAGGCAGCGTCCTCGTCGGTGTGACCGAAGCGTACCGGGAAAAATCGGAACATTCGGGGCGGCGCGCCGTTTTTGTCCTTGACGATCCCGTGACAGGTGACGATAGCTCGAACCAACGATTTTCGGGGCAGGCGCCCCAACGCGGAAAACCGGGTCTGCACACGTCAACGACAGACCTTCCAAGAGAGGGCTACGGCGTCGCCGTAGCCCTTTTTCGTTGGGCATGGTGCGGCTCCCGAAAACACTCTATGGTGCCGGAAGCCTCTGGCTGCGAACTAGGAACATCATGAAATCAAAGGCTTAAGGCGTTGGCTCGAGCTGGGCCGGCCTTTGGAGGGCAGTTTGACTCGTTATATCTCGACCCGGGGCGAGGCCCCTGAGCTTGGCTTCTGCGACGTGATGCTGACCGGGCTTGCCCGCGACGGCGGCCTGTATGTGCCAGTGACCTGGCCGCAGCTTTCGGCTGAGACCATCGCCGGCTTCTTTGGCCGCCCCTATTGGGAGGTCGCGGTCGACGTGATCCGTCCCTTCGTCGGCGGCGAGATTTCGGACGCCGAGCTGGGCCGCATGGCGAACGAGGCCTATGCCACCTTCCGTCATCCGGCTGTGGTGCCGCTGCGCCAGATGTCGCCGCATCAATTCGTGCTCGAGTTATTCCACGGTCCGACGCTCGCCTTCAAGGACGTGGCGATGCAGCTGATCTCGCGGCTGATGGATCATGTGCTCGCCAAGCGCGGCCAGCGCACCACCATCGTGGTTGCGACCTCAGGCGACACCGGCGGCGCCGCGGTCGAAGCCTTCGCCGGCTTGGAAAATGTCGACCTCATCGTGCTGTTCCCGCACGGCCGCATCTCCGAAGTGCAGCAGCGCATGATGACGACGACCGGGGCGGCCAATGTCCACGCGCTCGCGGTCGAGGGCAATTTCGACGATTGCCAGGCGCTCGTGAAGGGGATGTTCAACAACCATCGCTTCCGCGATGCGACGTCGCTGTCCGGCGTCAATTCCATCAACTGGGCCCGCATCGTTGCGCAGGTGGTCTATTATTTCACCTCCGCGGTCACGGCCGGCGCGCCGGCCCGCGCGGTGGACTTCATCGTGCCGACCGGCAATTTCGGCGATATTTTTGCAGGTTATGTCGCCAAGCGCATGGGTCTCCCCGTCCGGACCCTGCGCATTGCCGCCAACGTCAACGACATCCTCGCCCGCACGCTCAAGACCGGCATCTACGAGGTGCGCGAAGTGCACGCCACCGCGTCCCCGTCGATGGACATCCAGATCTCCTCGAATTTCGAGCGGCTGCTGTTCGAGGCGAGCAAGCGCGATGCAGCCGGCGTGCGCCGGCTGATGGAGCAGCTGAAACAGTCCGGGCGCTTCGTGCTGCCGGATGCGATGCTGGCCGGGATCCGCGAAGAATTCGACGCCGGCCGCGCCGACGAGACCGAAACCGCGGCTGCGATCCGTGCCGCCTGGCGCGAAGCCGGCGAGCTCGTCGATCCCCATACCGCCGTGGCGCTCGCGGTCGCCGACCGCGACACCACGGATACGACCGTGCCCAATATCGTGCTCTCCACCGCGCATCCGGCCAAATTCCCTGACGCCGTGGAGGCGGCTTGCGGCCAGCGGCCGCAACTGCCGGCCTGGCTCGACGGTCTCATGACCAAATCCGAACACATGAAGGTGATGAAGAACGATCAGAGCGAGGTGGAGCGGTTCGTGCTGTCGGTCAGCCGCGCTGCCAAACAGGGAGTTGCCGGATGAGCGTCGAGATCTCCAAGCTTGCCTCCGGCCTGACCGTCGTCACCGACAACATGCCTCACCTCGAGACCGCCGCGCTCGGCGTCTGGGCCGGCGTCGGTGGCCGCGACGAGAAGCCGAACGAGCACGGCATCTCCCATCTGCTCGAGCACATGGCGTTCAAGGGCACGACCGGGCGCTCCTCGCGCGAGATCGTGGAGGAGATCGAGGCGGTCGGCGGCGACCTCAATGCCGGCACCTCGACCGAGACGACGTCCTATTATGCCCGCGTGATGAAGGCCGATGTGCCGCTGGCGCTCGACGTGCTCGCCGACATCCTTGCCAATCCCGCCTTCGAGCCGGACGAACTCGAACGCGAGAAGAATGTCATCGTGCAGGAGATCGGCGCGGCCCAGGACACGCCCGACGATGTCGTGTTCGAGCATCTCAACGAGCTCTGCTATCCCGACCAGCCGATGGGCCGCTCGCTGCTCGGCACCGCCAAGACCTTGCGCGCCTTCAACCGCGATTCGCTGCGCGATTATCTCTCGACGCATTATCGCGGCCCCGACATGGTGGTGGCCGCGGCCGGTGCCATCGACCACAAGCAGGTCGTCGCCGAGGTCGAAAAGCGTTTCGCAAGCTTCCAGGCGACCCCGGGGCCGAAGCCCCAGGCGGCCCGGTTCGGCAAGGGTGCTGCCAAGGTCGTGCATCGCGAACTCGAGCAGGCGCATCTGACGCTGGCGCTGGAGGGCGTGCCGCAGACCGATCCGTCGCTGTTCTCGCTCCAGGTCTTCACCAACATCCTCGGCGGCGGAATGTCGTCGCGGCTGTTCCAGGAGGTGCGCGAGAAACGCGGCCTCTGCTACTCGATCTACACCTTTCATGCCCCCTATACCGACACCGGTTTCTTCGGTCTCTACACCGGCACTGATCCAGCCGACGCGCCGGAGATGATGGAAGTTGTGGTCGACATCATGAATGATTCGGTCGAGACCCTGACCGAGGCCGAGATCGCCCGCGCCAAGGCGCAGATGAAGGCGGGTCTGCTGATGGCGCTGGAGAGCTGCTCGTCGCGTGCCGAACAGCTCGCCCGCCACGTGCTGGCCTATGGGCGGCCGCAGACAGTGCAGGAGCTGGTGGCCCGGATCGACGCCGTCAGCGTCGAATCGACCCGCGATGCGGCGCGTGCACTGCTTTCGCGCAGCCGCCCTGCGGTGGTTGCATTGGGTAGCGGCAGGGGTCTGGACACGGCGGTGTCTTTTGCGGAAGGATTGACCCGGGCACGTGCCAAGGCGCGGTTGCATTAGGAGCCGCGCGCGGGCTGATCTGCCCCGGGAAGCATCACCATGGCCCTGTTTCGCCTGCCGTCCAGTGGACCTGCGGCTCTCGCCCCCCGCGGCAACGGACTGTTGCTGCGCGCACCGCAGATGTCGGACTTTTTGCAATGGGCGCACTTGCGCGAGAGCAGCCGCGATTACCTGACGCCCTGGGAGCCGATCTGGCCGTCGGACGACCTCACCCGGTCCGGCTTCCGCCGCCGCCTACGCCGCTATTCCGAGGACATCGCCGCGGACCGCTCCTATCCGTTTCTGATCTTCCGCGAGCTCGATGGCGCCATGGTCGGCGGCATCACGCTCGCCAATGTCCGCCGCGGCATCGTTCAGGCCGGCACCATCGGCTATTGGGTCGGCCAGCCCCATGCCCATCGTGGCTACATGACGGCGGCGCTGCGGGTGCTGCTGCCAACACTGTTCGGCGAGCTCAATCTGCACCGGGTCGAGGCAGCCTGCATTCCCACCAACACACCGTCGATTCGGGTGCTGGAGAAGTGCGGCTTCTCCCGCGAGGGGCTGGCGCGCCGCTATCTCTGCATCAACGGGATCTGGCAGGACCATCTGCTGTTCGGCTTGCTGCACGAGGATTTCCGCGGCTGAGCCGGACTCCCGTCCGCGCGGAAGTCGGCTTTTTCCTGCCTTGTTTTCTCGCCTTGGGATCGCCGATTTTGGCGATATAACCCGCAGAAGCCGGCAATCGGCTGGGATGTTGTCATGGAGTATTGTCGTTCATGAATGAGCTTCGATCATTGCGGAATGCGCTGCGGCGAGGTCCGGTGATCGCGCTGGCGCTGTCGGTGTTATCAGCGACCGTCTCGCCGGTCGCGGCGCAGTCGTTGACCGACCGTTTCAAGAGCCTGTTTGGCGGCAAATCCGAAGAGCCCGCCCAGCCCACGCCCGCGCCGGGCCAACCGGCGGCCGATGACGATGTCGACTGCCCGCAGGTTACAGTGCGTGCCGGAGCGTCGACTTACGGGGTCGGGGTGACGGGCAAGCCGGCCGTCGGCAACGACGTGCGTTTCCAGGCCTCCATCACCAAGATGGCGCGCGAATGCATCCGCAACGGAAGCGAGATCACCGCGCGCATCGGCATCCAGGGCCGCGTCATCGCGGGTCCCGCCGGCGCGCCAAATTCGGTCGAGGTCCCGCTTCGCATCGCCGTGGTGCAGGGCGGCGTCGGCGAGAAGGTGATCGCCTCCAAGGCTTACCGGACCACGGTCGCGATGTCGGAAGGCGGCAGTGTACCCTTCACCTTCGTTGCCGAGGATCTGTCCTATCCAATGCCGTCGGCCGCGGTCGCCGATTCCTACATCTTCTATGTCGGCTTCGACCCGCAGGCGCTGTCGCCCGAGCCGAAGCCGCGCGGGAAGAGGAAATAGGGCGAGGCCGCGCCACGGGTTCAACTGTCATTGTCCGCGAAGGCGGGCAATCCAGTGTTCCAGAGACAGCAAGGCTGGAACCGAGAAGCCGCGGCGTACTGGATCACCCGCCTGCCGCCTACGCTAAAGCTTCGGCGCCCCTGGACCTCAACCCCGGCGAAGCCTTGGCGTAGCCCGGTCGCGGGTGATGACACCTGTTTTGTGATGGCAGTTCGCAACCGACAAAAAAAGCCGGCGCTCATCGCGCCGGCTTTTTGATTGGTGGGGACGAAATCCCTCAGTTCAGCTTCTGGCGAACCTCGGTGATGCCCTTGGCGAGCAGATCGTCGGCGACTTGGCCCTTGACCGATTGCGACAGGATCGTGGAGGCGGCCTGGACGGCGGCTTCCGCGGCTGCGGCGCGGACATCGGCCAGCGCCTGTGCCTCGGCGAGCGCGATCTTGCTCTCCGCGGTCTTGGTGCGGCGGGCGACGAAGTCCTCCATCTTCACCTTGGCCTCGGCTGCGATGCGCTCGGCTTCGGACTTGGCGTTGGCGATGATGTCGGCAGCCTCGCGTTCGGCCGTGGCACTGCGCGCCTTGTAGTCGGCAAGCACCTTGGCGGCTTCCTGCTTGAGACGCGTCGCGTCGTCGAGCTCGGCCTTGATACGGTCGGCGCGATGGTCGAGTGCAGCCACCGCCTTCTTGAAGATCCCGAGATAGCCGAACACGACCATCAGGATCACGAAGGCGACGGCGACCCAGGTTTCAGGTTCGAAGAACATATCGACTAACCCTTCAAGGACGCATCAACGGCGGCATTGATCGACGCCGCATCCGGAACGACGCCGGTGAGCCGCTGCACGATGGTGCCTGCCGCATCGGCCGCGATGCCGCGGACGTTGCGCATGGCGGTCGTGCGGGTCGAGGCGATGGTCTTCTCCGCCTCGGCGAGCTTGGCCGCCAATTGCTCTTCCAGGACCTTGCGCTCGGCTTCCGTCTGCGCATTCGCCTTGTCGCGGGATTCGTTGCCGATCGCCTGCGCCCGCGAACGCGCCGAAGCGAGCTCGCCTTCGTAAGCCTTCAGCGCCGCCTCGGACTGATCCTTCAGCTTCTGCGCCTCGGTAAGGTCACCCTCGATCTTGTTCTGGCGCGCCTCGATCGCACCGCCGACCTTCGGCAGGGCGAGCTTGGACACGATCACATAAAGCAGGACGAAGAAGATCGCGAGCGACACCAGCTGCGAAGCAAAGGTGCTGCTCTCGAACGGCGGAAACGCGCCGGCGTGATGAGCGCCGTCGGCTTCGGTGTGGGCGCCGCTCTCGGGGCCTTTCGCCTCGCCATGACTCTCGGCCATGGATTACTCCTGTTGCTGTCACGCGCCGCTTCGGATGAAGCGGCGCGAAAGAGGTCGTTCTTTAGAAAACGAACAGCAGAAGCAGCGCGATCAGCAGCGAGAAGATGCCGAGCGCTTCGGTCACGGCAAAGCCGAAAATCAGGTTGCCGAACTGGCCCTGCGCAGCCGACGGGTTGCGGACGGCTGCGGCGAGGTAGTTGCCGAAGATCACGCCCACGCCGACGCCCGCGCCGCCCATGCCGATGCACGCGATGCCCGCGCCGATGAGTTTTGCTGCTGTCGCGTCCATTTTAGGCTCCTTGAAAGAAAGATAGGTTGTGGGTGGAAATTCCCCGGACCGCTCAGTGTCCAGGATGAATGGCGTCGTTGAGGTAGATGCAGGTCAGGATCGCAAACACATAGGCTTGCAGGAACGCGACCAGAATCTCGAGAGCGTACAGCGCGATCGTGAGCGCCAGCGGCAGCACGCCGCCGACCCAGCCGATGGCACCGAGGGAGAAGCCCAGCATGGCGACGAAGCCTGCGAACACCTTCAGCGCGATGTGGCCGGCCAGCATGTTGGCGAACAGACGGACGCTGTGCGAGACCGGCCGCAGGAAGAACGACAGGATCTCGATGAACATGACCAGCGGCAGGATGTAGCCGGGGACACCGTGAGGGACGAAGATCTTGAAGAACCTCAGGCCGTTCTTGGCGACGCCGTAAATCAGCACCGTGAAGAAGACCAGCAGCGCCAACGCCACGGTGACGATCAGATGGCTCGAGATCGTGAAGGTATAGGGGATGACGCCGACGAGGTTCGATACGCAGAGGAACATGAAGATCGAGAAGACCAGCGGGAAGAACTTCATGCCTTCTGCGCCGGCCGTCGAACGGATGGTCGAGGCGACGAACTCGTAGGAGATTTCCGCGACTGACTGCAGCCGGCCCGGAACCAGCTGCGTGCCGCTGGCTAGCATCAGGATCGAAATGATCGCGACCGCCACCAGCATGTAGAGCGACGAATTGGTGAAAGCGATCGTGTGATTGCCGATATGGCCGATCGTGAAGAGAGGCTCGATGTTGAACTGGTGGATCGGATCGATTTTCATCGGCGCGGCATCTCTTGGTCTGCCGGGCAATGCCGGCGGGTCTCGGTCTGCCGGCCGGGCCGGCCCGCACCGGCGAAGCCGGCGCGATCAATTCTTCTCCTCATATCGGATCGGCTTAAGAACCACCGCGGCTGTTCTGACCTGCGCCCGCCGTCCTCACCACATTCACCACGCCGGCCACGAAGCCCAGCAGCGTGAACACGATGAATCCGAAAGGCGACGTCGACAGCAAGCGGTCGAAACCCCAGCCAATCCCCGCCCCGACGATGACCCCGGCGATCAACTCGGAGGATAGCCGAAAACCAAGCGCCATCGCCGAGGCTCTGGCCGCTCCGTCTCCACCGTCACCTGCGGGTTGCTCGGTCTTGACGTGGCGGCCGCGTAATTCGGACAACCGCTGATCAAGACTTCCGAGCCGTTCGGAAAGCGCAGCTTCGTCGGGCGATCTATCGCGATCTCCATTCTCGCCGTGTCCCGTGTCCTGAGCCATGCCACGAAGACCCGAAACGCCGCGGTTGAATGGAAACTACGCCCGCCACCCTCAAAAGCCGCGCGGACCATACTGACCGCACATAATCAAGTCAAGCCAAGTCACGATCGCGTCGTCTTCGGTTATATATATGATTTAATTGACGATATTGGCTTGCACGTCAGCGCTGCACACAGCGTGGTGCCGCACCGCAGCAGCTCTCCGCGCGATCCGCCGATATGGCCGGCATTTCGCCGCGCTCAAGGGATCAAAGGGACGGCCGCCATCGTTGATTTCGCAGACACGGTTTGGCGGCGGATTCGGGCGATGCGCCGTCAGCCGCCGGGGTGTAGAATTCGAGCATATGCCACCTGCACGGCGTGGCGGAGAGCGCGATGAGACCGGCGAAATCATCCACAACATCATGGTGTGCTGCGGCGATTGTTGCGGTGACGATCGTCAGCGGCGGCCTGGTTGCGGCGCAATCGGCGCCTGATGCCGAGAACGGCCGCTTCAGCATGACAGCGATCCCAGAGGGCGTGCTCCGGCTAGACACCCGCACCGGCACGGTCTCGACCTGTACCAACAATGGCGCCGGCTGGGCCTGCTACACCGTGCCCGACGAACGTTCCGCGTTCGATGCCGAAATCGGCCGGCTCCAGGCCGAAGTCGAGAAGCTCAAGGGACAGCTCGCGGCCGGACCGACCGTCTCCGGCAAGATCGACGAGGCGCTGCCGAAATCCGATTCCCTGAAGAAGGCCGAGCCGAAGGTTGCCGAGGGCGACCGCAAGCTCGAGATCCCGCTGCCGAGCGACCAGGACATGGACCGCATAATGTCGTTCCTGGAAAAGGCGTGGCGACGGCTGATCGACATGGCCAATCGCGTGCAGAAGGACGTCTCGGGGAGGATTTGACGCACGACGCGGTGCCGTAGGGTGGGCAAGGCGTTCTTACGCCGTGCCCGACGATGTTTCGTCGATGAAGACGTGGGCACGTCGCTTCGCGCCTTTGTCCACCCTACCGCAGCTTGCGAGTTGAGAGACTTCTGATGACATCAGCCAAATCCGTGACGCGATCGGCTCCATCGACAGTCCAAGCCACCACGATCGTATCGTCACTGCTCACCGTGCAGACGCCAGGCCGGGGCTTCACCGATCTCACCAGCGACGTTGCAAAGTTCATCACCGAGGCCCATGCCGGCGACGGCGCGCTGACGCTGTTCATCCGTCACACTTCGGCGTCGCTGACGATCCAGGAAAACGCCGATCCGGCCGTGCTCGTCGACCTCACCACCGCGCTGTCACGGCTCGCGCCGGAAAATGTGCCGTGGACCCATGATACCGAAGGGCCCGACGACATGCCCGCGCACGTCAAGACGATGCTGACGCAGACGTCGCTGCACGTGCCGGTGCTGGACGGGAAGCTCGCGCTCGGCACCTGGCAGGCGATCTATCTGGTCGAGCACCGCGTCCGTCCGCACCGGCGCGAGGTGGTGCTTCAGTTCATCGGCGGCAATTCGTAGGCCGCAAAGCAAACGGCCGCGGATCGCTCCGCGGCCGGCTGATAAGATGCCCCGCGCCGCGATCAGGTCTTGGTGACGTCGACGTCCTTGGTTTCTGGGACGAAGATCAAGCCGACGATGAAGGTGATCGATGCGATCGCGATCGGGTACCAAAGACCTGCGTAGATATTGCCCGTCGCGGCGACCAGCGCGACGGCGATCGGCGGCAGTAAACCTCCGAACCAGCCATTGCCGATATGATAGGGCAGGGACATGGAGGTGTAGCGAATCCGCGTCGGAAACAGTTCGACGAGGGCGGCTGCGATGGGGCCGTACACCATGGTCACGAGGATCGCGAGGTAGGTCAGGACAACGATCAGCAGCGGCATGTTGATCGCGGCCGGATCAGCGCCCTTGATCGGGTAGCCGGCTTCGCCGACCGCAGCGGTCACTGCCGTCGTGAACGCCGTGCGAGCGGCCGCGAAGGCCTTGGGATCGGCGCCATTGCCGTTCACGGAGTCGAACGATTTAGTGCCGACGACGACCTTGGCGAGGCTGCCGGGCGCGCTGGGCTCCAGCTTGAAGTTCACCGACGACGCGATCAGCGCGTTGCGGGCGACGTCGCAGGAACTGGTGAATACCCTGCCGCCGACGGGGTCGAACAGCACGTTGCAGTCCTTCGGGTCGGCAATGACGGACACGGGGGCGCTCGCCAGCGCCTTCTCGAGCGCCGGGTTGGCGGCGGACGTCAACAGGCTGAAGGCGAAATGATAGGTCAATGCGCCGAGCAGACAGCCGGCCAGGATGATCGGCTTGCGACCGATCTTGTCAGAGAGCCAGCCGAAGAACAGGAAGCCGACGGTCGCGATCGCGAGCGCAATAATAAGCGCGATATCAGCCGAGTTCGCCGGAACCTTGAGCGTATTGACGAGGAAGACGCGCGCGTAGAACTGCCCACCGTACCAGATCACGGCCTGGCCCGCGGTGAGGCCGAGCAGGGCGATCAGCGCGATCTTTCCGTTCTGCCAATTGCCGAAGGCTTCCGACAGAGGCGCCTTGGAGCCCTTGCCTTCCTCCTTCATCTTCTGGAACAGCGGCGATTCCGATAATTGCATGCGGATCCAGATCGAGATGCCGAGCAGCAGGATCGAGAGCAGGTAGGGAATGCGCCAGCCGCCCGAAAGGCCTGGATCGCCGAATGCGTCGGCGCTCATGCTGTTGCGGACGATGTAGACGATCAGCAGCGACAGGAACAATCCGATCGTTGCGGTGGTCTGAATCCAGGATGTGTAAAATCCACGGCGCCCCTGCGGAGCATGCTCGGCCACGTAAGTTGCGGCGCCACCGTACTCGCCGCCCAAGGCGAGGCCTTGCAGAAGACGCAAACCGATCAGGATCGTCGGAGCCAGCCAGCCGATCGTCTGATAACCCGGCGTCAGGCCGACGAGGAAGGTCGACAGGCCCATGATGGAGATGGTGACGAGGAAGGTATATTTGCGGCCGACGAGGTCGCCGACCCGGCCGAACACCAGCGCGCCGAGGGGGCGAACCAGGAAGCCCGCCGAAAAGGTCAGGAGCGCGAAGATGAACTGCGTGTTTGCGTCGAACGCCGAGTAGAACGCCTTGCCGATCTGGGCTGCGGTCCATCCGTACAGATAGAAGTCATACCATTCGAATACGGTACCGAGTGAAGATGCGAAGATGACCTTCTTCTCTTCGCCAGTCATGCCCCGCGCCCCGACGCCGCCGGCGGCCGCTGCCATCGTCATAGTTGGTCTCCCCGATCATCGTTTCCTCGCGTCCCGGCTGTGCCGGCATGCCGGATCAACCTGGGTCTTGCCCCAAGGTAACATCTGCGTGAAATCAGCCCAAATACGACTTTTGGCCTTGCGCGCTGACAGGCGACCGACAGCGCAGACCCATGGTGCGCCCCGCGACATGCGGCCGCGGATTAACCCCTTTTCCGCAAAGGAATAATCTGCCCTTGCATGCCACTGCCAGCCGGGGAAGAATTGACCATTGCACTGATCCGGACTACTGGCCCGGTTGTGCACGACAGCAAGAGATCGATGAGCGCTCCCTCCACCCATCTCGTCATCGCCGATGACCATCCGCTGTTCCGCGATGCGCTGCGGCAGGCGGTGGCGGGCGTCCTGAGCACGGCGAAGATCGACGAGGCCGGCTCGTTCGAGGATCTGACGAAATTGCTGGAACAGACGTCGGACGTCGATCTGATCCTGCTCGACCTTTCGATGCCCG
Organism: Bradyrhizobium diazoefficiens; assembly: GCF_016599855.1. Taxonomy (NCBI): domain Bacteria; kingdom Pseudomonadati; phylum Pseudomonadota; class Alphaproteobacteria; order Hyphomicrobiales; family Nitrobacteraceae; genus Bradyrhizobium; species Bradyrhizobium diazoefficiens. Next base: position 6,775,332 of record NZ_CP067041.1, on the reverse strand, counting down.
GCATCTCCGGCTTCTCAGGCCTGATCTATCTGCGCGCGCAATATCCGGCGATCCCGGTGGTGATCGTCTCGGCCTCCGACGACAGCGCGACGATCCGGCGCTCGCTCGATTTCGGCGCCTCCGGCTTCATCCCGAAGCGGTTCGGCGTCGAGACGCTGCGCGATGCCATCCTCAAGGTCATGGAGGGTGATGTCTGGGTTCCCGCCGACACCGACCTCTCGGCCGCTGCCGACCCCGACATGACCAAGCTGCGCGACCGCCTGGTGACCCTGACGCCGCAGCAGGTGCGGGTATTGATGATGTTGTCGGAGGGACTGCTGAATAAGCAGATCGCCTACGAGCTCGGGGTCTCCGAAGCGACCATCAAGGCGCATGTCTCGGCCATCCTGCAAAAGCTCGGCGTCGAGAGCCGGACGCAGGCGGTGATCGCGGCGGCGAAGATCGCCGGCGGCCAGTGGAAGCAGGGCACCCCGACGGGGTAATCTGTCGCAAGCGCTTGCGCTGTCCGGCGGCCAAAACACGCCATCGCTGGGTGCAGAGACGCTGCCTAAATTTTCCACTTCACCGAAATTCGGATTTGTCGCGTGTGTCGCCCATCCTGATCCGGCGAAAAGGGGCGGTCGTACGTCGCCACCAGCCCCAGTATTCCAGACACGCCTGCGATTGAATCGAGACGCCGCGGCGTACGGATTCGCCGCGTTCGCGAATGACAGCGGTCGTTGGAGAAACAGCTTGCCGACCGTTGCTCGTAATGACGTGTTTTTGACGGCAACGGCCCGTCAGTCTCACAATGGAGTGCGTTGACGTGGGTTCCCAAATCCTTAAGCAGGCCATGCTTGCAGATCGTTGCAAGCGCGTTCGATACCAGCCTCTCAACTTCTCACGACTCCAAACGAGGCTTTGAGGGCAGGCGCTGATAGGCAGTTGCGTGACGGCCAGAAGAGCCCAACCGGGCCACGCCAGTGTCGCTCTGATCTGACTCGGACGATCATCAACAAGGTACCCAGAAGATGACAAAAATTATCGACCAGCATCGCCGCCAGTTTCTCGGCGTCGCAGCCGGAAGCATCGTCATCGGCCTCGGCGTGATCGACCTCGCGCGCGCCGAACCGGCAGCCTCGCCATCCTCTGCATCGAACGCATCCTTCGGCACCGTCAAGCAGATCAATGCCGGCGTCCTCAATGTCGGCTATGCGGAAGCCGGTCCGGCCACCGGCCCGGTGGCGATCCTGCTCCACGGCTGGCCCTATGACATTCACGCTTTCATCGATGTCGCGCCGATCCTGGCGCAGGCGGGCTATCGCGTCATCATCCCGTATTTGCGCGGTTACGGCTCGACGAACTTCCTCTCCAGCGAGACGCCGCGCAACGGTGAGCCGGGCGCGCTGGCCTCCGACATCATCGCCCTGATGGATGCGCTCGACATCAAGAAGGCCGTCCTTGCCGGCTTCGACTGGGGCGCGCGCACCGCCGATATCATCGCGGCGCTGTGGCCGGAGCGTTGCCGCGCGCTGGTATCGGTGAGCGGCTATCTGATCTCCAGCCAGGCTGCGGGACATGCGCCGCTGCCGCCGTCGGCCGAGCTGCAATGGTGGTACCAGTTCTATTTCGCGACCGAGCGCGGCAGCGCCGGCTACGAGAAGTACACGCATGATTTCGCAAAGCTGATCTGGAAGCTGGCCTCGCCGCAATGGAAGTTCGACGACGCCACCTTCGATCGCAGTGCGAAGGCCTTCGAGAACAAGGATCATGTCGCGATCTCGATCCACAATTACCGCTGGCGGCTCGGACTTGCCAAGGGCGAGGCGAAATATGAGGAGATCGAAAAGAAGCTCGCGGCGGCTCCCGTCATTAACGTGCCGACGATCACGATGGAAGGCGACGCCAACGGCGCGCCGCATCCGGATCCCAGCGCCTATGCCAACAAGTTCTCCGGACGCTACGACTATCGCCTGATCACCGGCGGCATCGGTCATAATCTTCCGCAGGAAGCGCCGCAGGCCTTTGCCAAGGCCGTGATCGATGTCGATGCTGGCGCCTGAGAATTGTCGGTGGCGGCCTGCCTCATTCCGCCGCCACCATCTGCTGCGTCCGCCACTGCCCGAGCAGGGCGCGTAGCGACGCCGGCTTGACCGGCTTGTTCAGCACGGCGATCTTCTCGTCGCGCGCCGCCATCTGCACGGCGGGGCTGCGATCGGCGGTGATCAGGATCGCGGGGATGGTGTCCCCGAAGCGGCGGCGGATGTCGCGGATGGCGGCGATGCCGTTGCCGCGATCGAGATGATAGTCGACGAGCAGTCCGGTGACACGCTGGCCGGCAGCTTCGATCGCGGCGATCGCGCCTTCCGGATCGGCGACCGCAATGACCTCGGCATCCCAAGCCTTCAACAGCGTGCGCATGCCGTCGAGGATCGCGGCGTCGTTCTCGATGCAGACGATCAGCGCGCCCGCGATCGGCGTACGTGCCAGCGGCGTTGCGCTGGTCACCGCCGCCGTGAGCGTCACGGCTTTCGCCGTCGGGACCGTCACGGTGAACAGCGAGCCGCCGCTGGCATTGGCATCGATGGCGATGCTGTGGTTGAGCACGCGCGCCAGCCGCTCGACGATCGAGAGTCCCAGCCCCAACCCGCGCGCGATCCGCGCGCCTTGCTCGAGGCGATGGAATTCCTTGAAGATCTCGGTGCGCTTGACCGCGGGGATGCCAACGCCCGTGTCGTAGACGCAGATGTTGAGCGAGGCGCCGCGGCGGCGGCAGCCGACCAGCACGCGTCCGCGCGGCGTATATTTGATCGCGTTCGAGATCAGGTTCTGCAACAGCCGCCGTAGCAGCAGCCGGTCCGACTCGACCGGCAGCGAGCAGGGCACGAAGGTGAGCTTGAGGCCCTTGGCGCGCGCGATCGGCGCGAACTCGATCTCCAGCGAGCGCATCAGATCGGCCATCTTGAAGCTCGAGATCGATGTCGTCATCGCGCCGGCATCGAGCCTGGAGATGTCGAGCAGCGCACCGAGGATTTCCTCGATGGCCTGGAGCGACTCGTCGATGTTCTCGACCAGCCGCGTCTCCTCGCCACTATGCTGGCGCTCGACCAGGCTCGTGACGTAGAGCCGCGCCGCGTTCAGCGGCTGGAGAATGTCGTGGCTGGCGGCCGCGAGGAAGCGCGTCTTGGAGATGCTGGCGTCTTCCGCGCTGCTCTTGGCCAGCGCCAGCTCGGAATTCAGCTGGGTCAATTCCTCGGTACGGTCGCGCACGCGCTTTTCCAGCGTCGCATTGGCGCGCTCCAGCGCTTCCGCCGCCTCGAAGGTCGGCGTGACGTCGGTGAAGGTGATGACGAAGCCGCCGCCGGGCATGCGGTTGGTGAGCACCTCGATCACCATGCGCCGTTCCGGCAGGCGTTCGAGATAGGGCTCGCTGTCGGTGGTGTAGGCCACCAGCCGCTGTTCGATCATGGCCTCGCGGTCGCCCTGATCGGCGGAATCGCTCACGCCCATGAATTCCAGGATTTCGCGGAGCGGCGTGCCGAACTGGATGAAATGCGGGGGCACGTTCAGGAGATCGCCGAACTGCCGGTTGGAGCAGATCAGTTGCAAATCGGCGTCGAACACCGCGATGCCCTGACGCACATGGTTGAGCGCGGTCTGGAGGATCTCGCGATTGAAGTGCAGCGCCGCATGGGAATCATCGAGCAGCTTGAGCGCGGCTTTCGCGGAGACGGTGCGCTTGCGCAGCAGCAGCGACATCACGAGGCGCGAGGATGCTGCTCCGATCGAGGAGGCGATCAGGTGCTCGGCGTGCTGCAATAGCTCGAAATCGGCGGGTGCTCCGGAGTCCAGCCGCATATTGCGCCGTGCCGAGAACGCCTCGAAGGAATGCCGGGCGCGCTCGGGCCCGAGATATTGCGCGACCGTGGTCTGGATGTCCTGCACGGTGATAGTGGTGCGCCAGCGGCGGAAGTTCGGGGCGATCGGGGCGAGCGTGTTGGGCACGAACAGATCGGCTTGCACCAGCTCGATCGAGGAGGGCCGCCGGGCCAGCGACAGCAGGACGTAGGTGAGAATGTTGAGTGAAAGCGACCAGACGACACCGTGCATCAACGGCGACAGGTCGGCGCCGAACAGTGCCTGCGGCCGCAGCGCCTCGATGCCGAAGGGACCGTGCTGGAGCAGCAGGATGCCCGCTGTCGAGGAATCCATGAAGCTCGGCAGGAACAGCGTGTAGAGCCAAACTGCGAAGCCGACCAGCATGCCGCCTATGGCTCCTCGCGCGGTCGCCCGCCGCCACAACAGGCCGCCGAAGAAGGCGGGGGCGAGCTGCGCAATGGCGGCAAAGGACAAGAGGCCGATCGCCGCGAGCTGAGCATTGCCGAGCGCGCGATAGTAGAAATAGGCCATCACCATGATGGCGAAGATGGCAAGCCGCCGCGAACGCAGCAGGAAGTCGCCGAAAGCGGTGACCCCGGTGCGGCCCTCGGGGCGTCGTTGTAGCACCAGTGGCACCACGAGGTCGTTCGAGACCATGATGGAGAGCGCGACGCATTCGACGATCACCATCGCGGTGGCCGCCGACAGGCCACCGACGAAGACGGCGACGCTGAGAAGTCCCGCGCCGCCCTCGATCGGCAGCGCCAGGACGTACATATCAGGGTCGACCGCGCCGAACGGGAAAGTGATCAGCCCGGCGAGCGCGATTGGGATCACGAACACATTGATGGCGACGAGATAGAGCGGGAACAGCCAGCGCGCGCGGCTGACCTCCGCATCGGAGGAGTTTTCGACCACGCTGACGTGAAACTGGCGCGGCAGCAGCATGATCGCGCACAGCGACAGCAGCGTCATGGTGAGGAAGTTGCCGATCGACGGCGAATAGTCGATGGCGCGCACCGCCTCGGGCGTCTTCATCGCGCGCTCGATCAATTCATGCGGCGAGAACATCCAGAAGGTGACGAAGATGCCAGCGGTGAGGAAAGCGACCAGCTTGATGATGGATTCGGTCGCGATCGCCAGCATCAGCCCGTGCTGGTGCTCGGTGGCGTCGGTCTGCCGCGTGCCGAACAGCACCGCGAAAGCCGCCATCGCCAGCGTCACCATCAGCGCCATGTCGCCGAGGATCGGGATATGGGAGAACGCTTGGTCCTCGCTCAGGATGACTTGCAGCGAAGAGGCGACCGCCTTGAGCTGGAGCGCGATATAGGGCACCGAGCCGATGATCGCGATCAGCGCTACCGTTGCCGCCACCGCCTGGCTCTTGCCGTAGCGCGCGCCGATGAAGTCGGCGATCGAGGTGATGTTGTGGGTTTTCGCGAGCTGGATCACGCGGCGGAGCACGCCGGCGCCGAGCCCGATCATCAGGATCGGGCCGACATAGATCGCGAGGAAGTCGGTCGAGGTGCGGGTGGCAAAGCCGACCGAGCCGAAGAAGGTCCAGGACGTGCAGTAGATCGCCAGCGACAGCGGATAGATCAGCCCGGACGCGCGGCCGGGCCCGGCCGGCGAGCGGCGATCGCCATGGCTCGCCACCAGGAACAGGAAACCGATATAGCCGAAGGCGGCAGCAATCACGCCCCAATCGTGCAGCATGGCGAGCGTGCTTCTCCCATGGCGCGGTAGCGCCCGATCTTCCCAGGGCGCTGGCTGCGCCCGCTCTCATTTTCGCTTGCAAATCTAGCGCGTTGGCCGGATGGAGGCGACAGCGAAATGCCGTGCCGGGACGGGAACCGGGGTTGTCGTTAAGGTGCACCCCCAACGTCGTCCTGGCGAAGGCCAAGACCCACAACCACGCGAGAGGGTGATGGGCGCACCGGTGGCTCCAGCGCAGTGCAACAATTGGCAATCGGGGTAATGGCTCCTGGCTTTCGCCAGGATGACCATTACTCCGCAGCCAGCGACTTCTCGCGCAGCGGCAGGCCGAGGCGGTCCCACACCTGCAGCAGCGCTTCGGCGAGCTGATCGATCAAGCCGTCGTCATGATAGGGCGAGGGCGTGATGCGCAGGCGCTCGGTGCCCTTGGCGACGGTCGGATAGTTGATCGGCTGGATGTAGATGCCGTGCTCCTCCAGCAGCATATCCGAGGCCTGCTTGCACTTCTCGGGATTGCCGACGAACAGCGGCACGATGTGGGTGTCGTTCGACATCACAGGCAGGCCGGCGGCATTGAGGATTGCCTTGACGCGGGCGGCGCGGTCCTGGTGGCGCTCGCGCTCCCAGTTCGAGGTCTTCAGATGCTTGATCGCGGCGGTCGCGGCCGAGCAGATCGCTGGCGGCAGCGCGGTGGTAAAGATAAAGCCCAGGGCGTAGGAGCGTACAGCGTCGATGATCTGGCCGTTGGCCGCGATGTAGCCGCCGAGGCAGCCGAACGCTTTCGCCAGCGTGCCTTCGAGAATGTCGATGCGATGCATGACACCGTCACGCTCGGCGATGCCGCCGCCCCGCGGGCCGTACATGCCCACCGCGTGGACTTCGTCGACGTAGGTCATCGCGCCATACTTCTCGGCGAGGTCGCAGATATTCGCGAGCGGGGCGACATCGCCATCCATGGAATAGAGGCTCTCGCAGGCGATCAGCTTCGGCCGGTTCGCACCCGCGGCCTTCAACAGCGCTTCGAGATCGGCGAGGTCGTTGTGGCGGAACACCTGCCGTTCGCAGCCGGACTGGCGGATACCCTCGATCATCGAATTGTGGTTGAGCTCGTCCGACAGGATCAGGCAGTTCGGAATGAGCTTTGCGATGGTCGCGATGCCGGTCTGGTTCGAGACGTAGCCCGAGGTGAACAGCAGCGCCGCTTCCTTGCCGTGGAGGTCGGCGAGCTCGGCTTCGAGCTGCACCAGCGGATGATGCGTGCCCGCGATGTTGCGGGTGCCGCCCGCGCCGGTGCCGACGCGGGTCGCGGTCTCGACCATGGCGCCGACCACCTTCGGGTGCTGGCCCATGCCGAGATAATCGTTGGAGCACCAGATCACGACGTCGCGCTTGCCCTTCGGCGAGTGCCAGATCGCGTGCGGGAACCGGCCGGCCGTGCGCTCGAGGTCGGCGAACACGCGATAGCGGCGCTCGGAGTGGAGGCGATCGAGGGCGGAATTGAAGAACTCGGCGTAATCCATCGGGCAACCTGAGGCGGAACTGACCAAAAGAGCGCATCTTCTTAGAGCTTTTCCAGCTCTGATGTCTACGCGCTATCCCACATTTGGGCGCGAGGCGCATTTGGGCAAAATGCCCTATCCGGCGTGCTGCAACTTGATCCCGATCAAGTTCAGGCGACTCATAATGCTGCTCCGCACCATCCGTCTGTTCCCTCGCAAGCGGGGAGAGACAAAAGACAACGCCTCACGTCGTCCTGAACTGGAGCACGCCGTCCTTGGTCTCGGCCGTCAGCCGGCCCTCGACGATCATGTAGTTGACGTGGGCGACGAGCTCGCCGGCGGCAAAGCCCATCTGGTGCTCGTCCAGCACATGCTTGTTGAACACGACGGGCACCAGCGCGCGCGAGGTCTGCGGCACCTCGCGGCAAGCTTCCGCGATCAGGCGGCAGCGTTCCTCGTGGTGATCGGCGAGCTGCTTGATGCGGGTTTTCAATCCGTAGAACGGCACGCCGTGGCCGGGCAGCACCAGGAGATCATAGGGCAGGGTGGTGGTGAGGCTCGCGAGCGAAGCCAGATATTCGCCGAGCGAGTTCTGGTCGGGTTCGACTGCCCACACGCTGACATTCGGCGAGATCTTGCTCAGCACCTGGTCGGCGGAGAGGAACAGCTTGTCGTCCGCGCAATAGAGCATCACCTGGTCGAGCGCATGGCCGCCGCCGGTGATCACCTTGAAGCGGCGCGTGCCGATCACGACCTCGTCGCCATGCGAGATGCGGCGGTAGGACGGCGGCAGCACCGAGACACGCTTGAGATAATCCTGGCCGCGGCCGAGCAGTTTTTCGGTGAGCGACTCGTCCATGCCGTGGCGGCGGAAGAACAGCCGCTGCGCTTCGCGCCGCTCCTCGGTGCCGCGGTTCTGGTGATAGACCGATTGCAGATATTCGACCTGCGACATCAGCAGCGGACAGTTGAACCGCTCGACGATCCAGCCGGCGAGACCGACATGATCGGGGTGGGAATGCGTGACGATCAGGCGCGTGATGTTGACGCCCTTCAGCGGCCCTTCGAAAAGTTTCGTCCAGGCCTCGATCGTCTCCTCATTGCCGAAGCCGGCATCGACCATCGCATAGCCATCGCCATCGGCGAGCAGGTAGATATTCACGTGGTTGAGGCGAAACGGCAGCTTCAGCCGGGCCCACAATATGCCGGGACGCACCTCCACGATCTCGTCGTGGCCGGGGTGCTGCTCCCAAGGATAGCGCAGGGCCTCGGCCGAGGACTGCACGGTGTCGGTTTTCGCGTTCATGCTACCGGCTTAGCGGCACACGGGTCGCCTTGCCAGCCGAAAAATCAGATGCCTGTCCGGAGAATAAAGGAGGTGTCAGGCCTCCGCGGGCGCGATGGCCGGGGCCGAGATGTGGCTTGCTCGTTTCGCCAACCGGTTGCCGAGCGAGATCATCGGCACCTCGACAAGGCGCCAGGTCGCGTATGAAATGGCGCATACCAGGGCAAGCAACAGGTAGCGCGAGGGCTCGCATAGCCAAGCGGGCACCGAGTTGAATTGAGCGCAAACCCATGGGAAGTAATACAAAATGAGGCCGTGCAGCAGATAGATCGAATACGAACCGTCGCCGACGATGACCAGCCAGCGCAGCGATGGGTGCCTCCATGGCAGTCGTAGATTGACGATCCCCAACAACATCAACGCGAAGCAGATGGTCGTCGCGAACGGGAAGATCCGCGAAGGATTGAACCACAGATAGCCGAGAGCAAACACGCCGGCCGCAAGGGACAGGCCTGCGGTCAACGAACTGGGGCGCATGCGCCTGCTCAGCAGAAATACCAGCACACCGGCCAGGAAGTCCCCTTGCCTGATTGATATCAGATGGAATGACCACGGATCGCCGTAGACGAATCCTGCATAGGCGAGCCCGGCGAGGGCAATCGCCAATCCCCTTATTCCGGCAACCGGAACAATGAGACCCGCCAGGGCGTAGAACACCATTTCGCGCTCCAGCGTCCAACTGGGCTGATAGGCTGACGGCCCATGTTGCGGCAAAAGGGTTGCCGAGTACAAAAAGTGGCCGGGTGCGATCGGGTCCGGGAACTTACCTCCCAGAATGAAGGCCGCGACGATGGCCATCGTCACCCAGTACATGGGATAGAGACGAAAAACGCGTTTAATCGCGAAAGTCAGGGGCGAGAAATCGGCCTTTGAGGCGACGATGCAAATGACGTAGCCGCTGATCGCGAAGAAGAAATCGACACCCAGGTAGCCCCAGTCCTTCAGGAACGCGATCGGATGCTGTGCTCCCTCCGGGAAGCCGCGCAGCGCGATATAGGAGTGAAAATATGCAACGCTGAGCGCGGCAACCGCGCGCGCAGCCTGGAGTCCCTCCAGTCTTCCGCCATCTGCCCCATTGTCCATACCATCGGTCTTAACCGTCGACCGAGGATGGGGCAAGTCGCTTACGCCGCCCGCATGTTGTTGAGGAACGCGTCGATCTCCCCGCGCAGCATGTCGGCTTCGCGGCGGAGTGCGTCCGAGGCACTCAGCACCTCGGTCGCAGCAGCGCCCGCCTCGGCGGAAGCGGTTGAGACGCCGACAATATTGCTGGAGACCTCGCTGGTGCCGCCGGCCGCATGCTGGATGTTGCGGGCGATCTCGCGGGTGGCCGCGCCCTGTTCCTCGACCGCAGCCGCAATGGTCGTGGTGACGTCGTTGATTTCGCCGATGATCCGGCCGATGCCCTGGATGGCGCCGACCGCCGAGGTCGTAACCTGCTGCATGCTGGCGATCTGGGTTCGGATCTCTTCCGTCGCCTTCGCTGTCTGGCTCGCAAGGCTCTTCACTTCGGAAGCGACCACCGCGAAGCCGCGGCCGGCCTCGCCCGCGCGCGCCGCCTCGATGGTGGCGTTGAGCGCGAGCAAATTGGTCTGCGAGGCAATCGTCTGGATCAGATCGACCACGACGCTGATGCGGCTCGCGCTGTCGGCAAGGCTCTGCACCGTGGCGTCGGTGGCGCCGGCTTCGTCGACTGCTTTCCTGGCGATCGCGGCCGAGGTGACGACCTGCTTGCTGATCTCCTCGATGGAGGACGAGAGCTGCTCGGTGCCTGACGACACGGTCTGCACGTTGACCGAGGTCTCCTCCGCGGCGGAGGCAACCGCGTTCACCAGCGCGTTGGACTGGTCGGCGGTGGTCGACATGCTCTGTGCGGTCGACTGCATCGAATTGGCCGATTGCGCGAGATTGTCGAGCGCGGCGCGCACCGTGCCCTCGAACTCCGCAATCTTGGCTTCCAAATGCGCGGCACGCTCGGCCTTGACGACACGATCCTCGTCCTGCGCGCGCGCAAGCGCCCGGGCCTCGATCATGCTGTCGCGGAATACCGTCAGCGTTTCCTTCATCGCGCCGATCTCGTCGTTCTGCCGGGAGCGGACGATCTCGGTGTCGAGGTCGCCGGCCAAGAGCAACTGCATGGCGCGCTGAAGCTCACGGATGCGACGCAGGATGTTGCGTCCGACATAGAGCCAGACGAACAGCGCCGAGCCGATCAAAGTGAGTCCGCCGAGCGCCAGCATCGCGGTCGTGGCCAGCGAAATTTCCTGGCGTGCCTGGAAGGTCGCCGCATTGGTCTCTTTCTGCACGCCGTCGACGAGCGCCTGTACGCTGATGCCGAGACCGACATTGAGCTTGCGGGTCTCGTCCAGGATGGTCTGGCCGTAGTCGATGGCGTCGAGCTCCTTCTGGCGGATCTTGAACACGCCGGTCTTGCCTTCGCCGAAGGCGAGCAGCTTCTGCACCGCGTCGCGCACGGCCTGCATCGAGGGAACGTTCGGGATATCATCGAGGTTGGACTTGACGCGGTCACGGGTCGCCTTGAATTCCTTCTCGATCGCATCGAGCGTGTCGCTGCTGTTGGCCGAGAGTGCCGCCATCATGTCGGCGGCCATCAGATTGCCGTTGGCGGACACGGTCGCGACCTGTGAGACGGTGCGGGCGGCTTCGGTGGCATCGTCGGCCGACACTTCCGCCGCACCGAGGATCGCGTTGAGACGCGTTTGCGCATCCAGCATGGCCGGGCCGGCGGCGCCGACGAAGGAGAGCTGGGCCTTCCGCAATGCTTCATACTGCTTCTCATGGAGCGCGCCGGTGTCGAGCCGTTCGCGGGCCGCAGAGACCAGGCTTTGTGTGGCCTCGCCGATGCTCTTGGCGGTGTCGCGAAGCGCATTCGCGGTCTGCTGGTCGGCGCCGAGCTCGATGATCTCGCCGAGCTTGCCCATTGCGAGCTGCTGGATGTCCTTCACGTTCTTGGTGCGCTCGTTCAGCGCATCATCGCTGGGCGATGCGAGCAGGCCCGGTCCTTGCGCGGCGAGCGTCGCGCTCTGCGAGGCGAGCTGAAGGCTGGCGGAGAGGCGCGGGATGTCGCGGCCGCTCAAATCCATCATGGTCGAGCCCAGATGGTTGAACACGAAGCCGGCGCCGGCTGCGATCAGGAGGCCCATGCCGGCGATCACGGCGAAAGCCGCAATCAGGCTGCCACGCAGGCCCCATCTCGGCATTTGGAAAAGCGGCTTGAGACGGCCAAGGACACGGCCAACGCCCGAACGGATCGCCATCGAAATTCCCCCACACCCGTAATCTTGTATTTTCGCTGTGGAGTATCCTCGGCACGGGTTAAAAAATCGCAAGTCGCACAAATGCTTGCGCCAGTTCCGCAGAGCGAAAAAAGAAAGGGCCGGCAATGATGCCGGCCCTCGCAATCTGGTTTTTTCAGGCGCGATCAGTAGCGCGCGACGACCGGGCTCGCCCAGTTGAAGCGGTAGTTGAGGCCAGCCTTGAAGGTATGGTCGTCGGTGGTGAAGTTGCCGGTGCCGACCAGCGGACCTGCGGTGAAGTGCGCGTCGCCGAAATTGTAGTACTGGTACTCGGCCTTGGCCGACCAGTTCGGCGCGAACATGTATTCGAGGCCGGCGCCGAGGGTGTAGCCGTTGCGATGATCGCCATCGATGATGAAGCCAGTCGGCACGCCGCCGACCGTCACCTTCTCGTTGTTGTCCGAATAGGCGTAGCCACCCTTCACGTAGAGCAGGCCGGGACCCCAGGTGTAACCGACACGACCGGTGATCGAGCCGAGGCCGCGCTGGTCGTTGGTGTAGGCGACGCCGCCCGGGAACACCGCGCCGACACTGCCGGAGAGCCAGGAGTACTGGGCTTCGGTGCCGACCACGAAGTTCGGGTTGACCTGCCAGTCCGCGCCGACCTGCACGCCGCCGAGGAAACGGCCGTTGCCGTTGTTGCCGGTGGAGAGGCCGTTGAAATTGTTGTCACTGGAGAACGCGCCGCCGATATGGCCGCCGATGTAGAAACCGGTCCAGTTGTAGATCGGCGCGGCATAGGCCGGCGCTGCCTTGCTATAATAGGGGCGGGCACCGAGATCGGCACCGACGGCCGGCGCAGCCGCACCCACCACGAGCAGCGCAACGGTCGCAAACAGAATCTTCTTCATCGTCCAAACTCCAGCACTAATGTCCCCGGCAGGCGCGCTGTCCGCGCCGCATTGGTTTTGCAGATAGCTTGCTTTTGACGAAAATGCTGTCACATGCGTGGCACAACGACGCCCAACGTAACTTATTGGGCTACAAATGATTTTCGTGCTTAATACCGGCTTAAGAAGTGCTGAAGGAAGGCTTAACTGGAGAGCCGTCCGGTAACTTGTGCGGGCGTCTCGTTAACCAAGGCGCCGCCGCACCTCGTCACGCATCTGCGCGCGGAAGGCCGCGCGCTTCGCGGGCCGGTCTTCCTCGCGCACGTCATGGCGATCGAAGACGTCGAACTTCTCCAGGATCGGATAGCGCTCGTTCGCCATCGCCAGCACGCGCAGCACCTTGGTCGCGGCCAGCGTCGGCCCGCTCACCTCCCAACGCCGGATCGTGTCGGCGCCGCCTTTCTCCGGCAATCCACACAGTTTCGCCATGTCGGCCGCGGTGAGCTTCCGCTCGATGGCGTCGGAGAGGTCGTTGCGGAGTTGCTTCAGCTCGGGGCCGGTCATGTCACCTCAATACGCGATGTCGTCGCAGGGAGGGCAGTTAGCGCTGATTCGGGTCCATCCGAAGGCGGGCATGATCGCGGCGGCGGCGTTGATCCCATAGCATCCGATGCTCCGGCACATTTCAACTTACACGGACTTGTAAGCCTGCTGCCTATTGAAACAGGCCGGCCAATGACGACGTGTAAAACGAGAGTGCAATGAGAGGATCAGTCATGAGAAGAATCAGGCTCGCCATTGCCGCAACTGTCGCTGTTGGGCTCGCGGCAGCGCCCTTCGGGGCCGAGGCAAAGGGACACAGGTCCAGCAGGCACAGTAGCAGACACATCAGCACGAGCGGGTTGGCCCCAACCCTCCCAACCTATGGAGGCTCTGCGGTGACCGCGACGCAGCCAAGGGCTTACGGAACTTCGGGGCAGTCGGTCGGAACCGTCACGGCTCCCTCGATCGGAACGTATAATTGGCCGTCTGTCGGGGTGACCAATGCGGTTCCGACCTGGAGCAATACCAATCCGCCGGCGAGATAGGTGGCGACGAGCCGCGGCAGCGTCCCTAGGCTCCCCGGCCGCCCTGTTGGCCGGTCACGCAACGCCATCCCGCCAGCCGCTCGGCCGGATGCTGGTTCATCCATTCGGCAAGCTGCGGCGCGCCCATCATGCAGGACTGCATCGAGACAGCGGCGAAATCCGAGGTGGTGACAGTTTGCTCGTGGCAATTGGCGGGAGCTGCGAGGCTACAGAGCACGGCGATGATCTTGATCACGCGAGGTTGCCCCCGTCGCTATGGCGCGCATTCGCCCCGCTCGACTGCTCCCCAGCGGGCTCAACCGGCGGAAAGATGCTGTCATAGATGGCGCGCGCTTCCTGGATGAGACGAATGCGCTCGCGCTCGGATTTAGAGATAAACTGAATAACCTGGCCCATATCGGCCTCCAGATACATGGCGATCCATCATCACATGATGGAAATCATTCCATCCGGATATGGGTGCCGGCTTCGGCTTTGCAGCGGTGCAGGTGGTCACAAGGGATAAAAAGCCCGTGACTGCTTCGTTCCCAAGGGCGGACTGAGATACCGAAGATTCCAGAATCTGCCCGCGGCGAGATCCCGGATTTGCTTCGTCGCAAGCGCTCCTTGCGATGACGGTGGGCCTTCGCCGGGACGACGCCGACGATGTTGTGAGCAGCGAATGTCGATTGCTCGGTTGGATATCCCGCGTAAGCTGCCTCGCACATAACGACAGCCGCAAAGAAACGCTCATGCCCGCCTTTTCCGCCTCGACCACGGTCCTCGACTCCATCCTGTTTCGCGATGCCTTCGGCACGCCCGCGATGCGCGAGGTGTTTTCCGACGTCGCGCTGGTCGCGCGCTATGCCGAAGTCGAGGTGGCGCTGGCGAAGGCGGAGGCGGGATGCGGCGTGATCCCGCAACAGGCGGCTGACCAGATCGCGCTGCGCACCGATGTCACCGCGCTCGATTTCGATCTGCTGCGGCAGGAGACCGATATCGTCGGCTATCCGATCCTGCCGCTGGTGCATCAGATGGTGAAGCAATGCGGCGAGGCCGGCCGCTACGTGCATTGGGGCGCGACCACGCAGGACATCATGGACACCGCCGTGGTTCTGCAATTGCGCGCGGGGCTCGAGATCATCGAACGCGATATCGCCGGGCTGCGAAAAATCCTCGCCGATCTCTCGCAGCGCTATCGCGATACGCCGATGGCGGGCCGCACCCATCTCCAGCAGGCGCTGCCGGTGACGTTCGGCTACAAGACCGCGATCTGGCTCGCGATGTTCGATCGCCACGCCGAGCGTCTTGAGCAATTGAAGCCGCGCGTCCTCGTCGGCCAGTTCGCCGGCGCGGCCGGCACGCTGGCCTCGCTCGGCGACAAGGGGTTTGAGGTCCAGGAGGCGCTCTGCGCCGAGCTGAAGCTCGGCATCCCGGCCTCGACCTGGCACGTCGCCCGCGACGGCTTTGCCGAGGCTGTGAATTTCCTCGCGCTCGTCACCGGCTCGCTCGGCAAGATCGCGCTCGATATCATGATCATGGCTTCGACCGAATTCGCCGAGGTCTATGAGCCCTTCGTCAAGGGACGCGGCGCGTCCTCGACCATGCCACAGAAGCGCAACCCGATTTCTTCGGAGCTGATGCTCGCGGCATCCAAGGCGGTGCGCCAGCACGCGGGCCTGATGCTCGATGCGATGGTGCAGGATTTTGAGCGCGCCACCGGTCCCTGGCATGCCGAATGGATGGCGATCCCCGAAAGTTTCGTGCTGACCGCAGGCGCGCTGAATCAGGCGAAGTTTGCGCTGGCCGGCCTCATCGTGGACGAGAAGAAGATGAACGACAACCTCGCCCTTAGTCGCGGCCTGATTGTAGCCGAAGCGGTCATGATGGGACTCGCGCCGCAGATCGGTCGGCAAGATGCGCATGACGTGGTCTATGACGCCTGCCGGCTCGCCAACGAGAAGGGCATCAGCCTCGCCGACGCGCTGTCGGCCGATCCGCGCGTCGCGGCCAGAATCGATCGCGCCGATATCGAGGCCCTGACTTCACCGAGAAATTACCTAGGCCTCGCGCCTGCCATGGTCGACCGGGTGCTGAAATCGGCAACGCGTTGAAAACCAAGCCGCGTGAAACTCCGTATCTTTGACGTCCGCAAGACGCTCGCGCACTTGTGTCTCGTGATGCTAGACTTAGATTGAATGAGAGATTTCGACAGAGGGCCCGGCATGACCGATCAACGCAATTCCGCCACTTCGATCGATCCCGTGAAACTCGACCGGCTGGCCGAGGTGGCGGTGAAGGTGGGATTGGGCTTGCGGCCGGGACAGGACCTTCTCGTGACAGCGCCGGCAATCGCGCTGCCGCTGGTGCGGCGGATCGCTGCGCACGCCTATAAGGCCGGCGCCGGCATCGTCACGCCGATCCTCTCCGACGAGGAGATGACGTTGGCGCGCTACCGCCATGGCCACGACAGCAGCTTTGATCGCGCCGCCAACTGGCTCTACGAGGGCATGGCCAAGGCCTTCTCGGACAACACCGCACGTCTTGCCATCGTCGGCGACAATCCGATGCTGCTATCGGGGGAGGATCCTTCCAAAGTCGCGCGTGCCAGCAAGGCCAATTCCATGGCCTATCAGCCGGCGCTGGAAAAGATCGTCAATTTCGACACCAACTGGAACATCGTCGCCTATCCCAGCCCGTCCTGGGCCAGGCAGGTCTTCCCGAACGATTCTGAAGAGGTCGCGATCGGCAAGCTTGCGGACGCGATCTTCGCTGCGTCCCGCGTCGACCGCGAGGATGCAATGGCGAATTGGGCGAGCCACAATGCGGTGCTGCGCGAGCGCACCAACTGGCTCAACGGCCAGCGTTTCCGCGCGCTGCAATATTCGGGGCCCGGCACCGACCTCACCATCGGGCTTGCCGACGGCCATGAATGGGAAGGCGGCGCCTCGCTCTCCAAGAACGGCATCAGCTGCAACGCCAACATCCCGACCGAAGAGGTCTTCACCACGCCGCATTGCCGGCGGGTCTATGGCCATGTCGTGAGCTCGAAGCCGCTGTCCTACCAGGGCACGCTGATCGACAACATCGCGGTGCGCTTCGAGGACGGCAGGATCGTCGACGCCAAGGCCTCGCGCGGTGCGGAGGTGCTGAACAAGGTGCTCGACACCGACGAAGGCGCGCGGCGTCTCGGCGAGGTGGCGCTGGTGCCGCACTCCTCGCCGATCTCGCAGAGCGGGCTGTTGTTCTACAACACGCTGTTCGACGAGAACGCGGCGTCCCACATCGCGCTCGGCCAGTGCTATTCGAAGTGCTTCATGAACGGCGCGCAGCTCACGCCGCAGCAGATCGCCGCGCAAGGCGGCAACCAGAGCCTGATCCATATCGACTGGATGATCGGCTCGGCAGAGACCGACATCGACGGCATCCTGGCCGACGGCAGCAAGGTGCCGGTGTTCCGCAAGGGCGAATGGGCGAAGTAGGACTTTGGCTCACGCCGCCGTGTTGCGCAGCATCGGGCCGTTGTCGATGCTGAAGCGGTTGAATAGTGTGGTGAACGGGCTGCCGTCGGTGTTCCGCACGATGGCGTCGGAAGCCGCGACCGCCTCGTAGAGCGCGCCGACCGGATCGTCTGCCCCCGGCAGGCCGAGCTGGCCGCGGATTTCCTCACGAGCCTCGTTGACGTCATCCTCGTCGTCGAGCGTCGCCTCCAGCGCATCCGCCGCGCGCGGCATCTCCTGAAGGTCGCCGCCGGCGGAGAATTTGAGGATGTCCAGCCAATAGGGGCGGGCAACGACGAGCTGGATGAACGCCTCGAAGCTTTCGGCAATCATCCCCGCGCGTCCGTCCGATGAGACGTAGAGGACATGCTGCGACGGCAGCAGCACGAAGGCACCGCCCCTGAGCCGTCACTGCCGATCTGCCGTGGGTTTTCGACGCCGTCGATCGTGAACCAAGGCTCCTCGTCCGGCGCGAACGAGACGTCGAGGCTGCCAAGCCAAGCGACGGCCTCGCCGTTGGCTGTCAGAACCTCTGGGTCAGAGGCATGGATGGGCTCCTTCCAGGTGCTTCGCGCACTTTGTCGCACCCCTGACAAATGGGTTCATGTGCGCGAAATTGCAGGGAAATCTCGACGTTAGCCGCTTCGCATCTGCAACTTGCGGCTGATTGTCGGGGCCGGCGTAAGAAAGAATTAAAAGCCGGCTACTAGCGTTCCCAGCATCTTTGAAACGATCCGGCCCGAGACCCGGCCATTCATATTAATATCTCCTGGGGAAGCAGATGTCGCGTGCGATGATTGAAATCGGTAGTTGCAATGTGGATCTGGAGCTGCGGCCGATCGAGCCGGCCTGGGTCATCGAGGGCAATCCGGTGTCGCGGTCGCATATCCTCTCGACCAGCGCCGACGGCACCTCATCGACCATCATCTGGTCTTGCACCGAAGGCCGCTTCAACTGGTATTATGACTTCGACGAGACGATCATGATCCTGGAAGGATCGATCGTGCTCGAGAGCGATGGCATGCCGCCGAAGCGCTACGGCGTCGGCGACGTCATTTTCTTCCGCGACGGCGCGCATGCCAAATGGCACGTCGAAGGCCACGTCAAGAAGATCGCCTTCTGCCGCAAGACCAACCCGGCGATGATCGGCTTCATGGTCCGCGTCGTCAACAAGCTCAAACGGATGTTCCTCTCGCCCGGCGAGCGTCGCCCCGCAACGCTGATGGGCGCCGGCTAGTCGTTTTCACGGACGCTTCCCAGCGGCCACCACGGAAGAGGGGGCGGGACCAACATCCCGGCCCCTCTTTCGCGTCATCAACCCTTGCGCCGCTGCGTCCTCACATCGACAACAAGCCGCCATTCCGTTGCAGCAGCAGGTTTGGCCTCGCCGAGCCAGTGGAAGGAATTTCCGGTGATCTCGACAAAACTCCAGCGCGAGAGGTCGCCGGATTCGGTGGTGCCTTCCTGCACGATATCAGGCCCGCGCGGACGGCCGATCTGCTGACGGAACACGCTGCGCCCCGGATCGAACCAGGAGACGCGCCACGCATCGATGGTCGGATCATAGACCCGCAGCGTCGTGCCGTACCAATTGCCCGCGACTGGAAAGGCCGGGCTACCTGCAGTGCGGGGAATGATCCAGACATCCTGGACCGCGCGGCCCTCCAGCACCCAGCTGAAATGAATCTCGCCGGGCGCGGTGTGTCTGGTTCCGTCGGACCCATGCGCCGTGATCTCGGCGTCCCAGTCACCGACGAAGCGGCCGTAGAGCTGAAGCGCCGCCGCGTGCTCGGGATTGGGTCCATTCGCATGCAACAATCTCGCAAAGTCGGTCATGTCGGTCTCCTGTTGCAGAGAGATCAGCACGACCGGCCGACAGCCGACTTGGAGAAAATTGCGCGGGCCGTCGTCAGGTCTTGCGCAGAGACAGCTGTCTCATGCCCAGATCCGCCTTATTGCTCGTCCGACGGCTCGCCGACTGTTCCGCGCGCCAGATGACGATGACGGAGATAATGACGAGGCCTGCGCCAAGCAGCATCATGGATGAAAACAGCTCGCCCAGCACGAAGATGCCGAGCAGCACCGCGATCACCGGGTTGACGAAGGTGTAGGTCGACACCAACGACGTCGAGACATTCTCCAGAAGCCAATTGTAGGCGACGAATCCGATCACGCTCCCCGAAATAATCAGCCAGAGCGTAGCCAGAAGCGAAGCCATCGAGACGTCGCTCGGCTTGAAGCCCACGATCTCGCCCGTCAGCCAGCTGATCGCGAACAACACGCCGCCGCCGATCAAGAGCTGCATGCCGGACAGCAGAATGGCGGATGCCTGGGTCGACATATTCCGGGACAGGACGGTCCCGACCGACCATGACAAGGGCGCAAGCAGGAGCCAGACGATAGGAAGAATGCTGATGCCGGCCTGCGCGACATTTTGCCATGCCACGAGTCCGACGCCGAAGAAGCCCGGCACCAGTGCGAGCAGGGCAAGCGGCCTTTGTCGCTGATGGCTGGGAAACAAGATGTCGATCAACAGGATCCAGAACGGGATGGTGGCGAGCACGATCGCTGCCACGCCTGAAGGAACCGATTGCTGCGCGAAGGCGAGCACGCCATGGCAGCCCACGAAAAAGAGCAATCCGCACAGGCTCGCATTGACCCATGTGCGCAACGGCACGCTCGCGATCTCTCGGCCGCTCATGGCCAGCAACACCACGCCGCCGCAGAACGAGCGAAGTGCCATCAGCAGAAACGGCGGGATCGACTTCAATCCCAAAGTGATCGCGAAATAAGTGGAACCCCACAGCAGATAAATGGCCGCGAATGCGCCGATGACCAGGAACCGTCTGCTCATGATTGCTCCGATCGAATTGATCCCGAAGCCATCAAGTCGGAGCAGGATCATGCGTTCCGGTTTCGCCCCTCAGACCCCGTCGAGGATGATCACCGTCGGTGTCGACGGCAGCGTATCCCGCGATATTCGCAAGGAGCGCTCGGTGCGGCGGTCGATCTCGAACTGCTGGCCGATGCGGCGCATGAATTCGTCGAGCGGGGTGGCGAATCGGTGCATCGGCAGCACCACGGAGGCACGGAGCCGCTTGGTGATCTCCGAGATACCGTCGAGCGACATGGTGTAGGTGCCGTCGATCGGCACCATCACGATGTCGAGCCGCCCGATCTGAGCGAAATGGCTGTCGTCGAGCTTGTGATGGAGATGGCCGAGATGGCCGATGCAGAGGCCCGCGACCTCGAAGATGAAGATCGAGTTGCCGTCGCGGATCATGTCGGTACCTGAATTGTCGCCGAAATAGCGGCGGATGTCGGTCGTGACATTGCGGATGAAAGTGTCGCCGATGCGCTCCGACACGACCGCGGGCTTGCCGTCCTCGCCCCAGCCATGCAGCACGTGGGGAATGCGCTTGTCGGGGAAGAGCGTGTAGTGGGAGCTGTGCGCCCGGTTCATGGTCACGACGTCGGGCAGCCGACCGACCTGATAGGCGCCGCTGTAGTCGGTCGCGATGCGCACGCCGCCCGGCGTCTCGATGAAATAGGTGGAGTGACCGGCATAGGTGATCTCGACCTCGGCCGCAGTCGCCGCCTGCCGGAAGGCGACCGGCATGGCGCGGGGCGCAGCATTGGCCATCGCCAGGCATTCGCTGCGTCGTGGCTGCTGGGCGAGGGCAGGGGAGAGACACGCGTTCAACAGCACAAACGCCGCCGAAATCAGTCGCCACATATCTAGTCCCTGATGACTTCCAGGGAAAGTCTAGCGTGCAATGCTCCGCGTGGCCAACACGGTGCGATCAACAGCGCGTCAGTGGCGCACCTTCAGTCCCGCCTTTAGTCGCGCCGCGGGCTGAACTTCCAGGTGATCGCGATCAGACCCGCCGTGATCAGGCCGCTGATGGTGCCGGCGATCGGAAGCGTGAGCAGCAGCGCGGCAGTGGCGGCCCAGCCGATCGAGGAGAAGGCTTCGGCGAAGGTCGCCAGCCGGGACGAGGTCTGGCGGCGGCGGAATTGGCTGCGTCGGGCCTGGACCCGGAACCAGAGCTGGATCGCGGTGGCGGAGGCCGCGCTGACGATGATCATGGCTGCCGTGATCGCGGCCTGGAATGGTGAGGCGAAAACCAGCGCCGCAACCAGCGGACTGAAGATGGTAGCGATTGCGATCAGCACCACCTCAATTTTGGCGCGGATGACGCTGGAGGGCGTCAGCGGCGCGGTCGCGACCAGATCGGGCGCGTCCTCACCGGAGATCGCCAGCCAGGCCAGCCCGCCGGCGAGCTGTCCAGCCGCCATCACGATCACCGGCGAGATCAGCGTCAGCGCCGCCGAGCTGTCGCCAAAGCTGCGCCATAGCAGCAGCGCCGGCGGCACCAGATAAAGCAGCTGCATCAGCGTCTGCGAGATCAGCCAGGGATCGCGCCACAGCAGCATGAATTCCTTGCGCCGTAGCGCCTGCTGCCGCGAGCCGCCGCGGAAGGGACGGTCCTTTGCGCGTTTGCGGCTGGATGCGCCGTAAGCGGCGGCCTCGATCGCGGTGTCGGCGAAGCGGCCCGAGAACATCGCCATCACGCTTCCGAGTAGCAACAGCCCGAGGGCGAGCAGCAGCAGCAGCGCCTCGCTGTCACCCATGATCGCGCGCGCCGGCCACCACCAGATGCTGTCGACATCGGGGGCGTAGCCGGCGACGGTGCCGGAGGTCAGGATGGTGAAGCGCGACAGCGTGCCATAGGAGATGATCGCTGCGACCTGGAGCGCGATCACGAAACCTGCGCCGATGATCGCGGCCAGGATCTGGGCCACGAAGCGCGTGCGCGCCGGGCCGCTCAGGCGAAACAGCAGGATGGTGATGGCAATCGCGATCGCCGCCGCCGACAGGCCCATCGCGACGACCACGCCGAAGGCCGCAAGCCAGCGCGCGCCGCCGCCGATCACCAGCACGTCGATAAAGGGCGTCGAGAACAACAGAGCCATCACGGTGACGGTGAGCGCGATCGCGGCGATCCGGACCGAGAACAGATTGGCCAGCCTCGCCGGCGAGGACATGATCAGATCGAGGTCGGCGCGGGCGTAAAACACCCGCGTTACGGATTCGATCGCCTGCGACAGCATCAAGGTCCAGGCGAGAAAGATCGTCGCCGAGATCACGATCAGCGAGGATTTGTCGAGCGGCAGCTGCAGATTGGCGAAGCGGCCGATCACCGCCCAGGCCGGCACGTGCAGGAGCGCGGCGAAGAAGAGTAGGCCGATCATTGCGGCGCGCGCGCGCCGGCGCCGGCCGCCGGTCATCATGGCTAACCATTCGCGCCAGGCGAGGCGTAGCTCGTGACGGGCAAACCACGACAGGGCAGTCGCCGAACTCATGCCGCTTCCTGGAGCGTCACCAGCGCGATGAAGAGATCTTCGAGGCTGGTGTCGGCATGGCCGTTCTGCTGACGCAGCTCGGTCAGCGTGCCCTCGGCAACGAGACGCCCTGCGGCGATCACGCCGATGCGGTCGGCCATGCGTTCGGCTACCTCGAGAATATGCGTTGTCATGATCACGGTGCAGCCGGCGCGGACGCGTTCACCCAGCAGTCCCTTCACATGACGCGCCGAGACGGCATCGAGGCCAGTCAGCGGCTCGTCGAGGATGATGAGGCGGGGATCGTGCACCAGCGCGCCGGCGAGAGCCACCTTCTGGCGCATGCCCTTGGAGAAACCTTCGCAGCGTTCGTGCCGGTGCGGCTCGAGCCCGAGCGAGCTCAGGAGCTCCTCGGCGACCGCTTGCGAGGCTGATGGTGCGATACCCCAGAGGCCGGCGACGAACTCGAGATATTCGAGCGGGGTGAGCTTGTCGTAGATCATGGGCTCGTCGGAGACCCATGCCATCACCTGCTTGGCCGCAACCGGATTTTGGAGTGCATCGATGCCGAAGATCGAAACGCCGCCGTCGTCGGGCCTGAGCAGGCCTGCAACCATGCGCAAAGTGGTGGTCTTGCCGGCACCATTGGGGCCGACCAGCGCATAGAACTCGCCAGCATGAATGGTGAGATCGAGGCTGTCGACCGCCAAACGGTCAAAACGCTTCGTTAACCCCAAGACTTCGAGCGCCGAGCTGTCCGGCTTCATGACGGCCACACCATCCGGTTTTGCATTGCTCGCGACCATGACCCGAAGATGTTTCGGCACTGTGAATCCACCGCCGCAAATTCCAGCATCCGACTTCGACTGCGCCTTGGACTAAAGGCAAGTCACCGTTTGTTGACAGGGCTCGGTGGTTCAGGCTGAATTGGTACCGGGACAAATGGCGCTCACGCAGCGAAGCGACTGCGTAGCGGCTGGACACAAGATG
Source organism: Bradyrhizobium diazoefficiens (assembly GCF_016599855.1). NCBI lineage: Bacteria > Pseudomonadati > Pseudomonadota > Alphaproteobacteria > Hyphomicrobiales > Nitrobacteraceae > Bradyrhizobium > Bradyrhizobium diazoefficiens. Next base: position 6,751,864 of record NZ_CP067041.1, on the reverse strand, counting down.
CGGCAAGGCGGTCGTCAAGAACCGCTGGTTGTATCGGGAGGACGCGGCGATGCTGGATTTCGTTCAGCAGCTGGTCAGTGGTGTTGCGCTCGGCTGTGTCTATGGCCTGATCGCACTTGGTTTCGTGCTCGTCTACAAGGCCACTGAGGTCGTCAATTTCGCCCAGGGCGACCTGATGATGCTGGGCGGCTTCTTCGCCTTCACCTTCATCGGCATGATGGGCCTGAACTACTGGATCGGCTTTGCCGGTGCGGTGGCCGCGATGGCGCTGTTCGGCATGCTGGCGGAGCGGATCGTGGTGCGGCCGATCCTAGGCTATCCGCAATTCTCCATCATCATGGCTACCATCGGTCTCGGCTATTTCCTGCGCTCGGTCGCCGGCATGATCTGGGGCACCGACGATTTCAAGATCGAGACGCCGTTCAGCCAGGGCGTGCTGCGCATCGGCTCGCTGGTGCTCGCTCATGACAAGCTCTCGGTGATCGCGGCGACGATCATCCTCTGCGCGCTGCTTTGGCTGTTCTTCAACAAGACCACGCTCGGCACCGCGATGCGCGCCAGTTCCGAGAATATGCTGGCGGCTTACTACATGGGCATCCCGGTCAAGCGCGTGGTGTCGACCGTCTGGGCGATCAGCGCCGCGGTTGCGACCTGCGCCGGCGTGCTGCTGGCGCCGATCACCTTCATCCATTCCAATGTCGGCCTCGTGCTCGGCCTCAAGGCTTTTCCCGCTGCGGTGCTCGGCGGCTTCGGCTCAATTCCCGGCGCGGTGGTCGGCGGCGTCCTGATCGGCGTGATCGAGAGCATGGCCGGCTTCTATCTGCCCGAGGGCTGGAAGGACGTCGCGCCCTACATCGTGCTGCTCGCGGTGCTGCTGCTGAAGCCCGAGGGCCTGTTCGGCCTTCACGCCCGCAAGAAGGTCTGAACGCGATGCGCTTCCTGTTCAAGACCGACTATGAGGACGACATCAGGCTGTTTCCGCATTCGGGCTACGTCGTCTCCTATGGCCTCCTGCTCGCCGTGCTGCTGGTCGCGCCTTACGTGCTTTCCAGCTATCTGATGAGCCAGCTCGTCTTCGTCTGCATCTATGCGACCGTCGGTGTCGCGCTGCTGATCCTGACCGGTTTTACGGGGCAGGCCTCGCTCGGGCATGCCGCGTTTCTCGCGATAGGCGCCTACACGGCGGCTTACCTCCAGAAATACAATGTGCCGTTTCCGATCTATTTCCTTGCCGCTGGCGTCCTGACCGGCTGTATCGGCGCGCTGGTCGGCTTTCCCGCGCTGCGGCTGCAGGGCATCTACCTCGTCATCGCCACGATTTCCTTCGCCTTCATCGTCGAGGAGATTCTGGCGCGCTGGGAAAGCGTCACCAATGGCAACGAGGGCATGCGGGTCAAGGCATTATCGCTGCTTGGCGTCACAGTCTCGCGCGACAGCCCGACCTTCTATTTCCTCTGCGTTGCGGTGCTGGTGCTGACCATCGTCGGCACGCTCAATCTCTTGCGCTCGCCGACGGGCCGCGCCTTCGTCGCGATCCGCGACTCCGAGACGGCCGCCCGCAGCATGGGCGTCAACGTCGCGCTCTATAAAGTAAAGTCCTTTGCGATCTCCGCGGCGATCACCGGCTTTGCCGGCGTGCTGTTTGCGCACAAGCTCTCCTTCATCTCGCCGGAGATGTTCACGCTGCAGCTCTCGATCGAGTTCATCATCGTGATCCTGATCGGCGGCACCTTCAGCCTGCACGGCGCGGTGCTCGGCGCGATCTTCATCGTCATGATCGATCCGTTCCTGACGTATCTCAAGGACGACATGCCCGGTATCATCTCCGGTATCGTCGCGACGTTCGGCGCAGGTCCAGCGACTGCGGGCAATGTCCAGTCGAAGGTTGCGGCGTTCGCCTCGCTCAATGGCCTCAAGGGCGCGATCTATGGCATCATCATCATGTTGTTCGTGCTGTTCGAGCCGCTCGGCATCTACGGCCGCTGGCTCAAGATAAAACTCTTCTTCCAGCTTTTCCCGCTCTACAAGCGCTCGACCTTCAAGCGGCAGAAGATCTACGTGAAGTCGGAGCGCAACCGATGAGCTATTTCCGCGCGGAGAATCTGTCGCTGCATTTCGGCGGACTGAAAGCCGTCGATGCCGTGTCGTTCGCGGTCGAGAAGGGCGAGATCCTCTCGATCATCGGTCCCAACGGTGCAGGCAAGAGCTCGATCTTCAATCTGATCTCGCGGATCTACCAGCCGACCTCGGGCCGCATCTTCTTCGAGGACCAGGACATCACGGAACAGCCGGCATACGACATCGCCAGGCTCGGTATTGCCCGCACCTTCCAGAACATCGAGCTGTTCGAGAACGCGACGGTGCTGTCGAACCTCCTAGTCGGCCGTCACCGGCATTCCACCACGCAGCTCTGGCAGGAATTGCTCTTCCTGCCGAGTGTGCGCGCCAACGAGAAGCTGCATCGCCGCAGGGTCGAGCAGGTCATCGAGTTCCTCGATCTCGAAGCCTATCGCGACAAGCTGATCTCGGGCCTGCCCTACGGTGTGCGTAAAGTGATCGAGCTCGCGCGCGCGCTCTGCTCGGAACCAAAACTGATCCTGCTCGACGAGCCGTCTTCCGGCCTGAACGTCGAAGAGACCGACGACATGTCGTTCTGGATCCGCGACATGAAGAGCGAGCTCGGCGTCACCGTGCTGATGGTCGAGCACGACATGTCGCTGGTCAACCGTGTCTCCGATCGCGTCATCGCGCTGAACTACGGCCGCGTGCTCGCGATGGGCTCGCCGGCCGAGGTGCAGCAGCACCCCGACGTCGTCGCCGCGTATCTGGGAGCCTGACGCGATGGATGCCACTGCTCCGCCCGACATCATCCTGAAGCTCTCCAACATCGAGAGCTATTACGGGCCGATTATGGCGATCCGCGGCATCTCGCTGGAGGTGCCGCGCGGCCGCATCGTCACGCTGCTCGGCGCCAACGGCGCGGGCAAGACCACGGTACTGAAGACCATCTCCGGCATCCTCGATCCGCAGAAGGGCTCGATCGAGTTTTTAGGCAAGCCGATCCAGCGCATGGAGGCCGACAGGATCGTTCGTCTCGGCCTCAGCCATGTGCCGGAAGGGCGCGAGGTGTTCCCGTTCCTCTCGGTGCGCGAGAACCTGATGATGGGCGCTTATCCGCGCCGCGATCGCGGGGCCGTCGCCGAGGATCTCGATCGCATCTACGGCTATTTCCCGCGCCTGAAGGAGCGCATCGACCAGCCCGCCGGCCAGCTCTCCGGCGGCGAGCAGCAGATGCTCGCGATCGGGCGCGCGCTGATGAACCGCCCGAGGCTGTTGCTGCTCGACGAGCCGTCGCTCGGCCTGTCGCCGATCCTGGTGAAGGAGATTTTCACCATCATCCGCCGCGTCAACGAGGAGCAGGGCATGTCGATCCTGCTGGTCGAGCAGAACGCAAAGGTCGCGCTGGAGACCGCGCATTACGGCTATGTGCTCGAGATCGGCCGCATCGTGATGAACGACAGCTGCGACCGCTTGATGCATTCTCATGACATCCAGGAGTTCTATCTTGGCGCCAAGGAAGCCGGCGCGCGAGGTGAGCGGCGCTGGAAAAAGAAGAAGACCTGGCGATGAGCTTGCGTTAGAGCGACAGGAGGAGACGCGCATGGCCCGACCGGCAGTGCTGACGGTCGCTGATACGATCGCGAGAAGTTTCCTGCGTGCCGCAGAGGTGCGCGGCGACCGGCCTGCAATCCGCGAGAAGAAATTCGGCATCTGGCAGCCGACGAGCTGGCGCGAATGGCTGCAAATCTCGAAGGAAATCGCCTACGGCCTTCGTGCTGTCGGCTTCATGCCGGGCGACGTCGCCTCGATCGTCGCCAACGCCGTCCCCGACTGGATCTACGCAGACATGGGCATCCTGTGCGCCGGCGGCGTCTCGTCAGGCATCTATCCGACCGATGCGTCGGCCCAGATCGAATATCTCGTAAACGATTCCACGACGCGGGTGATCTTCGCCGAGGACGAGGAGCAACTCGATAAGATCCTCGCCTGCCGCGCGCGCTGTCCCAGCCTGCAGCGGATCGTCGTGTTCGACATGGAGGGCCTCAGCGGCTTCTCCGACGACATGGTGATGTCGCTCGACGAGTTTCGTGCGCTCGGCCGCAACCACATGGTCGGCCGCGAGGCGCTGTGGCAGGAGATGATCGACAGCCGCAGCGCCGGCGATCTCGCTATTCTGGTCTATACATCCGGCACGACCGGCCCGCCCAAGGGCGCGATGCATGCCAACCGCAGCGTCACGCACCAGATGCGGCACGCCAACGATTTCATCCCGGCGCGGGAGGACGAGGACCGGCTGCTGTTCCTGCCGCTCTGCCACGTCGCCGAGCGCGTCGGCGGCTACTACATCTCAGTCGCGCTGGGCTCGGTAATGAATTTTGCCGAGAGCCCCGAGACTGTACCGGACAATCTGCGCGAGGTGCAGCCGACCGTGTTCCTCGCGGTGCCACGGATCTGGGAAAAGTTCTATTCCGCCATCACCATCGCGCTGAAAGACGCGACGCCGCTCCAGCAATGGGTCTATCGCCGCGCCATCGGAATCGGTTATCGCATGGTCGATTACCGGATCGAGCGCAAGACGCCGCCGCTGGCGCTGCGCATTGCCAATCGCGTCGCTTACCAGCTCGCCTTCCGCAACATCCGACGCATGATCGGGCTCGACCGCTGCCGCATCGCCTTTACCGGCGCAGCTCCGATCGCGCCGGATCTGATCCGCTGGTACCTCGCGCTGGGCATCGACATCCACGAGGTCTACGGCCAGACCGAGAATTGCGGGGTCGCGACCATGATGCCGGGAGAGCGCATCAAGCTCGGCTCGGTCGGCACGGCCGTGCCCTGGGGCGAGGTCGCGTTGTCGCCCACCGGCGAGATCCTGATCAAAGGCGACTTCCTCTTCATGGGCTACCTGAACCAGCCGGAGAAGACGGCCGAGACCATCGATCACCGCGGCTGGCTGCACACCGGCGACGTCGGCACTATCGACAACGAAGGCTTCGTTCGCATCACCGACCGGATGAAGGACATCATCATCACCTCCGGCGGCAAGAACATCACGCCGTCGGAGATCGAGAACCAGCTCAAATTCTCGCCCTACATCTCAGACGCTGTCGTGATCGGCGATAAGCGGCCCTATCTCACCTGCCTCGTCATGATCGACCAGGAGAACGTCGAGAAATTCGCCCAGGACCACGACATCCCCTTCACCAACTATGCCAGCCTGTGCCGGGCGACGGAGATCCAGGACCTGATCTGGCACGAAATCGAAGCGGTCAACGGCAATTTCGCCCGCGTCGAAACCATCAAGAAGTTCTACCTGATCGAACGCCAGCTCACGCCGGAGGACGAGGAGCTGACGCCGACGATGAAGCTCAAGCGCAATTTCGTCAACAAACGCTACGCCGCCGAAATCGAGGCGATGTATCGCGAACGCGCGGTGGCGTGACGCGCGCATGCGCAAACAAGCAGCGAAGGAGTGATGGCCCGCCCTTCGCGTCATACGGGCCCCAAGGAGAGGAGACGTCAATGTCGAGATCGTTGAAAGCGTTTAGCCTTGCTGTGGGCGCGGTGGCGCTCGCCTGTCAGCCGTCCCTGGCGCAAACCAAGGTCACCAATGACGGTATCTCGGCCAGCGAGATCGTCGTCGGCACCCATCAGGATCTGTCCGGCCCGATCAAGGTGTGGGGCGTGCCGGTCTCCAACGGCATGAAGATGGCGGTCGAGGAGATCAACGCGGCCGGCGGGATCCAGGGGCGCAAGATCAAGATGATCCTGGAAGACAACGGCTATGATCCGAAGAAGGCCGTGCTTGCCTCGCAGAAGATGGTCGAACGCGACAAGATCTTCGCGATGATCGGCCCGATGGGCTCGCCGACGGTGCTCGCCGCGCAGGACATCCTGTTCGATGCCGGCGTGCTCCAGTTGTTTCCGCTCACCGCTGCCGAGTTCACCTTCAAGTTCGATCCGGCCAAGCCGCAGGAGCGCTTGAAGTTCAACAATCTGCTGCCCTATGTCGAGAGCACGCGCGCCGCGCTTAAGTACATGATGGATTGGAAGCACTTCCAGAAGCCTTGCATCATGCATCAGGATGACGAGTACGGAAAGAACGTGCTCGACGGCTTCACCCAGCAATTGACCGCGATGAAGCTGCAGCCGGCGTCGGTGACGAGCTACAAGCGCGGCGCTTCCGATTTTAGCGCGCAGGTCGCGAAGATGAAGTCCGATGGCTGCGATCTTGTCGTGCTCGGCACCGTGATCCGCGAGACCATCGGCGCGATGACGGAAGCGAGGAAACTGGGCTGGGACGTCACTTTCCTCGGCGCGACGCCGACCAACGTGCTGGAAGTGCCGACCCTCGGCAAGGAAGCGGTCGAAGGCCTCTATGCGGCGTCGGGCTTCGAGATTCCCTATGAGGACACCGCCAAGGGCAAGGTCCACGACTGGCTCATCAACTATAAGAAGATGTTTGGCACCGACGCCAATACGCAAGCCATCATCGGCTACAACGCGGTGATGACCTTCGCCTTCTACGCGGATAGAGCGGGCAAGGATCTGACGGGACAGAAGATGCTGGACTCGCTCGAGTCGGGCGAGAAATTCCTCGACATCTTCAACTCGCCGCCGACCAAGTTCTCCAAGACGGATCATCTGGCCAACACCATCACCCAGGTGCAGCAGGTCAAGGGCGGCCGCTGGGTTCTGGTGAAGGACAATTTGATGTTTTGATCTTCGCCTCTCCCCGCGTAAACGGTGCACCCTCTCCCCTTGTGGGAGAGGGTGGCTTCGCGAGAGCGAGCCGGGTGAGGGGTCTCTCTCCTCACGAACAGTGTAGCGAGTGGAGACAACCCCTCATCCGGCGCTTCGCGCCACCTTTTCCCACAAGGGGAGAAGGAGAGCCTACGATCCCCCGCCCGCCGTGCCTGAGTTCACCGGTGCCAGCGCGTCTTCCCGGCAGCGCCAGCCGTCGGCGGCCTTCACGAAAGCAAAGGTCCGCTGGATCCTTAGCCGGCGCGTGACATTGAAGGCTTCTGCGGAGCGCTCCTTGTCGCCGGCGCCGGGCTGCGGACGGCCGGTCCGGGCGTCCCAGCAGGTGCCGGTGCAGGTGGAGGCGACCTTGCTGCAGGTGGTGAAGGGCGCCAGCACGACCATCTCGATCTCGCCGGTGACCTGCGCCTCCTGATCGGTCATCTGACTGTCGAGCGCATGGACGCGGTTGATGCGGAGGAAGTTGCCGCACGAATTGGCGGCGTGGATGCGCGCGGCGCAGAAATCGACGGCATCGGTGTCGGGCTCCCTCGCCGCGACCTGCCGGCCGAACACCTTCTTCGGATCGCCCCTGGCAGCCGCGACCTCGTCGGTCTTGTGCTTGAGATAGTCGGCAAGACAATCTTCGGCGGAGCCAAGCTCCTGGGGCGGCACGTTCTCTTTGCCGACCAGATTGCACTTGCGATCGCGCTCGCGCGTCCAGCGGCCGTATTCGGCGAAGGCAAAGCGTGCCGCGGTCGGGTCCAGCTTGCCGATCAAGCCGAGCACCTGGCTGTTGAGCTCGGTCTCCGTGAGCGCCAGCGACGGGTCCGCACAGATCAGTGCACCAGCTGCGGTGTTGGCCGCAAGACAATCGAAATCCGGATCGCGCACGATCGTGGCGCGATCCTCGGTCACCTTGAGCAGGCAGGCCTTCACCCGGTCGAAATCGTCGGCGCGGATCGCCGCCTGGGCAACGATGCCGCAGCCGAGATTGCGCTGGCGAATCCAGATCGCGTTCTCTTCGATGGCGGGCAGGCGATCGGGGAGGCGGGCGAGCCGCGCCTCGATCGCGGTAGAGAGCTTCTCGGCGGCGGCAGCCAGTTCGGCATCACCGCAGAACAATTGATTGCCGGGGTCGCGGATCTGCTGGCAGTTGTTCTTCGCGAACAGCGGCAGCCTGTCGGCGATAGAGCGGTCGGATGGACCGGATTGCGCGAAGCCCGGTACTGCCGGCCAAGCCAGCAGCGCAACCACAATCACCACGATCAACCGCATTCCAGTCGCCCCCGCTTAGAAGGCGCCATGCTAGCGTCCCGTGTCGCGCGGCGAAACGGCTTTCTGGTGGGCTACAAGATGGTTCAGTGCGCCTCGGGGGCGACCATCGAGAACTGCACGGGCTCCCCGACATATTTCAGCACGGCGGACTGGTAGAGCACGAACAGCGGCTGGTAGCTGCGTGCATTGTCGTCCTCGACCATCGCCATGCGGCGGTTGTCCAGCATCAGCCAATGGCCGTCGAGCCTTGCCGCGGCAACCGCGTGCGCTTCGCCGGCCCTGACGTCGCGCACCACAACGATGCGGAGGTCTTCCGGGGCGACGCCGGCAAGCCGCAGCGCGGCGAGCTTGGCGATGGCGTAGTCTTCGCAGTCGCCGGCGCCGCTTGCGAAGGTCGCGAGCGGCGAGCTCCAGACGTCGTCGGCGCCGTCATCGGCCGCGCGGATGGCAAGGTTGACGGCACGGTTGATCTCGCCGAGCCGTGCGCGACCATCGCGGCTGCGGGCCTGGTCGACGATGGCGAGCAGCCTCAGCGCCGCAGGCGAGGCGCAATTGTCGCGGTCGCCGTCGCACAGCGCGAGCTGCACCATGTCGTCGTCGAGGTTCTCCTTCAGGGCGAACCATTTCTGTCGCAGGCTGCCCGTGGACATGGCGAAGGCGAACACGCCGAACGGCTCGGCGGATTTGCGCACGAGCACCCCTGCGCCTGGCGACAGCAATGAGCCGGCACGAAGATCGCCGGTCGATCCGAGCAGGATCAATCCGCATAGAGCAATGATGGCGCGCCAGGCGCGCCGGCGAGCGGCGGTCTCCATCTGACATCCCCTTTTCCGGCTTTGCCAGGTCCCTCGACCTCAACGTGCCGGCTTGTTGCTTTCGCGGAGACAGTGCGAGGCGGGCCGTTTTGTTCTGCTTAACGCGCGTGGGCGGGGCCCCAAAACTGTCGGGTAGGCTGAAGCGGACCTGCCTGAATTGCGTATAATTTTACGAGAGGCCGCGGCCGCGAAATGGAGTCAATTACAAGCATAAGTTGCGAGAGTGCCGGATCTGCATCTTATGGCTCTTATGGCTAATGACCCATTATTTCACGGGTCCTGTTAATTGGATCACAGATTTGGTTCCGTATTTGCCACAGTATGTTGCGGAGCACTAGGAAGGAAAGATGACGCAAGTATCTGCCGTCGAATTGATACTTTGGAATACAAGTGGCTGCGGCGCATGCGCTCAAATAGACGAAGCTATACTTTTCAAGTTCGCCCGAATTGCTTCGGCTTGACCACGGATGTCGCGGTGAGCATAGGCGCGACGGCCGAGTCACGCTAAATCACACAAGCAATAGATGGTTTCGCTAAGGACTTGGTAATGATATGCAAGCTTAGCCGATCGATACTTCTTAAATATTAACCCTTTTTTGGTGCCCGGTTGAATTACGTTGGCAAATTTGACGCTGCGCTCTCTTTGGATGGCCAGGTTTCCCACCCGCCCGCTTCCGACCATGTCGGTTCCTTTACCGCCAAGGCACATGGCCATGTGCCGGAAGGCGCGATCGTCATTGCCGACCCCAATCTGATCTTCAACGGCGAGTTCAAGCGCACAGGGCTCGATCTTGTGCTGTCCCATGACGACCACGAGTTCGTCGTTCACGATTATTTCAGAGGCGACAAGCGCGCGGCGATCGCCTCGCCCGACGGCGCCCATCTCACCGGCGACATCGTCAGCGCACTCACCGGTTACGTCCAGGTCGCGCAGGCCGCGCCCGGCGCCGCCGCGGCGCAGGTCATCGGCCACGTCACCAAGCTGACCGGCAGCGCGACCGCGATCCGCAACGGCGTCTCGGTTATCCTGAACAATGGCGACAACGTCGAGAAGGGCGACGTGGTCTCGACCGGCTCGGATTCGACGCTCGGCGTCACCTTCATCGACGGCACGGTGTTCGGCCTGTCCTCCAATGCGCGGATGGTGCTGAACGAGATGGTCTACGACCCCAACGGGTCGAACAATTCCTCACTGCTGAGCCTGGTCGCGGGCACCATCACCTTCGTCGCCGGCGAGACCGCCAAGCACGGCGACATGAAGATCGACACGCCGGTTGCCACCATGGGTATCCGCGGCACGGCGGTGCTGACCGAGATCAACTTCGTCGTTCCCGCCGGCGGCGGCGATCCGCAGCCGGAAGCCAATTTCCAGGTGCTGGTCGAGCCGAACGGCACCACCGGCTCCTACATCCTGTTCGACAAGCTGACGCTGCTGCCGATCGCGACGGTCAATCAGGCCGGCCAGATGATCCAGATCAGCGGCGGCAACGTCTCGGTCACCAATGCGCTGCTGTCGCCGGACGTGCAGAAGCTGATCACGGACGTGTTCACGCTGAAGTTCACGGACAACAACACCAACACCAAGCTGACCACGAACTTCACCGACACCATCACGCAGAACGGCAACCTCGTCTTTATCAAGACGGACACCGGTGCCACCGCGACTGCGACCTTCACCAACACTGTCAACAATGGCGCCGGCCCTGGGCAAGGCGGGACGGACAAGGGGGCAGATCGTTTTCCCGGCCCGCCCGACGCGCGCACCCTCGATGCCAATGGCAATGTGACGACGGCGTTCGCGACGACCGAGCACGCGGCGGCGACCGGCGATCGCGCAGACACGACCGGAGCCCCCGTGCCTTCCGACACTGTCAGCATCCGGGTGACGTTCGTCGACCAAAACCTGGGCGACCGGCCAACGGTGTCGGTGAGCCTCGATGCATCAAACTACACCTATAAGGACGCCGGCCATCACGACGTCACCACCTCGCTCACTGCTCTCCAGAAGCAGGACATCGCGGCGACGCAAGTCCAGATCGCCGTCGCGGCCGACGGCGGCAACAACAACAACGGTTCGGCGGTCTTGACCTACACGGTCCCCGACCATGTCTTCGATTTCCTGGGGGCCGGCGAAACGCTGACACTGACCTACATTGTCAGCGTCAATGACAATTTCGCGGTCAACCCCGAAGCCAGGACCATCCCGATCACCATCACGATCACCGGCACCAACGACAAGCCGGTGATCTCCACCAGCGTCCCGACGATTACGTTCTCGGGCGGCACCAGCGTGCCGGGTGGTCCGCTCACCACTGACGTGCCGACCTCGGGCACGCTGACTTTTTCCGACGTCGACCTCACCGACACGCATTCGGTGTCGGTGGTGCTGACGAGCGCGGTCTTGCCCGATGGCACCGTGCCGCCGGGGCCGCTCGCGATGTTCGAGAACGCGATGTCGGTGCTGCTTGAAAAGGACAGCACGAAAACCGCCGACAATGCCGGCATCATCGATTGGTCGCTCGCCGACCTTCCGGCCTATGTCGCCGATTTCATCCCCAAGGGCGAAGTCCTGACCCTGACCTACACGGTGACGCTCAACGATTCCCAGGGCGCGACCTCGACCCAGACCATCAACGTCACGATCAAGGGCACCGACAGCCCGGCGGTGGTGTGGATCGCGACCAAGGAGACCGGCGCGCCGTCCGGCGGCCTGTGGGGCGACAAGCTCAACTGGGAAACGCACACGGTCCCGACTATCAACGACGATGTGATGGTCATTACCGACCAGTTGCGCGGTCTGACGCCGTCCTATCCGGTCACGATCGATGCGGCGGCATTCGCCAAGTCGCTGATCATGGACGACTACAACACCTCGCCGCCCGAACTGATCAACAACAGCACGCTGACGATCGCGGGCGCGCTCACGCTCAACGCTGATTCGAAGTTCACCAATTCCGTTGGTGGCCACGTCCTCGTGGGCGGAAAGATCGACGTCGAGGCAACGACCAGGAATACCGGCACGGTCACCAACACCAGCACCATCACGAATGCTGGTACGCTGACGCTGGCCGCGGGCGGCACGATCGACAGCCGGACCTCGATCTCCAATTCCGGTATGATCAACTTGTCAGGCGGCACGCTGGCGCTGAAGAGCAATATTGCCAATACCGGCGGCGCCCTGAAGGCCGACGTCGGCACGAAGCTGATCGTGGATGCCGCGACGATCGCCGGCGGCACAGTGATCATCGCCGGCACGCTGGCGCTGGAGGACACGGCAGTCCTCAAGAACGGCGTGCTGACCAATACCTCCAAGATCAGCGTGTCCGGGACCGGCAACGCGCTGGACGGCGAGACTGCGACCAACACCGGTGTCCAGGCGGTGATCGACGTCAGCGGCGCGCTGACGCTGCTGCATGCGACCAGCCTCACCAACGCATCGGGCGGCAGCGAGACGGTCGAGGGCAGCCTGACGCTTGCGGACACCTCGTCGATCTCCGGCGGCAGTCTCACGATCGGCAGCACCGGCATGGTGACGCTGGACGACAGCGCCGCGATCTCGAACAGCGCCATCGGCAATGGCGGCACACTGGACCTGCAGGACGCCTCGTCGGTCTCCGGCGGCGACCTCACCAACAGCGGCACGCTGGCGCTGGAGGACACGGCAGTCCTCAAGAACGGCGTGCTGACAAACACCTCCAAGATCAGCGTGTCCGGGACCGGTAACGCGCTGGACGGCGAGACCGCGACCAACACCGGCCTCCAGGCGGTGATCGACGTCCGCGGCGCGCTGACGCTGCTGCATGCGACCAGCCTCACCAACGCATCGGGCGGCAGCGAGACGGTCGAGGGCAGCCTGACGCTTGCGGACACCTCGTCGATCTCTGGCGGCAGTCTCACGATCGGCAGCACCGGCACGGTGACGCTGGACGACAGCGCCGCGATCTCGAACAGCGCCATCGGCAATGGCGGCACGCTGGCAATAGCCGGCGACGCGACGCTGCTGGACGACGTCGTCACCAACGCCGGCACGGTCGAGGTCGACGACGGCCGGACGCTGATCCTGTCCGGCACGAAGATCAGCGGCGGCACCATCGACAATTATAGCGGTGCGTCGGGCGGCACGCTCCATATCACCGGCGACAGCACGATCGATGGCGATGCGACGCTCAACCACGGCGCCGTCGCCGTCGACGCTGGGGTCTTCCTGACACTGAACGATGCAAGCGTCTCGGCGGCGACAATCGCCAATGGAGGAACAGTCAAGGTCGACGCAAACGACAAACTGACAATGACCGGCGCAAGCCTGACGGGCGGCGCGCTCACGGTCTCCGGTACGCTCGCGTCCTCCGGCACCACCACCATCACCGACGCCACCATCTCGAACAGCTATCTGATCGAGGCGACCCTTGGCGGCCTGCTGGCGCTGGTGGCGACAACCCCGGCCGCCGCCATCGCCAATAGCGGCATCATCCAGGCCAATGGCGCCGAGCTCGACATCAACGGCGAAGCCGTCACCAATACCGATACAATAGCCGCCATCAACGCCGGTACGCTGAAGCTGATCGCGACCAAGGTGACCAACACCGGCGGCACGGTGTCGGTCGAGACCGGCTCGACGCTCGATCTCGACGGCGCCACCATCGACGGCGGCACAGTGACGATCTCCGGTACGCTGGAGTCGAGCGGCACCAGTGCCATCAACAACGCCAACATCACCATCACCGGCACGATCAGCGTCACCGGCACGCTCACCTTCGATCCGCCCGTTCCCGTCTATACCATCGTCAACCAGAACGTCATGGCTGCCGATGGCGGCGAGATCGACGTCGTCCAGGATGCCATCACGAATACCGGCACTTTGGAGGCGATCCATCACGGCACGCTGAAGCTGACCGACGTGGTCGTCACCAACAAGGACGGTACCGTCCTGGTCGACGGGACGTCGGCGCTCTATCTGACCGCGGTCACGGTCAATGACGGGACCCTTAGCAATGCCGGCCACCTCTATGCCGTCTCCGGTTCCAATACCGTCACGGCCGCCGTCACCAACACCGGTACCATCGAGGTCCAGGCTGGCACGCTCGATCTCGCCAGCGGCCTCAGCGGCATCGGCACCCTGATCATCGATGACGGCGCGACGCTGGAGCTCGGCGGCGCCGATGCGCAGACCGTGACCTTCGCCGGCGGCATCGATACGCTGAAGCTCGACAACACGAGCTATGATTTCACCGGTACCATCACCGGTCAGGCGACGACCGCCGGTATCTTCACGGTCACCGGCGACGCCAACATCACGACGTCGCAGGGCGATGCGCTCGACTTCACGGCGTCAGGCGGGACGACCGACGGCCGCGGCGATATTGTGCTGACGCCAACCGGCACGCTGAGCGGCAAGAACAATGGCATTGCTGTCACCCAGAGTGGCATCGGCCACATCTCGCTGACGACGGTCGGTGATGTCAGCGGTGCTAACGGCGATGGAATCGTCCTGGACGACGGTGCAACAGGGGCAGGCGACATCACGGCGACCATCGGCGGTGGCGTGTCCGGCGCGGTCGGTCTCGACGTCGTCTCTCACGGGAACGGTGCCGTCACTATCACCAACAACGGACACATCACCGGTAATACCTCGTTCGGCATCCACGTCGAACAGGACGATGCGGGAGCGGCCGGCTCGACGCACATCACCAACACCAACACTGGCTCGGTGGTCGGCGCCAATGGCGTCGCGGCGATCTCCATCCAGGAGAACGGCACGGCAACGATCATCAATTCCGGCACTATCGGACCAGATGCCGACCTCGTGAGTTCGACAACCTATGCGATCGTGGAAACTGGCGGTGCCATCACGATCAACAACACCGGTCACATCAATGGCGACATCTCGGTCGCCAGTGCCACGTTCAACAACGATGGCGGCGGCACATGGACCGTCGCGGGCAGCGGCGTCTTCGGCGATGCGTCGTCGATCGTCAACCACGGTGCAATCGATCTGCACGGGGCCTCGATTTCCGGAGCAGGGCTGAGCGTTGAAAATAGCAACGACATCGACAGCTGGGGCACGACGTCGATCTCCGGCATCATCAACAACACCGGAACCATCGAGGTCAACGACGGCACACTGAAGCTGGTCGGATCGCTGTCCGGCTCCGGCTCGGTCACGATCGATCAAAATGCAACGCTCGACGTCAATGCTACGGTGTCGCAGACGATCACCTTCTCGGGCAGCGGCGCCGAGCTCCGGATCGACACGTCGAGCTTCGGCGGGTCGGTCGCAGGCCTCGCCGCGACCGACAAGCTGGATTTGTTCGCGATCAAGTACGATGTCGGAACGTCCGCGACCTACGACGCCACGACCGGCAATCTCCTGGTCAGCGATACCCACGGCGATACCATCACGGTGAAGCTCACCGGCCATGATTACAGCAACGCGCATTTCGCCGGCAGCAGTGACGGCAATGGCGGCACGCTGATCACCCTCAAGGCCAACGACGATGCGCCCGCCTTCACCGCGGCGGAGGCGGCGCCGAGCGTGAGCTTCTCCGAGCTTGCCAACACGACCAATTCCACCGCGCTCGACCCGACGTCGGGCGGCAGCGGCACGATCCATTTCACCGACGTCGATCTGACCGACCGGCCGACCGCGACGATCACGGGCCAGACCGTGACCTGGCTTGCCGCCGACCAGACCATGCATCTGACGTTGACGGCCGACGAGACCGCCGCGCTCGACCAGGCGCTGACGCTCCAGGCCTCTGGCAACAAGAACAACGGCGCGATCGGCTGGACCTATTCGATCGCCGACAGCAAGCTGGATTTCCTCGGCGAAGATCAGAAGGTGAAGGTGGTCTCCACCATCACGCTCGATGACCATCAGGGTGGCACTGACACGGCCGAGGTCACCGTCTGGATCACCGGCGCCAACGACAAGCCGACGCTGGCTGATGTCAGCGCCGGCACGCTCACGGATACGGGCGCGTCCGACACCTTCTCCGATCTCACCGGGACGCTGGCCGGGGCCGACGCCGACACCGGCGAGACGGCGACGCTGACCTACGCCGTGCTGGATGCGAACAGCCAGGCGTCGTCGACGCCGGTTGAGGGTCAGTACGGCTCGCTGCAGGTCGCGTCCGACGGCAGCTACACCTACGTTGCCCATCCCGACAAGATCAACGCGCTGCCCGCCGGCTCCTACAGCGATACGTTCACGGTGCAGACCACGGACGTGCATGGCGCCTTCGGCACCGCGACACTGACGGTCGACATCACCGGCGCCAACGACAAGCCGACGCTGGCCGATGTCAACGCCGGCACGCTGACGGATACGGGCGCGTCCGACACCTTCTCCGATCTCACCGGGACGCTGGCCGGGGCCGATGCCGACACCGGCGAGACGGCGACGCTGACCTACACCGTGCTGGATGCGAACAGCCAGGCGTCGGCAACGCCGGTTGAGGGTCAGTACGGCTCGCTGAGCATCGCGTCCGACGGCAGCTACACCTACGTTGCCCATCCCGACAAGATCAACGCGCTGCCCGCCGGCTCCTACACCGATACGTTCACGGTGCAGACCACGGACGTGCACGGCGCCTTCGGCACCGCGACGCTGACAGTCAACGTCACCGGCGCCAACGACGCACCGGCCTTGGACGCGGCAACACTGACAGCCATCAGCGGCGACGACAGCAATCCGAGCGGGACCGCCGTCAGCGATCTCTTCGCGGGCAAGTTCCACGACGCCGACAACGGCGCAAGCCTGACCGCCGTGGCGGTCACGGCCGACAACGCCACCTCGGACCAGGGTGTCTGGCAATACGAGGTCGCCGGTTCCGACGCGTGGGTCGACATCTCGGGCGTCGGCGACGCCAGCGCGCTGGTGCTGAGCACCGATACGCTGATCCGCTTCGTGCCGGCGGACGGCTTCAGCGGCACGCCGGGCATGCTCGACGTTCATGCGCTCGATAACACCTATGCGGGTGCGGTCACGGCGGCGACGCCGGTGTCGATCGACATCACCGCCGCCGGCATCGATCACGGCGGCACGACGCCGGTATCGGACGAGGCCGCCTCCATCGGCACGGAGGTGACGGCTCCGGCCTACGTGCCCACCGTCACGCTTGTTGGCCTCGACGACAGCGGCAACGCCATCGAGAGCAGGGCGCTGACCGCGGAGGTCAATGATCTTAATGCCCCGACCGGCAGCGGCATCACTTACAATTTCGAGGTCTTCGACGCCGACCACTCCGGCTGGGTCTCGGTTCAGTCGGGCCACAGCAGCAGCTACACGCCGACGGAGGCGATCGAAGGTGACCAGATCCGGGTCGAGGTCACCTATACCGCTACGAATGGCCAGGCGGAGGACATCATCGTCTCGGCCGGCACGGTGCAGCAGGACCCGAACGCGCCAATCCATGTCCACCTGACCGGCGTCGACTTCAGCGGCAATGCGGTCGAGAACCAAACGCTGTTCGCGCAGATCGATGGTCCCGATGCCCCGTCCGGCAGCGGCATCATCTACAGTTTCGAGGTTTACGAGGCGGACCACTCCGGCTGGGTCATGCTTCAGCACGGCAGCGGCAACAGCTACACGCCGACGGAGGCTATCGAAGGCGAGCAGGTCCAGGTGGAGGCCTTCTACACCGACTTGCAGGGCCAGTTGCAGCGCCTCGTCGCCCCGGCCGGCACGGTGCAGGAGGACCCGAACGAGAGCGCACATGTCGAACTGACGGGTCTCGACGGCAACAATGCCGTCGACGGCATGACCGTGTACGCTACGGTAACCGACGACGATGCGCCGAGCGGCAGCGGAATCACCTATATTTTCCAGACCTACGATGTGAACACGTCGAGCTGGAGCATCGTGCAGCAGGGCGGCGGCAACAGCTACACGCCGGGCGAATCCGATGACGGCAAGTCGCTCAAGGTCGACGTGCAGTTCACCGATACGCACGGCAATTTCGAGACCGGCACCGCCTCGGCCGGAATAGTGCAGGCTGCCGCTCCCGAACCGCCGCCGGTCGTGCAGGACTTCACCGCCGACGCGCAAGTCTCGTCGGGTTTGGACTCGATCAGCGGCACGCTGCCCGGCACGGTCGACCGGACCGTGATCGGCGTCAGCACCGACGGCGTCAACTTCACGCCGGTGACGCTGGATATGTCCGGCAAGGTCACGGGCACCTACTTCAATTTCACCGTCGGCGCGGACGGAATCGATACGCTGCAGGTCGGCGTGCCCTCCTATCCGGACGCGGCCTCGCTGATCGCGGCGATCGAGGGCAACGAGCACAATTCAACGCCGCTGACCGAAACCTTCTATTACGAGCTCAAGGATGGGGACGGCAATCTCACCATCGACGATATCACCTTCAATCTCACCGACCTGACCTTCACCGGCGAAATTGCGTCGCACACCACGGTCGGCACGCCGGTGTCGCTCGGTTCACTCCAGGTGCATGATTGGGGCGTGACGGAAGGTTTCGACCCGTCGACGCTGTCGGTGACGGTGCATGTCAGCGCCGGCGTGCTCTGGTCCTCGCAGTTCCCGGCGCCCGGCAGCTCGGAGACCTTCGCCGACGACCAGACCGTTACCATCACTGGCGACCAGTCTCAGATCGAAGCCGATCTCGCCAATCTCAACCTGACGAGCTTCGCTCCCGGCGAGATCGACGTCCTGATCAGCGGCGTCGACGGGCCGGCGCGGACCCCGACCTACTCCGCGGGTTCGATCGATGTGTCGAGCCCCGGCTACATCAACATCTGGACCGGCGCCGCCGCTGACCAAAGCTGGAACACCAACGGCAATTGGAGCCTCGGGCATATCCCAACCGCATCCGAAACCGCCGTCCTCGACGCTAATGGCACGGTCCAGCTGGCCCTGGACGACAACGGCTACATCATTGGCGGCCTGTCGCTGAGCTTCACCACGGAGCTCGATATCGCCGGCACCGGGTACAATGCCGATGCTGGCGGCGTCGACAGCTATCTGCTCGTCAATGGGCAATTGACCAACGCGTCCACGATCCACGTTGTGGACGGCACCCTGGAGGCCTTCGGTCACGTCACCAACGTGGGCACCATCGTGGCCGACGGATCATATGCCATGCTCGATTTCGCCAACCTGACCGGTAGCGTCATCGACGGTGGTGACGACGGCGTCATCATGGCCGAAAACGGCGCGCAGATCGAGTTCGGCTACAACACTGTCAACGGCGGCGCGATCCTTTCCACGGGCGATGACTCCATCGTTCATTTCCAGCAGACGATCCTCAACGGCACCGAGCTCTACAGCAACGACAGTTCCAATTTCGAAGTCGATGGCCCGACGACCTTCAACGGTTCCGACAGCCCCATCTCGATCAGCGGCGCACTCGTCGTCGAGACCTACGGCAAGCTGGTGCTGGACGGCGCCGTGAACGACTTCGGCTGGATCGACAATGACGGCACGATGGTCGTCGAATCCGGCCTGACGGAGGTCAAGTTCGGCATCAGCGGTTCAGGTACCGTCGAGATCCTGGCCGGCACGCTCGAGGTCGGCGCCGATTCTGCCATCGCCGTCCAGTTCGTCGGCTCCGGCGCCGGCACGCTGCGCGTGGACTACGCCGCGCACTTCACGGGAACGGTGACCGGGTTCGGCTATGGCGACACCATCGATCTCGCCGTCAGCCCGGACAAGGTCTCGTTCGAGAGCAGCGAGGGCGGGCTCAAGGTCCATTACGGATCCGGCGACGGCGACTACTTCACCGTCACCGGCGGCTACGACGCGACCGGCTTCACGACGGCTGATGACGGCAACGGCGGCACTGACATCGTCTGGAGCCATCAGTCGCCGGTGATCGACACCACGCATTTCACCCATGTGCACGACGAGGCCACTAACACCGACACGCTGACGGACCTGTCGGTCGCGGGCTCATCGTCGGAAGCCTACACGGTAAGCGCGGTGACGGCCGGCCACGGCGACGGCACCGGCGTGACGCCATCCTACCTCGGCGACCTCTCGCTGGATCAGCTCAACGACGATCTCGACAGCGGCGTCACCTATGATCCCGGCAACTCGCCGCCGACCAACGACAAGATCGCCTTCACGGTCACTGACAGTTTTGGCGCGAGCGACACCGTCAATTTCATCTTCAACGAGGGCGGCTCGGGTCCGGTGTTCCTCACCGGCACCACCGGCAAGGACGTCATGTTCGCCTCCGAATCCAGCGATACGCTGGACGGCAATGGCGGGCAGGACCAGTTCGTGTTCACGCCGGGGTCCTCCTCGGACTCCGTACAGCACACCATCCTCGACTTCGATACCACGCTCGACAAGATCGACCTGCGGCAGTTCGACAACATCAATTCGTTCAGCGACATCATCATCACCCAGCAGAGCGTCGATGCGCTTGTCACGCTGGACAATCACGAGTCGATCCTGTTGAAGAACGTCGTTATCGGCAACCTTCACGCCAGCGACTTCATCGTCACGAACCATTCTGGTGGCGGCATCATCTAGACCGGGTGCCGGGCGATCCGGGCGCGCAGATCCGCGGCAAAAAAACCTGCACCTTTCGGGAAACGGGGCATGGCCATTTGCTCGGCTTCGATCCAAGATCGGGCCAGCACGCGTGATCCAAGGCAAAAAGTCCGATCCAAATGAAGCGTCTCAAGATCCTGCGGCGGTGGTTTGCGCGCAAGCTCGGCTTTGCGCGGGCGATGTGCCTCGTGCTGCTGGTCGTGTTCGCCGGCCTGCGCCTGTGGGATCCGCCGCCGATCGAGGAATTGCGGCTGCGCACTTTTGACATGTTCCAGCTGATCGATCCGCGCCACAAGGCGGCGCGGCCGGTCACCATCGTCGACATCGATGACAAGAGCCTCGCCAAGCTCGGCCAGTGGCCGTGGCCGCGGACGCGGATCGCGGACATGATCCAGAACCTCACCAGCAACGGCGCGGTGGCGATCGGCTTCGACGTGGTGTTTTCGGAAGCCGACCGGCTCAATCCGGATCTGGTCGCGAGCCAGATGCGCTATCTCGACGACGCCACCCGTGCCAGGCTGCGTGAGCTGCCAAGCAACGACCAGATCCTCGCCGAGGCGATCAAGCGTTCGCGCGTGGTGCTGGGCGAGACCGGGCAATCGGCGGTCACCGACGAGGTCGACAAGACGCTTCCCTTCACCGGTGTGGCGACGGTCGGTGAAGCGGAGGCCGAGCGCTTCCTGTTCGAATTCCCGGGTCTCTTGCGCAACGTGCCCGTCATCGAGAAGGTCGCGGCCGGCCGCGGCCTGTTCTCCATCCCGACCGAGCGTGACGGCCTGATCCGCCGCGTGCCGATGATCATGCGCGCCCAGAGCAACATCATGCCTTCGCTCAGCCTCGAGATCCTGCGGGTGGTCACTGGGACGCCGACGCTGCTGGTGCGCACCGACAAGACCGGCATCCGCGCCATCCGCATCAAGGGCGTCGAGATCCCGACCGACGAAAACGGTCAGCTTTGGGTGCATTATGCGCGGCAAGATCCCTCGATCTACGTCTCGGCGGCCGACGTGCTCGACAACACCGTGTCGCCGAGCAAGATCGCCGGCAAGCTGGTGCTGATCGGTACCTCCGCGGTCGGCCTGAACGACATCAAGACCACGCCCGTGTCGCGGGCCATGTCCGGTGTCGAGATTCACGCCCAGGTGCTGGAGAGCGTGCTGAGCGGCGCGGTGATCTCGCAACCGAACTACGCGCTCGGCGTCGAGCTGCTGGCGGCGCTGATCATCGGCCTGCTCGTCATCATCTTCACGCCGAATCTCGGTCCCGTCCGCCTCGTGCTCGCGGGGGCGATGTTCGCCGCGATCCTGGTCGGCGTGTCCTGGTTCTTCTACGCGAAGTACCGCTACCTGATCGACTTCACCTATCCGCTGCTGTCGACCACGGCGATTTACCTGACGCTGATCTTCGCCAGCTTCGTGCGCGAGCAGCGGCAGCGCGTGCAGATCCGCGGCATGTTCGCGCAATACATGTCGCCGGTGCTGGTCGAGCAGCTCGCGCAGTCACCGGAGAAGCTGGTGCTCGGCGGCGAGGAGCGCGAGATGACGATCATGTTCTCCGACGTGCGCGGCTTCACCACGATCTCGGAGAGTTACAAGCACGATCCGCAGGGGCTGATCGCGCTGATGAACCGCTTTCTGACCCCGCTCACCGACGTGATCATCGAGCGGAAGGGTTACATCGACAAGTACATGGGCGATGCCATCATGGCGTTCTGGAACGCGCCGCTCGACGATGCCGAGCACCAGGTCAACGCCTGCGAAGCCGCGATCCGGATGCTCGAGAAGATCGACGTCGTCAACAAGGAGCGCGAGCAGGAGGCGGCCGACGGCGGCCACGTCTACATCCCGCTCAATGTCGGCATCGGCCTCAACACCGGCATTGGCGTGGTCGGCAACATGGGCTCGGACCTGAAGAAAAACTATTCGGTGCTCGGCGACAGCGTGAATCTGGCCTCGCGCCTGGAAGGCCAGACCAAGGAATACGGCTTCCCCATCATCGTCGGCTCAAGGACTGCGCTCGCCGCCAAGGACAGGTTTGCGATCCTCGAGCTCGACTTCATCATGGTCAAGGGCAAGAGCGAGCCGGAGGTGATCTATGCGATCGCTGGCCGCGAGGACGTGATGAACTCGGGCGCGTTCCAGCGCCTGCGCAACATTACTATCGAGATGCTCGGCTGCTATCGCAACCGCGACTGGCAGGGCGCACTGGACGCCATCGAGCGCGGCCGCAGGAGCGATGATGCCGATACGCTGGAAAAGCTCTTCAAGCTTTATGAGGCGCGGATCAAGGATTACCTGATCGATCCGCCGCCGGTGGAATGGAACGGCGCCTATGCGCTGCTGACCAAGTAGCCGGCCGGGACGATGACCGGCACGGCCGCCAGCCTGCAGGCGAAATTCCGCGAAGGCCTCGCGCTTCATCGCGAGGGCGACCTCGAAGGCGCCGAGGGCGTCTATCGCGACGTGCTCGAAAGCCAGCCGGCGCATTTCGATTCCCTGCATATGCTGGGCCTGGTGGCGCTGCAGCGGGGCCGGACGGAGACCGGCATCGGGCTGATCCAGCAAGCGATCAGCCTCAATGATCGCGTTCCGGCCGCGCACAACAATCTCGGCAAGGGCTTTCTCGACCTGCAGCGGCCCGAGGCGGCGCTGCCATGCTTCGACCGCGCGCTCGCGCTCGACGCCGGTCATCGCGAGATCCATCTCAATCGTGCCAGGGCGCAGCTCACGCTGGGCCGGCCGGACGAGGCCCTGGTGAGCTACCGGCATGCCCTGGCCCTGCAACCGGACGCCGAGATCCATCGCAATTGCGGCAACATCCTCTATCGGCAGAAGCGCTACCGTGAGGCGCTTGCGGCCTACGACAGCGCCTGGCAGCGCAAGCCCGACCTGCTTGGCATCGAAGGCCATCGTCTCGACACCAGGCTGCATCTTGCCGACTGGAAAGACCTCGACCGCGAGGCCGCGTCTCTCGTGGCATCGGTGAGGGCAGGGAAGGCCAGCACCCAGCCGTTCATCTTCCTCGCGGCCCCCGGCCATGCGGCCGATCAGCAGCAATGTGCGCGGTTGTGGGCGGAGCGCCTGCATCCACCGGCAACGCCGCTGTGGCGCGGCGAGCGCTACGCGCACGAGCGTATCCGCATCGCCTATCTCTCGGCCGATTTTCGCGTGCATCCGATGGCGTTCCTGTTTGCAGGTCTGATCGAGCATCACGACCGGTCGCGTTTCGACATCATCGGGGTCTCGTTCGGCACCGACGACGGCTCGGAAATCCGGACACGCATCAGGTCGGCGTTCGAGACCTTCGTCGATGCGAGAACGAAGAGCGAGCAGGAGATCGCGGCTTTGATCCGCGCGCGCGAGATCGACATCGTCGTCGATCTGATGGGTTACACCACGAATTCACGAACCGGCATTCTTGCGCAGCGCCCGGCGCCGGTGCAGGCGCAATATCTCGGCTTTCCCGGCACCATGGG
This sequence comes from Bradyrhizobium diazoefficiens, assembly GCF_016599855.1. Lineage (NCBI taxonomy): Bacteria > Pseudomonadati > Pseudomonadota > Alphaproteobacteria > Hyphomicrobiales > Nitrobacteraceae > Bradyrhizobium > Bradyrhizobium diazoefficiens. Next base: position 6,727,980 of record NZ_CP067041.1, on the reverse strand, counting down.
CGTGCCCTATATCGACTACGTCATCGCAGATGGCGTCGTGGTGCCGGAAGACGAGCGCGGCTTCTATTCGGAAAAGGTCGTGACGCTGCCCGACTGCTACTTCGTCAACGACGACAAGCGCGCCATCGCGCCGCGTATTTTCGGCCGGACGGAATTGGGGCTGCCACCGGAGAGCTTCGTGTTCTGCTGCTTCAACAGCACGCACAAGATCACGCCTGCGCTGTTCGGTCGCTGGATGCGGATGCTCGCAGTGGTGGACGGCAGCGTGCTCTGGCTGCTGCGCGACAATGCCGACGCCGCAGACAATATCAGGCGGGAAGCCTCGCATCGCGGCATCGATCCCGCGCGGCTGGTGTTTGCCGACCGCCTGCCGGTGCCTGAGCATCTGGCGCGCCATCGCGCCGCCGACCTGTTTCTCGACACGCTGCCCTACAACGCCCACACCACTGCGGCCGACGCGTTATGGGCCGGCTTGCCGGTGCTGACCTGTCCGGGCGCCACGTTCGCGGGCCGGGTCGCCGCCAGCATGCTGCGTGCGGTCGGCCTGCCCGAGCTGATCGCGCCGTCGCTCGACGAGTATGAGCGGCTTGCGATCGCGCTTGCGGCGGACCGGGGACGGCTCGCGGAGATCAGGGCGCGGCTCGCCGGCAACCGCCTGACGAAACCGCTGTTCGACACCGCGCTCTTCACCCGTCGCATGGAAGCCGCCTTCACCGCGATGCACGCCCGGCACCAGGCAGGGCTGCCGCCGGATCATATCGAGGTGGCGGGATGAGGGGAGCTCGTTGCGAAGTGTGAGGCACGCGCGGGGTGTGCCGTTGCTGCGTTTGCGGAGCCGCTCTGCGCAAATGTGACACCAAAGCTCACCGCGCTGGATAGAATAGGCCACGAGGCTGCATGCGACGGCCAGGGAGGAAACGCATGACGAGACCGACACCCAAAGAAATCAAGCCGATCGCGCAAGTCGCGGGCGTCGCTGTGGACGATGAGACCGCGGCGCGCATCTCCAACTCCATCGGCCCTGCCTTCGAAGGCTTTGCGGCCATCGCCGGCACGCTGCCGTTCGATCTCGAACCGGCGCTCTATCCGCTTGCGCAGACGCAGAAGGTGTCGAAATGAGTCCCGAGCCTGCATTGATGACGCTCACCGAGGTCGCGCGTGCGATCGCGATGAAGCAAGTGTCCGCGCATGAGGTGACGCGCGCGCTGCTGCACCGTATCGCGCAGTGGCAGCCGCATCTCAACGCCTTCATGTCGATCGAGCCGGAAGCCGCGCTGAAGGCGGCCGATGCGGCCGACGCCGAGCTCGCCAAGGGCGAGGTGCGCGGTCCGCTGCATGGCGTGCCGCTCGCGCACAAGGATATGTATTATGACGCCGGCAAGGCCTCGACTTGCGGCTCGCTGATCCGTCGCGACTTCGTGCCGGCCGTGACCTCGACCGCCTTGCAGCGCCTGAAGGATGCCGGCCAGGTCCGGCTCGGCACGCTGCATCTGGCCGAGTTCGCCTATGGCCCGACCGGCCACAACGCCCATTACGGCCCGGTGCGCAATCCCTGGAATGTCGCACATATCACCGGCGGCTCCTCGTCGGGCTCCGGTTCGGCGGTCGCGGCGCGCTTGACCTATGCGGCGCTCGGCTCCGACACCGGCGGCTCGATCCGCATGCCCGCGCATTTCTGCGGCGTCACGGGACTGAAGACCACCGTCGGCCGCGTCAGCCGCGCCGGCGCGATGCCGCTATCGCAATCGCTCGACACTGTCGGCCCGCTCGCCCGCACTGCCGAGGATTGCGCGCTGCTGCTGGCGCTGATGGCCGGCGCGGACCCTGCGGATTCGACTTGCAGCCACGAGCCGCTGTCGGACTATATCGGTGCGACCAAAGGTTCGCTGAAGGGCCTGACGATCGGCGTGCCCGCGTCCTTTTATGTTGACGACCTCGACAGCGAGGTCGCGCGCGTGCTGGACGAGACAATTGCGGTGCTCAAGCGCGAAGGCGCCGACATCGTCAAGGTCGAGCTGCCGGATCAGCGGCAATTGTCGTCGGCAAGCCAGCTCGTGCTCGCCGCCGAAGCTGCCGCCTTCCACAAACGCTGGATGATCGAGCGGCCGCAGGACTATGGCTCGCAGACCTTGATGCGACTTCAGAATGGCCTCGCCGTTCCCGCCATCACCTATCTGGAGGCGATGCGCTGGCGTGGTCCGGCACTCGCCGCACACAATGCGGCGACATCAGGCGTCGACGCGGTCATCGCACCGGCCTCGCCGGTGCCGGCGCCAACGATCGAGGAAAGCGACGTCGGTGGCGGACCGAACGCGCCGGCCCTGTTGCAGCGGCTGACGCTGTTCACCCGTCCCGTGAACTTTCTGGGCCTGCCGTCGCTGACCATTCCCTCGGGTTTCACCGGGAGCGGCCTGCCTGTGGGCATGCAATTGATCGGCCGCTCCTTCGATGAAGCGACCCTGCTGACCATCGGCGCCGCGTTCCAGCGTGTCACCGACTATCACGACCGGGTCCCCAAACTGCCGTCCTGACAACCCAATTCGCCAAGCCGGGTAGCCTGATGCAGCTGCCTTTGAAAATCCTCTATGCCTGCATGGCAACGTCATAATTCACCCCCGGACATGCCGGCGCGCTCATCTCTACTATGCATGGGGTTGTTTTCGACTTTTTGTATCGCGGGCGCAACCGGACGGCGGGGAACACCATTCAGACCTCATTCATCCCGGTTCCCGTTCCATGCGGACCGTTCACGGAGAGGGATCCGACTTATGTACATTTCCAATGAAGGCCTGCTTGTCATCCTGTTTGTCGGCCTGGTGGCCGGCTGGCTAGCCGGCAAGGTGGTGCGGGGCGCCGGGTTCGGCATCATCGGCGACATTGTGATCGGCATCGCCGGCGCGCTGGTCGCAAGCCTGCTGTTTCCCAAGCTCGGCATTCACCTCGGCACGGGCCTCGTGTCCGAGATCATCTATTCCGCCATCGGCGCGGTCATTCTCCTGCTGGTGGTGCGGCTGCTGCGCGGCCGCGGCCGGTTCTAGCGGGTTCGACCGATCGGAATGTTCCGCCTCTCCCCGCGCCTCGGGGAGAGGCGCTACGCTCTGCTAGAAAAAGCCGCAAAGACTGTGAAATACCGGACTTGCGGATCTGGCGGTCCGGGGTAGATGTGGCGGGGTCCAGATTAATTCGATTGCGTTGCCTGCGGGGAGAACGCGATGTTAATCCGAGGCGAGTACGCCCTGATTTGCCTTTGAAATCAGGGCTTTGGAAATCCGGGGTTTTATCCCTCACCCGAAAGAGATCAGACTGATGGCAGCCGTTCCCGGCCTCCGCCGTTCAGAGCTCGGTGACGCGCTGCGTGCCTGCCGCACGGCGTTCGTCGGCCTGGCCTTCATGAGCTGCATGATCAATCTGCTCTATCTGACCGGGTCGATCTTCATGCTGGAGGTCTACGACCGGGTGCTGCCGAGCCGCAGCATCCCGACCCTAGTCGGCCTGATCGTGCTCGCCGGCGGTCTCTATGCGGCGCAGGGCGTGCTCGACATGATCCGCAGCCGCATCCTGGGACGGATCGGCACCGCGCTCGACGAGGCCCTCAACAAGCGTGTGTTCGACACGATCGTGCGCCTGCCGCTCCTGGTCGGCAACCGCAACGAGGGACTGCAGCCGTTGCGCGACCTCGATAATGTCCGCTCCTTCCTTGGCGGCATGGGCCCGAGCGCGTTCTTCGATCTGCCCTGGCTGCCGCTCTATCTCGGCATCTGCTTCGCCTTCCATGTCATGATCGGCGTGACCGCGCTGGTCGGCGCCATCATCCTCGTCGGCCTCACGCTGGTCACCGAGTTCCTGTCCCGCCAACCGGCAAAGGAGGCGATGGGCCTTGCCGCCCAGCGCAACGACCTCGCTCAGTCCAGCCGCCGCAACGCCGAAGTGCTGGTCTCGATGGGCATGGCCGGCCGGCTGAACCAGCGCTGGAGCGAGGCCAACGAAAAATATCTCGCCGGCAATCAGCGCGCGAGCGATGTCGCCGGCGGCCTCGGCGCGATCGCAAAAGTGCTGCGCATGATGCTGCAATCGGCGGTGCTCGCGGTCGGCGCCTATCTCGTCATCCATCAGGAGGCGACTGCCGGCATCATCATCGCGGGCTCGATCCTCTCGGCCCGCGCGCTGGCGCCGGTCGATCTCGCGATCGCGCATTGGAAATCCTTCGTCGCGGCCCGCCAGAGTTGGCACCGCCTCAGCCGCCTCTTGGAACAGATGCCGGCGCAGGGAATGCCGACGCAGTTGCAGGCGCCCGCCAGCCGTCTGTCGATCGAAGGCGTCGCCATGGTGGCGCCTGGCGACCAGCGCCTGATCGTCCAGGACGTCAGCTTTGCGCTCGAGGCCGGCAACGGCCTCGGCGTGATCGGGCCGAGCGGTTCCGGCAAATCGTCGCTGATCCGCGCGCTGGTCGGCGTCTGGCAACCGGTCCGCGGCAAGGTCCGGCTCGACGGTGCGGCACTCGACCAATGGGCGTCCGACGTGCTCGGCCGCCACATCGGCTATCTGCCGCAGGACGTCGAGCTGTTCGGCGGCACCATTGCGCAGAACATCAGCCGCTTCGATCCCGATGCGACGTCTGACGGCATCATCTCTGCGGCCAAGGAAGCCGGCGTGCATGAGATGATCATCAAGATGCGCGAGGGCTACAACACGCAGGTCGGCGAGCAGGGGACCTCGCTCTCCGCAGGCCAGGCTCAGCGCGTGGCCCTCGCGCGCGCGCTCTATGGCAATCCGTTCCTGATCGTGCTGGACGAGCCCAATTCCAATCTCGACACCGAAGGCGACGAGGCGCTGACCCGCGCGATCCGCAGCGCGCGCGAGCGCGGCGCCATCGTTATCGTGGTGGCGCACCGACCCATTGGCGTCGAGGCGGTCGACCAGGTCCTGGTGCTCCGCGACGGCCGCATGCAGGCCTTCGGTCCGAAGGAGCAGGTGCTCGCCCAGGTGCTTCAGCCGCGCGTCGCGCCGCCGGCGCCGATCAAGATCGTCAGCGAAGGCGGAGTGGCCAAACCATGAGCACGATGACGATTGGCGGGACAAAGCCCGTCGCGAAGAAGGGTGTGCAGGAGTCGATCCGGTTTCATCTGATCCTCGGGATCTCGATCGTGCTGGTCCTGGGGATCGGTCTCGGCGGCTGGGCCTCGACGGTGCTGATCTCCGGCGCACTGATTGCGCCGGGCCAGATCGTGGTCGAATCCAACGTCAAGAAGGTGCAGCACCCGACTGGTGGCGTGGTCGGCGAGGTGCGCGCCCGCGATGGCGACGTGGTCAAGGCTGGCGACATCGTGGTGCGGCTCGACGACACCGTCACCAAGGCCAATCTCGCCATCGTCACCAAAAATCTCGACGCCGCACAGGCGCGCGCGGCGCGGCTTCAGGCCGAGCAGCGCGGTCTCGACAAGATCGAGTTTCCGCAATCGCTGCTCGATCGCGGCGACGATCCCGACGTCAAGGTGCTGCTCTCCGCCGAAACAAAGCTGTTCGATGTCCGCGTCAACGGCCGTGCCGGTCAGAAGGCGCAGCTGCGCGAGCGCATCCAGCAGCTCAACGAGGAGATCGAGGGTCTCCAGGCGCAGGAGAAAGCCAAGGACAAGGAGATTTCGCTGGTGCAGCAGGAGCTCACCGGCGTGCGCGATCTCTATGATAAGCATCTGGTGCAGATCTCGCGCCTGACCACGCTGGAGCGTGACAGCGCCCGCCTCAACGGCGAGCGCGCGCAGTACATCGCCTCGCGGGCGCAAGCCAAGGGCAAGATCACCGAGACCGAGCTGCAAATCATTCAGGTCGACAAGGACATGGTGAGCGAGGTCTCCAAGGATCTGCGCGAGACCAATGACAAGATCGGCGAACTGATCGAGCGCAAGGTCGCTGCCGAAGACCAGCTTCGCCGCGTCGACATTCGCGCGCCGCAGGACGGCATGGTGCTGCAATCGACGGTGCATACCGTCGGCGGCGTCGTCAGCGCCGGCGACACCCTGATGCTGATCGTGCCGCAGGCCGACGATCTCCAGGTCGAGGCCAAGGTCAATCCGGTCGATATCGACAAGCTGCAGATCGGCCAGAAGACCCTGCTGCGTCTTTCCGCCTTCAACCAGCGCACCACGCCCGAGCTCAATGGCGTGGTCAGCCGCGTCTCGCCCGACGTCACCACGGACCAGCGCACGGGCCAGAGCTACTATACCATCCGCGTGTCGATGTCCGCCGAAGAGGTCGCCCGGCTCGGCGATTCCAAGCTGATCCCCGGCATGCCGGTGGAAGCTTTTGTGCAGACCGGCGACCGCACCATGCTGTCGTATCTCTTGAAGCCTCTGCACGACCAGTTCATGCGGGCGTTCCGGGAGAAGTGACGCGCGAAAGCGCGTCATCTATCCTCGTCATTGCGAGCGCAGCGAAGCAATCCAGTCTGTCTCCGCGGTGAGATTTCTGGATTGCTTCGCTTCGCTCGCAATGACGGGACGGCTATGTTCTTGTTATAGTTCGACTCAAGCCCATCAACTCGGCGGTCGAACAATGCAATCTCCACCCTCCATCGCCACAAAGTCCTTCTCCGACGCCGGCCTCGCCGTCGCCCGTCTCGAAGAGATCTACGAGCGTAACACCAAATTCCTGCGCGACCGGTTCGAGGCCTATGTCTCGGGTGAGGCGATCACGATGCGGGTACGGGCCTATTACCCCTTCGTTCGCCTCACCACCGCGACGCATGCGCGGCTGGATTCGCGTCTCTCCTATGGTTTCGTCGCAGGGCCCGGCGTGCACGAGACCAGCGTGACCCGGCCGGATCTGTTCCGCGCCTATCTCACCGAGCAGATCGGCCTCCTGATCCAGAACCACGGCGTGCCCGTCGAGATCGGCGAGTCCGCCGAGCCGATCCCGATCCACTTCGCCTATCGCCGCGACATCAACATCGAAGCCGCCATCACCACCAGCGAGAATTCGCCCGTCACGCGATCGCTGCGCGATGCGTTCGACGTGCCTGATCTCGCCACCATGGACGATTCGATCGCGGACGGCACCTTCCAGCTTCAGCCCGGTGTGCCCGAGCCGCTGTCGCTGTTCCGCGCCGCTCGCGTCGATTACTCGCTGCGCCGGCTCTATCACTACACCGGCACCGATTCCGAGCATTTTCAGAACTTCGTGATCTTCACCAACTATCAGTTCTATGTCGATGCCTTCGCGCAGTTGTGCCAGCAGCGGCTCCAGTCCGGCGAGGCCGGCCTCGAAGCCTTCGTCGCACCCGGCAATGTGATCACGCGCAGCGACGGTGCGACGAGCGGCGATGCACCCGTGCGGACGCCGCAGATGCCGGCCTTCCATCTGGTTGCGCCCGGCTATCGCGGCATCACCCTGATCAATATCGGCACCGGTCCGTCCAACGCGCGCAACGTGACTGATCACGTCGCGGTGCTGCGTCCCCATGCCTGGCTGATGCTCGGCCATTGCGCGGGCTTGCGCAACACGCAGCGGCTCGGCGATTACGTGCTCGCGCATGGCTATGTGCGCGAGGACCACGTGCTCGACCGCGAGCTGCCGCTGTGGGTGCCCATCCCGGCGTTGGCCGAGATGCAAGTCGCGCTGGAGCAGGCGGTCGAGGACGTTACCGGGCTCGAGGGTTTCGAGCTCAAGCGCCTGATGCGCACGGGCACCGTCGCCAGTGTCGACAATCGCAACTGGGAGATCTCCGGCCCCGAGGTGATCCGCCGGCTGTCGCAGTCGCGCGCGGTTGCGCTCGACATGGAATCGGCCGCGATCGCCGCCAACGGTTATCGCTTCCGCGTGCCTTACGGCACGCTGCTCTGCGTCTCCGACAAGCCGCTGCATGGCGAGATCAAGCTCGCCGGCATGGCCAGCGAGTTCTACCGCCGCCGCGTCGGCCAGCATCTCGAGATCGGCCTGAAGGCACTCGAGCAGCTCAAGCAGCAGGAATCCGAGCGGCTGCATTCGCGGAAGCTCCGCAGTTTTGCCGAAGTTGCGTTCCAGTAATGGGCAATAGAACTGTCATAGGAACGCTGACGTCCGCGCGCGGGCATTCCCGACAGTATCTACGAGCGCAACGAGTATGTGACCGCGATCGCGCAACTGAAGTCGCTTGGCCATGACGATCATCCGAACGTCGCCAATCTCATTGGTTACTCCTACCGCAAGCTCGGCGACTACGAGCAGTCGCAGGTCTGGTACGAGCGCGCGTTGAAGGCGGATCCGAACCACGTCCTCACGTGGCAGTATTACGGGCTGTGGCAGTTCGAGCGAGGTAACCGCGAGCAGGCGCTCTACCATCTGAGCCGGATTGCAGCCTTTTGCGGGACGGATTGCGAGGAGTACAAATCGTTGGCCGCGGCGTTGGACAAGCCGACTGGGACTGCGCTCGTCTATTAGGGGCCGCGGCTCGTCTTGCGGCCGAGGTGACAAGCCGTCATATTTTTTGCATTGTCCCGTTCGGGGGTGCGAACGGGACAATTGGATGCCGCTGGCGCGCGACAGGATCATCGGCCACGACCTCGAACGTCTGGCTTTCCGCTTCACCATGATGCGCGAAGACGAGGTTGTGCATTGCCAGATCAGCGATGCCGCGATGGACGAGCTCGCCGGCATGCAGGGTACCGAAAGTAGCGCCCGCCAGGCGCAGTTCATGTCGCTGCGCGAGACGATCGAGCGGCTGGCCTCAGACCTCTACGACGAGGCGCCGCGATTTAAGGGCTACGTGGTGCGGATTTTTACGCGGCATTTGGGACGTTAGCTGCCGCTCGTGACCGCGGACACAATTCTCTCACCGTCACCCTGAGGTGGCCGCTTCTTCAGCGGCCCTCGAAGGGCAAGGGCCCGGCTGCATCGTGGCCGCTCATCCTTCGAGGCTCCCCACGTGGCGCGCTGCGCCACGTGTATCGCACCTCAGGATGACGGTCGGGAAAGCGTGAAAGCTGCTGGTCTCGACAATCTCACTCCTCCAACTTCCTCAGCAACAGCTTCAGCGCCGTTGCCGCGAACATTTGCATGTTGGCGAGCCGGACGTCGTTGCCCGTCTCCAGCGTCGTCACCTCCGTTGCCGGCCCCGCGACCGCCATGCAGCTATGGCCGGCAGCGTCGCCGTAGCGGTTACCGGTGGGGCCGGCCGCGCCGGTCTCCGACAGGCCCCAGTCGGAGCTGAAGCGGCTGCGCATCCGTTCGGCCAGTAGGCTCGCGTAGGGCTCAGAGGAGGAGCGAAAGCCCTTCATTCCTTCGTCCGAAATGTCCATCAGCACACGCCGCGCGTCGCGGGTGTAGACCACCGCGCCGCCGAGGAAATAGGCTGAGGCGCCGGGGACCGCGAGCAGGCTCGCCGCGATCAGGCCGCCGGTCGAGGATTCCGCCACCGCAATGGTCTGTTTGCGCGCGATCAGTTTGGCCGCGACCTGTTCCGCAATGCCGACGAGCTCTTTCATTCCTTGAACCCCATTCCTTCGCAACCGAGCTCAGCTTTCCTAGCATATGACGGCGGCCTTCGCCGAGTTGCGGGCGAGGGGCAGGCCTGCTTGAATGGCGCACAAGAGACTTGAGAGGAACGTGAGAAGGGAGACGTCATGACGTCCCTGATCGCCGGTGGGGTGGATTGCGATGTGCATCCGGCCGTGCCGCATCTAACCAGCCTGCTGCCATATCTGAACGACTACTGGCGCGATCAGGTGACGACGCGCGGCATGGTCGATCTCGTCTCGCAATCCTACCCGAAGAACTCGCCGATCGTGGCGCGGCCCGATTGGCGTCCCGAGACTGGCAAGCCGGGCGAAAGCCCGGCGGAAATGCAGCGCCATGTGCTCGATCCCTTTCAGCTCAAACGTGCCATCTGCAATCCGCTCTACGGCGTGCAGATGGTGTTTTCGGAAGATTTGCAGGCCGCGTTCTGCCGCGCGCTGAACGACTGGCTGGCGAAGGAATGGCTCGACCGTGACCAGCGGCTGCGCGGCTCCATCGTGATCCCCACGCAGAGCATCGACAAGGCCGTTGCCGAGATCGAGCGCTGTGCGCAGGACAAGCGGTTCGTGCAGGTGCTGATGCTGGTGATGGGTGATGTTCCGCTCGGCAAGCGCGCGCTGTGGCCGATCTATGCAGCAGCCGAGCGGCTGGACCTGCCCATCGGCATCCACGCCGGTTCCGCCTATCACAATCCGCCAACTGCGGTTGGGTGGGGTTCCTATCACATCGAGGATTATGTCGGCCAGGCCCAGGCGTTCCAGACCCAGCTCTCCAGCCTGATTGTCGAGGGCGTGTTCGCCAAATATCCGCGGCTGAAGATGGTGATGCTGGAATCCGGCGTGTCCTGGATCGCACCGTATCTCTGGCGGCTGCACAAATTCTGGCGCGGGGTGCGGATGGAGACACCGTGGGTCGACCGCGCGCCGCTGGAAATTGTGCGCAGCAACATCCGATTCTCATTACAGCCATTTGATGCGCCGCCGGAACCCGAGACATTAATTCGCCTGTTTGATCATATGCAGTCCGACGAATTGGTCCTATTCTCCACGGACTATCCGCACTGGCAGTTCGACGGCCAGGACGCGTTGCCCGAAGGTCTCACCCCCGATCTCGTGCGCAAGATCATGATCGATAATCCGCATGCGACCTATCCCCGCCTGACTTAGCCCGCTGCCAAAGGAGGCAAGGCGATGAATATCCAGTTCCGCGAGAACACCGAAGCCGCTTCCCCCTTGACGACCAAGACCGCGATTGCGGACTGCGACATCCATCCGGCACGCGCGACGCGCACTGAGCTTTATCCCTATCTCGCCAAACGCTGGCAGCATCACCTCGAAGTCTATGGCGTCCATGCCTATCAGGGCATGATGGAAGGCCCGCCCTACCCGAAGGCCCAGCCCAACGCATCGCGCCGCGATGCCTATCCGCCGGAAGGCGGGCCGCAGGGCTCATCGCTCTCATTCATGCAGAAGCAGTTGCTCGATCCGAACAATGTGCAACTCGGGGTGCTCAATCCGCTCAACACCGGGCAGGGTATCCGCAATCACGAGCTCTCGGCTGCGCTCTGCTCGGCGATCAACGACTGGCAGATCGACAAATGGACCAGCAGGGACAAGCGGCTGAAGGCCTCGATTGTCGTCGGCAATGAGGATGGCCTGTCGGCCGCCGCCGAGATTCGCGAACGCGCCGGCGACAAGAATTTCGTTCAAGTGCTGCTGCTCAGCCGCAATGTCGAGCCGCTCGGCCAGCGCCGCTACTGGCCGATCTATCAGGCTGCGGAAGAGGCCGGCCTTCCCGTCGGCGTGCATGCCTTCGGATTCGGCGGCAACCCGATCACGCCGTCGGGCTGGCCTTCCTATTACCTCGAGGAGATGGTGGGCCACTCGCAGTGCCAGCAATCGGCGCTGGCAAGCCTCGTGTTAGAGGGCGTGTTCGAGCGTTTCCCGAAGCTGAAGATGGTGATGATCGAGGCCGGCTTTGGCTGGGCGCCGTCGCTGGCGTGGCGGCTCGACAAGGCCTGGCAGCGGCTCAGGAGCGAAGTGCCGCATGTAAAAAGACCGCCGTCCGAATATATCCGCGAGCAGGTGTGGTGGACCACGCAGCCGATGGAAGATCCTGAAAGGCGCGAGGATCTGTTCGACGTCATCAACTGGATCGGCTGGGACCGGCTGTTGTTCGCGACCGACTATCCGCATTGGGATTATGACGAGCCGTCCCGCGTGCTGCCGGCGGGCGTCAGCGAAGCCAATCGCGAGGCGTTCTATCTTGGTAATGCGAAGAAGCTGTACGGGATCGCCGCATGATCCGGAAAAGTGTGAAGCGGTTTTCCGATCAGATCATGCTGGAGACATAAGCATGGCGCGGCATGTGGTCGCCGCGGTCGATGAGCTTCCGCCGGGCACGCGAAAATTTCTGGAGATCGACGGCCGGCCGATCGCGGTCTTCAACATCAAGGGCGAATATTTCGGCCTGATGAACCGTTGCCCGCATCAGGGCGCCGCGTTGTGCGAAGGCCCGCTGATCGGGCTGGCGCAATCGAAGGAGCCCGGCGAGATCGAATACACAAAACTCGGCGAGGTCATCCGCTGCCCCTGGCACGGCTGGGAGTTCGATATTCGCACCGGCCAGTCCTATTGCGACCCCCGCCGCTTCCGCGTGAAGGCCTATTCGGCCCATGTCGAGCCGGGCGCGAGCGTGGTGAAGGGGCCGTATGTCGCCGAAACCGTCACGGTGAAGCTCGAGAGCGATTACGTGGTGGTGGAGCTGTAGCGGCACTGTCATTCCGGGTGATGCGAAACATCGAGCCCGGAATTCATCGTGCGTCAGGAATGCTGGGAGAAAAGGATTCCGGGTTCGCCTCTTCGAGGCGCCCCGGAATGACATCGTCTCAAAGCCCCGTGACCGGCTCCGCTACCGGATCATACGTCGGCACCGCCTTGCCGCCGCCGCGGTAGACGATCAGCGCCGCGATGATGCCGAGCACGGCCGCAAACATCAGCCAGGCACCGGGCGCGGCCTTGTTGCCGGTATGCTCGATCAGCAAGGTCGAGGCGAACGGCGTGAACGTGCCGAACAGCGCGGCGGCGAGCGCGAACGCCAGCGAGAAGCAGGTCGTGCGCACATGCGCGGGCACGATCTCGACCAACGCACCGAGCATGGTGCCGCTATACATGCCGAAGTAGAACGAGAACATCATCTCGACCGCGAGCAGCTTGCCGAAGGTCGGCGCCGCCACCAGCCAGCTCAGCGCCGGATAAGCGGTGAGCAGCGACAACGTGGCGATGCCGATCAGCACCGGCTTGCGGCCGACGCGATCGGACAGCGCGCCGCCGATCGGATTCCAGATAAAGTTCGTAACGGCGACCAGCAGCGTGACCAGAAGCGCATCCTGCGTCGACAGCTTTAGCACGGTCTTGCCGAAGGTCGGCGTGTACACGGTGACGAAGTAGAACGTCGTCGTGGTCAGGATCGCGATCATCATGCCGAGGATGACGATGCGCCAGTTGGCGAGCGCGGAGGCGAAGACTTCGCTGGCGGTCGGGTGCTTCTTCATGGCCAGAAACGCCGGCGTCTCCTCCAGCGTACGTCGCAGGAAGAAGATCAGCGGAATGATCAGGCAGCCGACGAAGAAGGGAATGCGCCAGCCCCAGGCAGCGACCGTGTCGGCCGGCATCACCTCGGAGAGCAGATAGCCGAGGATCGAGGCCACGAAGATCGCGACCTGCTGGCTCGACGACTGGAACGAGGTGTAGAAGCCGCGATTGCCGGGCGTCGAGATCTCCGCGAGATAGACCGATACGCCGCCGAGCTCGACGCCGGCGGAGAAGCCTTGCAGCAAACGGCCCGTCAGCACGACGACCGGGGCCGCGATACCAATGGTCGCGTAGCTCGGACAGAATGCGATCACGACGGTGCCTATGGCCATGATGCCGAGCGTAACGATCAGGCCCTGGCGGCGGCCGATGCGATCGATATAGGCGCCGAGCACGATCGCGCCGACAGGACGCATGAGTGCGCCGAGCCAGAACACGCCAAAGGTGTTGAGCAGCGACGCGGTCTCGTTCGTCGAGGGGAAGAACGCCTTGCCGATCGCGGCGGCATAGAAGCCGAACAGGAAAAAGTCGAACTGTTCGAGGAAATTACCTGATGTGGCGCGCAGGATCGCGCCGATGCGTGACTTGACGGCGGGCGGATTGGTTGAGGTGGCTGGTCCAGCCATGACGTTACTCCCCTGAAGACGTGGCCGGACCGGAACTCATTTCACGGCAAGGCGACAGATTAATGCTGCGACAATCTGTCTAACCCCTCTCGCGCAGGACGTTGCGAGTCAACCCATTTCGCTGCGGAAGTTGATGATTTTTCAGGCTTTATTCTGCGTTGCCGCGATCATCCATTGGCGGAACGCGGCAAGCTTCGGCGCCTCGCGGCGGCCCTCCGGTGAGACCAGATAGAAGCCGGCATCCGCTGGCAACGCGATCTTGAAGGGCACGACGAGACGGCCCTTGGCGATGTCGTCCTGGACGTAGGAGGTCCGTCCCATCGCCACGCCCATGCCATCGATCGCGGCCTGCACCGTCACGAAGGTCATGTCGAAGGTGATGCCGGGCTGCCGGGAGATGCCGGTCGGCAGTCCCGCTGCGGTCAGCCAGAGCCGCCAATCGTCGCCGTTGTTGGTATGCAGCAGCACGTGGTCCTTCAAATCTTCGGGCTGGCGCAGCGGCTTGTCGCGGCGAAGGAGCGAGGGGCTGCACACCGGAAACAACTCGTCCGCCATCAGCCATTCGGCGCGAACGCCCGGCCACTGGCCACGGCCGTAGCGGATCGCGGCATCGACATTGTCGCGCTGGAAATCGACGAGGCTGGTCGAGGTGGTGATGCGGACGTCGATGCCGGGATGGCTCTCCTGGAAGTCCGTCAGCCGCGGCAGCAGCCACTTCGCGGCCAGCGAGGCAATGGTCGAGATCGTCAGCACCTTGTCCTCGTCCTTGCGCAGCAGCCGGTCGGTGGCGAGGCGGAGGTCGTTGAAAGCGGCGCGTACGCCCGGCAGGTAATCGCGCGCCTCCGGCGTCAGCGCCAGCGCGCGGTTCTGCCGAATGAACAGGCGGATGCCGAGCTCCTCCTCGAGGCGGCGGATCTGATGGCTGATCGCGGTCTGCGTCACGTTGAGTTCGCTCGCCGCCAGCGTGAAGCTGAGGTGGCGCGCGGCGGCTTCAAAGGCCCGCAATCCGTTCAGTGACGGCAATCTGGCAGTCATTTGGCAGCAGGATGGATGAGTTTATTTCATGCGAAGGGGTACAAATTGTCGTTTGCGGCAGTGCACTTAGAAGCGGATATTAGCGTCCAAGTTAGCTCAAGGAGCTGAACATGTCTACTTTGACCCACAATTCGATGACAAATCATCATGCATCGGGCCTGATCCAGCAGATCGGCGAGACCCTCCATGTCTGGCACGAGCGCTACCGGACCCGCCGCGAGCTGACCAACTGGACGGCCCGCGATCTCCACGACGTCGGCCTGTCGTGGAGCGACATCGCCTATGAAGCCGAGAAACCCTTTTGGCGGGCCTGATTGGCCGCCAGGCCGGCGCCGCCTGATCACAGGGGCGCCGGCGGTCCCCTTTGTGAAGGGCTCGTGTCATGAGCATTCTACGCCTGAAAGACCTGAAGCAGTACTCGGATACGCTGCGCACCCGGCAGGGTGAGGCGGTCAATGTGCGCTTCGTCGAGCCGCGCGACACCGACGAGCTTCAACACTATTTCCGCTCGCTCTCGACCCGTTCCCGCTACAACCGCTTCTTCGGCGCGATCAGCGAGCTGCCGAAGGGGCTGCTGCACGACTTCCTCCAGGTCGGTGAGCGCGAGCGCTTCACCGTGGTCGCGACCAAGATGATCGACGGCTTCGAGACGATCGTCGCCGAGGCGCGCTATGCCTTGCACGAGGAGACCTCGACGCTCGAATTCGGCCTGTCGGTGGACGACGGCTGGCAGGGCCACGGCATCGCGACGGCACTCATGAAGAACCTCGAATGCCGCGCAGCCGCGCTTGGCGCCGAGCACATGTTTGGCGACACGCTGCGCTCCAACCAGACCATGATCTCGCTCGCGCGCAAATCCGGCTTCGCCTTCGTCAATCATCCCGACGATTGGAAGCTGGTCCGCTTCGATAAGGAGATACACCTTGCGCCGAAAGACATTCCCTGCGCGAGCTGGCGTCTTGCTGCCCTTTCCCGTCAGGCCGACAGCCCCTCAGCCTCGGCCTGACATCACTCCGAGCCCGGCCCTGGCCATCCAGAGCCGGGCTTTTTTTGTCTTCACGCAGCACGTGCCTATTTCCCCGTGAACACCGCCTTGCGCTTCTCGATGAAGGCCTGCACCGCCTCCTTGTGATCGGCGGTCGTAGTCAGGCGGACCAGCCGTTCGGCCTCGTGATCCCGGGCGGTCTCGAAGTCGAATAGCAGCGCTTCGTCCAGATTGTCTTTCATATAGCGCAGCGCTAGGTGTGGGCCTTCGGCGAGCGA
Organism: Bradyrhizobium diazoefficiens; assembly: GCF_016599855.1. Lineage (NCBI taxonomy): Bacteria > Pseudomonadati > Pseudomonadota > Alphaproteobacteria > Hyphomicrobiales > Nitrobacteraceae > Bradyrhizobium > Bradyrhizobium diazoefficiens. Next base: position 6,711,977 of record NZ_CP067041.1, on the reverse strand, counting down.
CTCTGCCAGCGCAAAGGCCTCAGACTGGAGCTTGTCATCGGGCACCACGCGGTTGACTAGGCCGATCGCCTCGCAGCGCGCGGCATCGACGCGGTCGCCGGTGAACATCAATTCGCGCGCCCGCGCCGTGCCGACGAGGCGCGTCAGCAACCAGGCGATGCCGTAATCGCCTGACAGCGCGATGCGGGCATAGCCGGTGGCGACGAAGGCCGATTGCGCGGCGATGCGGATGTCGCAGGCCATCGCGATGGCGAGCCCGGCGCCAACTGCGGGGCCGGGGAGTGCGGCGATGGTCGGCTTGCGCACCGACACCAGCGCGCCAGTGAGCAGCCGCTGCCGCTCCTGGAGATCGGCGATGCGGTCCTCCAGCGACATCTCCAGCTTTTTGGGATCGCGATGCGTGCCCATGCCCTTGACGTTGCCGCCGGCGCAGAAGGCTTCGCCGGCGCCGGTAAGCAGGAGGGCCCCGACATTCGGATCTTCACCGCAAAGGCGGATCATCGTGCGCAGGGCCGGCGTCAGCGTGTCCGACAGCGAGTTACGTGCTTCAGGCCGGTTCAGCGTGATCAATGCGACGCGGTCGCGGACGACGCAAAGGAGTTCATTGGTGCCGGTGTCGATAGTGATTTCTGTGGTCATTGGTCGTCCCCGCTCTCGTAGGGTGGGCAAAGCGAAGCGTGCCCACCATTTGTTTCTTCGCGATCGGTGGTGGGCACGGCGCTATGCGCCTTTGCCCACCCTGCGGCAGCTCATTCAAAACTTCTCCACCCAGGGCCGCAGCTCGAGCTCCCAGCTCCAGGCACTGCGCGGCTGCTGTAGTACGTTCCAATAGCTCTCCGCGATCGCATCGGGATCGAGCATCGAATCCGGCTTATTCAACGGCTCGGTCCGCGCCGCGCTGCGGATGCCGCCGTCGATGACGAAATGCGCGACGTGGATGCCCTGCGGCGACAGCTCGCGCGCCATGCTCTGCGCCAGCCCGCGCAGCGCGAACTTGCCCATCGCGAACGGCGTGGACTGCGCATAGCCTTTGACACTTGCCGAAGCTCCCGTGAACAGGATCGCGCCGTGCTTGTTCGGCAGCATGCGCTTGGCCGCCTGCTGCGCCACCAGGAAGCCGCCATAGGCGCTGACCGCGATCGCGTTCGCGACGTCGGCCGGGACAAGGTCGACGAACGGTCCGCGCGAACGGCCGCTGGCGTTGTAGACGACGAGATCCGGCGTGCCGATCTCGCGCTCGACGAGGCCAAACAGCCGCTCGACCTCATCAGGCTCGGTGGCGTTGCAGGCATAGGCTTTTGCGCCGGTCTCGGAGCAGAGCGCGCCAAGTTTCTCGATCTGGCGCGCGGCCAGCGCGACGCGAATGTCTTGCGCGGAGAGCAGCCGCGCCAGCGAGGCGCTCAGGCCTTCGCCGGCGCCGACGATGAGAGCGATCTTGTATTTCGGATGTTCCATGGCGTGATCTCTCGAGGACGGGACGTTGCTGATCTATGCATCCGCCGTGCGGACGACCAGTTGGAATCCCGGGCCAGCCGGTCACAATTCCGCAGAGCGAATTGCTCCGTCACGGCGATCATGCCTCCCTGACACTTTGCGGCTTTATCGCTACTCGCGATTGGAGCATGATCGACATCATCTCAAGCGGCAAGCGATAAGAATTGCCATTGGGCGAAACCAAGAGGGCGATCATGCACAAGCCGGTCACAGCGCAGCCAGAACATGTCGCGGCCGCACCATCCGGCTTGCTGGCGCCCGATACCACTGGCATGAATTTCTATCGCGCCGATCGGGCACTGGCGGACCTGTTGCGCATCCATCTGCCCGAGCCGCTATTTCGCCACATCGAACCGCATCTCGACCGTCTCGGCGAACTCGCCGGCGGCCATCTCGATGACTGCGCGCGGCTTGCGGACCGGCACGTCCCGCTGCTCCATCATCGCGACAAATTCGGCCGCGACGTGCAGTGGATCGAATATCATCCGGCTTATCGCGAATTGGAGAAAGCAGCGTTCGGCGAGTTCGGCATCCACGCGCTTTCGATCCGCAAGGGTATCATGGGCTGGCCCGACAAATACCCTGTCGTGGCCAAGCACGCGTTCACCTTCCTGTTCAACCAGACCGAATTCGGCATGGGCTGCCCGATCAACGTCACGGACGGCTGCGCAAAACTCCTTTCGAATTTCGGCAGCGACGCGCTGAAGGCGAAATATCTCGACGGTCTGACCCAGACCGACATGAGCAAGCTGACCCAAGGCGGCCAGTTCATGACCGAGAAGGAAGGCGGCTCCGATGTCGGCACACTGACGACACGCGCGGTGCGGGACGGCGAGCATTGGCGCCTCTATGGCGAAAAATGGTTCTGCTCAAACGCCGACGCCAAGGTCGTGATGCTGCTGGCGCGGCCCGAAGGCGCCGGCCCCGGCACGCGTGGCGTCGGCCTGTTCCTGATGCCACGCTTCCTCGACGATGGCTCGCAGAACCACTACCGGATCGTGCGCCTCAAGGACAAGCTCGGCACCCGCTCGATGGCATCGGGCGAGATCAAGCTCGAAGGCGCAATTGCCTATGCGGTCGGCAAGCTCGACCGCGGCTTCGTGCAGATGGCCGAAATGGTGAATTCGTCGCGGCTGTCGAACGGCGTCAAATCCACCGCACTGATGCGCCGCGCCTATCATGATGCGATGACGGTGGCGAAGAACCGCATTGTGTTCGGCAACCGCATCATCGACCTGCCGCTCGGCCGCCGCCAGATGCTGAAAATCATGCTGCCGGTCGAGCAGGCGCTGTCGATGAGCTTCCTCACCGCCGATGCGCTCGACCGCGCCGAGGCCGGCAGCCAGGATGCGGCGGCGTTGCTGCGCATCCTGACGCCGAGCCTGAAATTCCGCGCGACGCGCGACGCGCGAAAAGTCTGCGGCGATGCGCTCGAGATGCGCGGCGGCATCGGTTATATCGAGGAATTCGCCACCGCGCGGCTGCTGCGCGATGCGCATCTCGGTTCGGTCTGGGAAGGCACCGGCAACATCGTTGCGATCGATGCGCTGCGGCGCGCGGTCGGCCGCCACGGCGCCGAATCCGCGCTCGCCGCTGATCTGCATGCGCGGCTGGATGACAGTGTCGCCGTGCCGCAGGCCTGGCGCGACAATTTGCGTGGCCTGGTCGATCGTGCGGTCGGCTTTGCTCGCGAAGTTGCGGGGAAATCCCAGAACGAAGCCGATGCGCGGCGCGCAACGAGCCTGCTCTATCATGTCGCAAGCGCGGTCGCGCTGGCCTGGGAAGCGCACCGCATCCACGAGATGCGCGGCGATGCGCGTCGGCTACTGCTGTCGCGGCTGGTGATCGACCACCGCGTGGCGCCGAGCGATCCGTTCCGGCTGACGGAAAATGCCAAGCAGGCGAAAATCGCTACGCTGCTGCTTGGCGAGCGCGATGCCGGCATGAGCGAGGTTGGCGAACTGGTTCTGGCAGCGTAGGCTGCGGCCACGATCAAAAAAACGCGATAGGGAGTGCTCGATGAAGGCCGCGGTCCTTTATGAAGTCAACAAGCCCCTGGTCATCGAGGATGTCAGCCTGCCGAAGCCCGGCCCGCGCGAGGTTCTGATCCGCACGGCGGTCGCCGGCCTCTGCCACTCCGACCTGCACTTCATGGAAGGCCTTTACCCGCATCCGCTGCCTGCGGTGCTCGGGCATGAATCCGCAGGGATCGTCGAGCAAGTGGGTTCGGACGTGACTTACGTGAAGCCCGGCGACCACGTTGTCACCTGCTTGTCCGTGTTCTGCGGCACTTGCGACAATTGCACCACAGGCCGCACGGTGCTCTGCACCGACACCACCGTGAAGTTGCTGCCGGGCGTCTCCGACCGGATGCAGTGGTCGAAGCCGGAAAAGTTGCACCAGTTCCTCAATCTTTCGTCTTTCGCCGAGCAGATGCTCGTGCATGAGAACGCGATCGTCAAAATCCGAAAAGAAATGCCGCTCGATCTCGCCGCGCTGATCGGCTGCGGCGTCATCACCGGCTACGGCGCGGTCGTGAATACGGCGAAGGTGACGGCCGGCGAAACCGTCGCCGTGATCGGCTGTGGCGGCGTCGGCATGGCCGCTATCAACGGTGCGCAGATCGCCGGCGCGGGGCGCATCATCGCCATCGACACCAATCCGGCAAAGCTCCAGCTCGCAACCAAGCTGGGCGCGACCGACATCATCAATCCCGCCGAGGGCGACGTGGTGAAACAGGTGCGCGACCTCACCAATGGCGGCGTGCAGCATTCCTTCGAGGTGCTCGGCCGCAAGGAGACCGCCGAGCAGGCCTTCGCCATGCTCGCCGCCGGCGGCACCGCCACCATCGTCGGCATGATCCCGTTCGGCCAGAAGATCGAGCTGCATGGTTTTGATTTCTTGCGCGAGCGCCGGATTCAGGGCTCGTCGATGGGCTCCAACCATTTTCGCGTGGACATGCCGCGCCTGGTCGACTTCTACCTCCGCGGCCGGCTGCATCTGGAGGACTGGATCTCGGCCAAGCTGAAGCTGAGCGAGATCAACGAAGGCTTTGCCAGCATGAAAGCCGGCAAGACGCTGCGCAGCGTGATCGTGTTCGATAGCTGACTTCCACGACGCCACGCACTCGGGTGTCATCGCCCGGTTCTTTAACAGGCGATCCAGTATGTGCGCCCGGCATGGGCATTGACTTGGAGGTGGAAGTTCTGCCGTGAGCTCGTCACAGCGAGCAAAGGGAAACGCCGAGCGTCGGACCAAACGATGTCAAGGGTGAGGCGCCCATAGCTACCCAGGCAGCATTCGCTGCATCACGCGGTTGCGATAGATGAAGATATGCGCGAACGCGGCTGCGATGTGAATGCCGATGGTGACGAGCAGCGCCCATTCCATCGCTTGGTGGAGGCCGTCGATGGCGCGGCCGGCGGCTGCGTTGTCAGACGCAAGCATCGGCAGCGGCACGAGATAGAAGAACGAAATAGACCATCCGCGGAAGCATGCAAACAACCAGCCCGAGATCGTCGTCGCCAGCACCAACGCGTAAAGCAGCCAGTGTACGGCCTCCGAAGACAAGCGCTGCCAGGTTGGAAGAGAGCTCTCGGGCGCGACGGGATGGGTAACACGCCAGACGAGGCGCAGAGCGGTCAGCACCAGAATCGTAATTCCGATCGACACATGAAACGTCATGCCAGCGCCCGGGCTCATGCCCCGATGGATATCCGGCATGAACCAGCCGATCGGGTATTGCACGGCAAGCAATACGACGATGAGCCAATGAAAGATTTTGGCGGGTGTACCGTACTGAAGGTGGGTGGTCATGGGGATCCCAACGTTGAACGCCCGCGTCAGTCAGGGCTGAAAGCCGCGCGCTGCAGCATGGGTGAAGACATCGGACAGGAAAACGGCAGGTGCCTTTGTCCGAGCGCGACACAGTTGAGGTGCTGCTGGATCGTGAACCGGCCGACATCGGCACTGCCGGCGTTGTAGACCTGGATCTCGTCAGTGGCGCGTGCTTTGCTCGACGCAAGCAGGATCGGTGCGATGGCGAGGCTCGCGACGGCAGTGTATGAACGGGGCCGCTTCATCGCTGCTGTCTACGCCGCCCCGATCAGTATCCCCACCGCCAGCACGATCGCGCCACCGAGCACGATCTGGAACACGGCCTGGAGGAACGGCGTGTCCATGTAGCGCGCGCGGATGAAGGCGATCGCCCATAATTCGAAGAACACAACAATGCCGGCGATTCCCGTGGCGATCCAGAATGCGTTGGGCCATGTGTCCGGCACGAGATAGGGCATGGTGTGGCCGAGCCCGCCGAGCGTCGTCATCGCACCGCAGGTGATGCCGCGCAGCCAGGGCGAGCCGCGTCCCGTGAGCGAACCGTCATCGGACAGCGCCTCCGCAAAGCCCATACTGATGCCGGCGCCGATCGAAGCAGCGAGGCCGACCAGGAACGTCTGCCAGTTCTGGTGTGTGGCAAAGGCCGCCGCGAACAGCGGCGCCAGCGTCGAAACCGATCCGTCCATCAGCCCGGCGAGGCCAGGCTGGACATATTGCAGAACGAACAGACGGCGGTTGGTGCGATCTTCCTCCGCGCGCACATCGGAGCTCAGAATCTGGTCTGTCAGCTTTGCGGCGGTGTGCTCGTGGCCTTTCTCGGCTTCGGCGAGATCACCGAGCAGGCGGCGCACCCCGACATCCTGCGCCTGTTCGGCGGCCTTCACGTAGAAGCGCTCGGCCTGCATTTCCATGGTCTCGACCTCCCTGCGGATGGTGTCGAGCGGCAGGTTCTTGGTCAGCCAGACCGGGCGGCGGCGCAGGAAGCCCTTGACGTCCTCGCGACGGATGGGGGGAAGGTGCGGGCCGAAGCGCTGCTCATACATTTCGAGCAGCATGTGGCGATGTCCGCGCTCTTCCTCGGCCATCTGCTCAAAGATCTTGGCGGAATCCGGATAGCGCTCCTTCAGGTCCTCGGAGAAACTCATATAAATGCGGCTATCCTCCTCCTCGGAGGAGATCGCGACCGCCAGCACCTCGCGCTCGGTCAAATCGGCAAAATTCTTCACGGATCGACGCCTGTCTCGAGTTTAGAATAATTCTAAATTTGTATAGGCTGCAATCCATTCAGGGTCAATTCACCAGCGAAGTCCAAACCTCTTGGCTACGCACGAATGCATGGAACGGTCGTGCGACCGAGCGGTTCGGGTTGGCAGGTGGCCGGGAGTGAATGATGGAGAAGGTCAAGTTTCGGCTCAACGATCCGCGGCTGGCGCTGCGCCGCACCAAGCTCGAAATTCCCGGATGGGCCGGCAAGCGCGAGCCGCGCGCGAATGGTTCGCGTGAGCAGGTCTGGCATTGCGTGCCATTTTCCGAAGGCGCGCAATACGGCATCGAACTGTTCTACCCCTATGATTTCGAGCTTCACGTCACGACGAGGGACGGTCGCCTGATTCTGGAGGCGGATTGGGGTGAGCCGCCGGAAGGCGGAGCGGAATGGCCGCCGTTCCGCAGGTTTGGTGATGCATTCTACACCTATCAGATCCTGCTCGATCTCAAGGTCGACAAAGGCATGGCGATCCGCACGGAGCCGCATCCGCGATTTTATACCGATCTCACCGACACGGTGCCGATCGCCGTCCCTGCGTTGATCCGCAACTGGTGGCCGATGATGTTCTTTTGTGTGTTCAAGGCGCCGACCGAGGGGCGAACCCATATTTTCCGGCCGAACGAGCCCTTCGCGCAAATCATCGTTATTCCCGAGGAAGCCAATTTCGAGCTCGAGCCGATGGAGGAGGAGGAAGCGGCGGAGCGCGAGCTTCAGGCCCGCCGGATCTACAACAGCCGGCCCAAACTGGCGGCCGGTACCGAGTGGACGTCGTCATCGGACACGGTGTTTGACGGCACTTACCGGCACCTGCACCGTGCAGCGAAGGAGAAGGCACGCAACGAATAGGGCGGATACCGCGTCTGCATCTTCGCTTCCGTTTTGCGCGGGGGTTGCAGCAGTTGGTCCTGCCGATTTTTTCCAGATCATCGCTAAAACGGGCAGGACCTGAAGGTCCCGCCCGTTTCACTGCCAGATGTCGGCGACCTCAATAGCCGCGGCGATAGAAGCTGTGATGGTGGTGATGGTGATGATGGTGGTGATAATACCGCCGATACCGCGGCACCACCACGACCGGCGCGTCATAGTAGCGACGGCGATAGAAGCCGTGGTGGTGATGGTGGTGGTGATGATGATGATAGAAAAATTGAACGAGCTGAACGTTGTCGGCCGCTGTCGCGGGAGCCGCTTCGTCGATCGCCTGCAGCAGGGCGCCGGCATTCGGGATCGGCTCAAGCAGGTCGGCGTATGAGTTTGCTTGCAGGACGTCGCTCGGTGCAGGCGTGGCTTGGGGCGTAGCCTGTGCTGAGCCGAACGTGCCGAGCGCGGCCACCGCTCCCAACAGTCCAGCGATTTTCTTGTCCATCATCATTCTCCATGGTCGCCGGACGCAGCTCCGGTATTCCGCAACATCAGATGTTGCCGAATGTTCCCTGAATTGCGGATGAACGCCTTATGGCGACACTTTGGCGTTGCTTCAGGCCCGCGGCAGAGCGGTGCAGAAATTGCAGCACCAGGCGGCTGACCTCGGCAGGCTGCTCCTGCTGCACCCAATGGCCTGCGCCGTCGACGAGATGGCAGGCGAGCATCTTGGTGCAGCCGCGCCCCTGCATGGCCTCGAACGCGCCGGGGCGCTGATAGGTGCCCCAATCCTGCTTGCCCGAGATGAAGCACGAAGGCACGTCGATGCTGCGGCCCGCAAACAGCTGCATCTCGTTGTTGAGCATGCCTGACGTGCCGTAGCGATACCATTGCAGCCCACCCTGAAATCCGGTGCGGCCATATTCGGCGCTGTAGTAGGCAAGATCGCTGTCCGGCAGCCATTGGTTGGCGGCGATTGCAGCCGGCGAGGGCATCTCCTTCGCGACCGTCTCGGCCATGGTCTCGCCGGCGTCCATCACATAGTAGGTCGGCATTTTTGCGAGTTCTTCTGCGGACCACGAGTTCAGCGGATAAGGCTTGTTATCGGTCCAGTCCGCGCTCTTGTGATGATAATAGGCGCGCAGGAAATCATGCACGCCCTGCGGCGCGTGCTGCATGTCGGCGTTGGCCGGGCGCGTCGCATAGTACCATTGATAGTGTTTGCGTGGGCGCGGCAGCGCGGCAAGTTCGCGATGCACGGGATCTTCGATCGCAGGCTTCGCCGGGCTATCGACCGTGCCAAAGGGCAACGGCGGCGCTCCGCCGAACGGCGCACTCATCAGCGTCACCGAACGAAACACGTCGGGCCGGATCAGCGCGCACCATGCCGCGACCGGGCTGCCGAAATCATGCCCGGCGAGATCAACCTGCCTGTAACCGAATGCAGACACCAGGGCGAGCGCGTCGCGCACCAGATTGAGGAGCGAGAAGGGCGTGAGATCGCCGTCGTAGTTCGCAGCCCAGCCCGTGGTGCGGCCATAGCCGCGCTGGTCGGGTGCGAGCACGTGATAGCCGGCAGAGCTAAGTGCCGGCATCACCTTGCGCCAGGAGAAGGCGAGTTCGGGAAAACCGTGCAGCAGCAGGATGCAGGGACGACCCTTGGTCTCGAAGCCGGCCTCCAGCACATGCATGCGCAAGCCGTTGATGCCGTCGACGTAACGGGAGCGAATGCCGGCGGGCAGGGGGATGTCGGGGAGTGTTGTCATTGCTTTCTCCACACGGGTGGAATCGTAGGGTGGGCAAAGCGGAGCGTGCCCACCATGCCAAACGGTTAAGAAATGGTGGGCACGGCGCGCGAAGCGCGCCTTTGCCCACCCTACGAAATCTCGGACAAATTACACCGCCGCACACACGAACCCATTCCCCTTGCGTTTGATCTTCCCCACCGAGGGCGAGGGAAAATGCGCGGTGCAGCACAGCGTCTCGGTGTCGCAATAGCGCTCCAGGAAGCTGCGGCGCGTCGTTGCGGCCTGGGCCTGATCGACATCGAACTTCACTGACATCTCGGGATACAGCGTCTGGATCGGCGAGTGCATGAGGTCGCCGGAGAACACCGCATCGTCCTTGCCGCGGCCCATCGTGATGGCGACATGGCCCGGCGTGTGGCCGGGCGTCGGCAGGATGCGGACGTGATCGCCGATCTGGTGGTCGTTGCCGACGATCTCATGACGCCTGGCCTCGACCAGCGGCAGCACGCTGTCGGCGAAGGGCGCGACCTCCGCCTTTGCATTCTGTTCGGTCCAGTAGTCGAACTCGCGTTGCGCGAACACGTATCGCGCCTTGGGGAAGGTCGGCACCCAGCGGCCGTTCTCAAGCCGCGTATTCCAGCCAACGTGATCGACATGCAGATGCGTGCACATCACGAAGTCGATGTCGTCGACGGCGAAGCCGGCGGCCGCGAGCCCGCGCAGATATGTGTCGTCGGTCTTCATGTTCCATTTCGGCCGCGGCCGCGGCTTGTCGTTGCCTATGCAGCTGTCGACCAGGATAGTGTGGTGAGGTGTTTTGATCACATAGGACTGAAAGCAAAGCAGCAGCACATCCTCGTCATCGAGCGCCTTGGCCTGCCGCATCCATGACCGATTCTCGGCCAGCATTTCGGCCGTGAGGGAGGGCAGCATGTCCAACGCGGGCAGGAAGGTGGTTTCCTGCTCGATGATGCGGTGGATGGTGAGATCGCCGACCGCGTATTTCAGGCTCATGAAAGCTCCCGTGCGTTATGCGGCCGGTGGCACCGAGATCTTCACGGAGGGCCGCTCCAGCATCTTCTGATGGAAAGCGTCGAGCTTCGGATAGGCCTTGCGCCAGCCGCAATCGGCGAAGCGGAAGTCTGCATAGCCGAGCACGCAAACGAGGCCGATTTGCGAGATGTCGAACGGGCCGTTCAGCACGTCAGGCATGTTCTCGAAGCGCGCCATGCCGGTCCAGGCCCTGTTCCAGTGGTCGTCCGACCACGCCTGCCATTGCAGGCCCTCTGGCCGCACCATCTTCTCGTACCGGCACAGCAGCATGGAATCGAGCATGCCGTTGATGAGCGAATGGTTGGTCTTGGCCTTCCAGCGCCGCGGGCGATAATCCGGGATCAGGCTGCCGCCGGCCATTTCGTTGAGATATTCGACGATGACGTAAGAATCCAGGATCACGTCGCCTTCATTGGTGATCAGCACCGGCAGCTTCTTCAGCGGCGTGATCTTCGAATAGTCCTCATTGACCGTGCCCGGTGTGACGGTGGCGGGCACGAGTTCGATCTTGTCGATCAACCCGAGCTCGATCGCGGCGATGCGCACCTTGCGGGCGAAGGGAGAGGCTTGGGAGAAGGTGAGTTTCATGCGGATTGACCTCTATCCAGAGATACGGACCTCATCCTGAGGAGCGCGCCCCTTGGCGCGCGTCTCGAAGGATGGGCAACGAGGGATCTTCTCTCGTCACCCGGCGCGAACGTCGGGTGACCGAATTCTTGGCACATCCTTCGAGACGCGCGCGTTGCGCGCTCCTCAGGATGAGGACGATGGCTCAAGCCGCAACGATCTCCTGGCGCTGCTCGCCGAGGCCTTCTATGCCGAGCGTGACGACGTCACCGACATTGAGGAAGGTCGGCGGCTTCATGCCGAGGCCGACGCCGGGCGGGGTGCCTGTCGTGATAATGTCGCCCGGCAGCAGCGTCATGAACTGCGAGACATAGGAGATGCACTTGGCCATCGAGAAGATCATGGTCTTGGTCGAGCCGGTTTGGCGGCGTTGACCGTTGACGTCGAGCCACATCGACAGGTTCTGCACGTCCTTGATCTCGTCCTTGGTGGCGAGCCAGGGACCAACGGGGCCAAACGTGTCGTGCGACTTGCCCTTGGTCCACTGACCCAGGCGCTCGGTCTGGAAATTGCGCTCGGAGACGTCGTTGCAGACGCAATAGCCCGCGACGGAGTTCAGCGCGTCAGCTTCCGAAACGTACTTGGCGCGGGTGCCGATGATCGCGGCGATCTCGACCTCCCAGTCGAGCTTGGTCGAGCCGCGCGGCTTCTCGACCGCGTCATTGGGGCCGGAGAGCGAGGTGTTAGCCTTCATGAAGATGATCGGCTCGTTCGGAATGGCGGCGCCGGTCTCCTTGGCGTGGTCGCTATAGTTGAGGCCGATCGCGACGAATTTCGAGATGCCGGTGACGGGCGCGCCGAAGCGCGGCTTGCCCGAGACGGCGGGCAGTGAGGCGGGATCGATGGCGGCGAGCTTCTTCAAGGACTCCGGCGAATAGGCCTCGCCGGTCAGGTCCTTCACATGCGCCGACAGGTCGCGCAACTGGCCGGATTTGTCGATCAGGCCGGGCTTTTCCGCACCCTTTTCGCCGTAACGAACAAGCTTCATTCTCGTTTCTCCCTTGGGATGGACTGATCGGTTAAATAGCTTCATGGAACAGGGCGGCGGGAAATTCAACCGCTCAAAGGCAAGCGCATTGCAGCCCGTCTTTTGTAAGGTGGCCAGCCCACGAATCCTAAGATTACAGCGCAATAAACCTGAACGCGTCGCCTTCGCGCTTGATATGCCCGGCCGAAAAATGCCCGCCGATCACCAGCGTGGGCGTGTCGGCAAACCGGCCGAACAGCTTGGCCCTTGTCGCGACCGATTGGGCCTGGTCGGAGTCCGCGGTGGAGGACCAGCCGAGATGCGCCATCTGGCAGGGGTGATGGGCGACGTCGCCGGTTAGCAGCCCCTGTTCGCCGTCCGACTGGATCAGGATGCTCATATGACCGGGGCTGTGGCCGGGCGTCGGGATCATGCTGATCTCGTCTGAGAGGCGGTGATCGCTCGCGATCAGATCGGCACGGCCGGCATCGACGATCGGCCTCACGGAATCGTCAAAGACGGCCTGCTTGTCCGCTTCGGTGGAATGGTCGCGCCAATGCTCGTATTCGGTGCGGCCGAACACGTAGCGCGCCTTCGGAAAAGCCGGCACCCATTTGCCGCCGATCAGCTTCGTATTCCAGCCAACATGATCGACGTGAAGATGCGTGCACAGCACGGTGTCGATGCTGTCGGGCGCGAAGCCCGCCGCACTCATCTTCTCCAGAAAAGGTGTATTGCGGTTATTCCAGGTCGGGACGTTGCGGCCCTGCTTCTCATTGCCGAGGCCGGTGTCGACCACGATACGGCGCGACGGCGTCTCCACCACCAGCGAATGGATCGACATTTTCAGCCGGCCCTCTTCGGTCGCGAAATGAGGGATTAGCCAGGGCAGCTTCCTGATCTCGTCGTTGCTGGCCAAAGGCAAGATGAAGCGGGTCGAGCCGACCGTCTCCAATTCCACCACCTTGGTGATCTTGACCTTGCCGACCTTCCACTGCATCGGGCGCGCCCCTTATTTTCTTGCTTTCGCGAAAGATGCGGTCTTCCGCCGTCAAACGCAATGGATCATCTGTCGTGATGTTGCGTTATCGGAGGAACCCGGACCAACCCGAACGAAGAGTAAGGGGAGCCCATGCCAGAGCTTGCGATTTCCGCCGACAAGGTTGCTTTCATCATCGAGAAGGCGCGCGAATTTGACGTCAAGGAATCCGCCTCCGATCAGGATTCGGGCTCCAACCCGTCGGATGACGACGAGATCGACGTGCTCGAGGACACCAATTCCGATCCGGTCGCAGCTGAGCTTGCGGGCTTCATCCGGGCGCTGAACGAGGACGAGCAGATCGACTTGGTCACGCTGATGTGGCTCGGCCGCGGCGACGGCGATGTGGAGGAATGGGACGATCTGCGCGCTCGCGCCGTCGAGGCGCGCACCGAGTACAAGGCGCCCCGGCGCGAGACGGTGAAATACCTGCTGGGTGAGCCGATGCTGGGCGACCTGCTCGCCGACGGTATGGACGAGCTCGGCATCGACTGGAGCGACGAGCGGACCACGCCGGTGTCGTAGCGTTCGGAGCGCGCAGTTGACGACTGCGAACTTTGCCTGGGCCCGCGACCGGCGTCGCCATCTCACCATAGGCGAGAATGTCAATCGCCGGTCCCATTTGTTCGTCCCGCCCTCACAGCGTTCCCGGGAACGCACCACCGTCGAGCAGGATGTTCTGGCCGGTGATGAACCCGGCCTTGGCGCCACAGAGGAAGGCGCAGGCATAGCCGAATTCGTCGGGCTGGCCGAAGCGGCCGGCGGGGTTGAGCTTGGCGCGTTCGGCCAGGATCGCTTCCGGCGTTGTGCCGCGCTTGTCGGCTTCGGCTTTCGCAGTGCCGGTCAGGCGATCGGTCTCGAACGGTCCCGGCAACAGGCCGTTAATGGTGACGTTGTTGATCACGGTCTTGCGCGACAGGCCGGCGATGAAGCCGGTGAGGCCGGCGCGTGCGCCGTTGGAGAGGCCGAGAATGTCGATCGGCGCCTTCACCGCGGCCGAAGTGATGTTGACGATGCGGCCGAACTTGCGCGCCATCATGCCATCGACGGTCGCCTTGATCAGCTCGATCGGCGTCAGCATGTTGGCATCGATCGCCTTAATCCAGTCGTCGCGGGTCCAGTTGCGGAAATCGCCGGGCGGCGGTCCGCCGGCATTGTTGATGAGAATGTCCGGCTCGGGGCAGGCCTTCAGCACGGCCTCGCGGCCGGCGGGCGTCGTGATGTCGCCGACGATCTCGGTGGCCTTCACGCCAGGATAGGCTTGCCGAATCTCGTCGGCCGTCTTCTTCAGCGCGTCGGCACCACGCGCGGTCAGTGTGATGTCAACGCCGGCTTCGGCCAACGAGATGGCGCAAGCGCGCCCCAGGCCCTTGCTGGATGCGCAGACGATGGCGCGGCGACCTTTGATCCCAAGATCCACTGTTTCACTCCCGTAATGTCAGGCAGGTTTTTCGACGGCCGGCACTCTAGCCAACCTCGGCGGCGCTGATAAGGGAGGGAGCCGCGTCAAAATGCATGACGCACGGCGAGGCGATGCACTAGATGCGACGCTCCTGCTTGAGGCGGTCGATCGCGGCGGCGGCCTCCGGCGGCAGCGACTTGAAGCCCATTTGCCCGAGCGCAGAGAACAGCGGCCGCAGATGCGAGCCGGCGAGGAAGGGCGGCTGGCGGCTGGCCGGCGCGATCTGGTCGAACACCAGCACCACCGTGGTGGCGACGAGGCCGACCCTGATGGCGCCGAGCGCGGCGCCGCCGAGCCGGTCGCCGATGCCGGCGTCGCGGATCGTATCGCTCAGCGCGAGGCGGCCGAGATATCCGAACAGCATGCCGACGACCACGAAGATGCCGAAGAACCAGATCCAGTTCTGCAGCAGCGGCGCGTTCGGGTTGCTGGCGAGCTGCGGCACGATCAGCGGCATCAATGCGAGCGCAATAGGAGCGGCGAGGAGATAAGCAAGAATAGTTATGGCGCTGCCGAGCAGGCCGGTCCTGAAACCGAAGCCGATCGCAAGTGCGAGCGCCGCATAGATTGCGAGATCGAAACTGTTCATGAGCGAAACCCTGCCGATGGAACGAATGAACGCCGAACCGGGCATTCGGTTTCAGATCGCTAAAATCGTCTGTATTTTTCTTGGGCTCCACGGCTCAGGATGGCGTTCATCATGATTATGCGATGTCTGTAAAGAAACCATCTCCCCGCGAGCAAGGAGATGGAGACGAATTACCGCAGCTCCGCCTTTATGATATTCGCCGCGTTTTCCCCGATCATGATGGTCGGCGCATTGGTGTTGCCGTCGATCAGCGTTGGCATGATCGAGGTGTAGTCCTTGTTGGCGGGATCGGTGCCGAACATGCGCGGCATCTGCGCGCGCACCTTTTCGGCGAAGGCCTGCAACGCGCGCTCCGGCGCCAGCACATAGTCCGGCGCGATGCAGGTCTGGCCAGCCTTGAGCAACTTGCCGTGGCGATGCGCTCGGCCGCCTCGTCGAGATCGGCTGACACATCGATGATCGCGGGCGACTTGCCGCCGAGCTCGAGCGTGACAGGCGTGAGATTGCCCCCCGCAGCCTCCGCGACCAGCCGCTCCACCCGGGTCGACCCGGTGAAGACGAGGTGATCGAACGGTGTGCGAAACCCTTTGCGACTTCGTCCTCGACCCCGGTGATCAGCAATTCGGTGGCATCGAACCTCTCGGCGACCGTCTCCTTCAACAGCGCGGAGAAATGCGGCACATGCTCGCTCGGTTTGATGATGACACGGTTGCCTGCAGCGAGGCCGCAGGATTGATTTTGTTGCCGCACGCTGGCGATTTGTGGAACTTCTGGCAAGTGCAGGGCAAACCGGCCGGAATCCGCGCTCCCGACTGTCATAAAGTCGAAAAAAACCTCCCCTCAGCCCTTTCCAAAGCCGGTTCGGGTTGGTACATACCGCTCGCACCCGACGGGCTTGGCCCGGGGTTGCCTTCCAAGGGAGCCTTCGGGACGGGAGAAGCAAGCCACGCGAGCCGCGTCGGCCTTGACCCATCGTCCCCGGCATTTTCACGAAGGCGCGCAATGGTTTAACGCGGGGTGGAGCAGCCCGGTAGCTCGTCAGGCTCATAACCTGAAGGTCATAGGTTCAAATCCTATCCCCGCAACCAAATTCGGAATGACCGGTTCCGACGCGAAAATGGCCCGCTTGATGCGGGCCATTTTTGTCTGGCGTTGTGATCGCCGCGCTATCGCGCCGCGGTTTGCCAGGCGAGCAGTCGCTGTTCGACGAGCGAGACCGCAATCGACGTCAGATATCCGGTCGCACCGAGCAGAATGACGCCGGCGAAGAGGTCGGCGGATCGGAACGCGCGTGCCGAGAGCAGGACCCACTGACCAAGGCCGTCCAGTCCGGCCAGGATCTCGCAGACCACTGACAGGATCAGTGCGACGGTCAGGCTGAGCCGCATGCCCGCCACGATGTCCGGCAATGCCGAAGGTAAGGCGATCTTGCCGACGACGGCAGCGCGCGACATCTGCAGCGAGCGAGCGACCTCATAGAGCCGCGGCTCGACCGCGGCAAAGCCGTGAATGGTGGCGAGCACGATCGGCCAGATCGCGCCGAAGGCGATGACGAACAGCGCCATGCCTTGCGTCAGCCCGAGCATCGCGATCGCGACCGGGATGATCGCCGACACCGGCAGGGGCCGCAAAAATTCCAGCGACGGCGCGACATAGTCGCGCATCATCCTTGACGATCCGATCAGCGCGCCGAGCGCAATGCCGGCGATCGAGGCGGCGAGCCAGCCGTAGGCCATGTGCTCCAGCGTGCCGATGAGCTTGCTCGCGAGATCGCCGCTCGAGAAACCGCGCACCAGGGCGGCCCAGGCCCGGTCCGGACCGGGCAGGAATACCGGCGAGACCAGCCGCAGATTCGCAATGAGCTGCCACGCCGCGATGAAGCCGGCCGCGACGAGGATGCTTGCGACACGCCAGAGGATCGCAGCGCGATTCATGGATTGTCTCCAGCGAGCGCGGCGCGGCCGAACAGGCGGCGCTGAGCCGCGATCAACAGGATGTTCAGCGCGTAGCCGATCACGCCGATCCAAAGGAGATAGGCGAGCATCAGGTCGGCGCGCAGTGCCTGCTGCGCCAGCATGATTCCGGCGCCGAGGCCGATCGGATTGATGGCGATCTCGATGGTGACGGCAACGATCAGGGCGATACCGGCCGAGAGGCGGAAGGCGACAAATATCCGCGGCAGTGCGGCGGGGATCACGATCTTCGCGATCCGTTGCGTCGCGCTCAGCCGCAGGGCCCGCGACACCTCCATCAAGCGCGGCTCGATGCTGCGCACCGCGCTGCGCGTCATGATCAGCATCGGCCAGACGCAGGCGAACGCCACGATCACGATCTCCATCCGGTAGCCGAAGCCCAGCGCGATCAGCGCAATCGGCAGCAGCGCGATCGAGGGGATCGGGCGGATCGCCTCGACCGTCACCTCCATCAGCCGGTCGATGGGGCGCGAAATCCCGAAGGCGATGCCGAGCGAAAGCCCGATGGCGCCGCCGATCGCCAGTCCCGCGAACGCGGCGAACAGCGTGTCGCGTGTCGCGATCGGAATCGAGAGATCGGCAAGTGCCGCGGCCAGCGCCGCGAGGATCGCGCTCGGCGGTGCCAGGCTGTCGCTTTGCAGATGGGTGAGGCGCGCCCAGAGCTCGAATGCCAGCATGAGGATCAGCGGCAGCAGCAACGGCTTGGCGCGGTCGAGGCTCAATGTTCGGTCGCCTTGATGAAGTCGAACAATTGCCGGCGCAGCCGCAGGAATTCCGGATGCTCGCGGGTGGCGAGCTGGTCGCGCGGACGCGGCAGGTCGACATCGAGCTCGATGCCGATCCGGCCCGGATGCGGCAGCAGGCCGACGACGCGGTCGCCGAGATAGATCGCCTCGTCGAGATCGTGGGTCACGAAGATCACGGTCGTCTGGCTCGCTTGTGTCAGCGACAGGACCTCGTCCTGCAAGCCTTGACGTGTCATCGCATCCAGCGCGCCGAACGGCTCGTCCATCAGCAGCGTCGTCGGCTCCTGCGCGAGGCAGCGCGCGATCTGCAGGCGCTGCTGCATGCCGCCCGACATTTCGGTCGGATACTTGTCGGCATGGCCGGGCAGGCCGACCTTGCGCAGCAGCGCCTCGATGCGCGCACCGCGCTCGCGTGCCGGCACGCCAGAGGCTTCCAGCGCCAGCGAGATGTTTCCGGCAGCGGTCCGCCACGGCAGCAGTGCCTTGCCATAATCCTGGAACACGATCGCGACCTCGCGGCGCGGCGCGGTGATCGGCTCGCCATCGAAGGTCACAGCGCCGCTCGTGGGGCGATAGAGGCCGGCGGCAAGACGTAGCGCCGTGGTCTTGCCGCAGCCGGACGCGCCGACGATGCAGAGGAATTCGCCCGGCCGCACCTCCAAATCGAGATTCTCAATGATGGTCTTGCCGCCGAGCCGCAGCGTTGCGGCGTTGAACGCAATCAGCGTCTTGTGCCGCCGCGCGGCGCGTGCCTCGTCCAGCCTGGCAACGATGCTCATGATTGCTTCCCGCTGGCCGGCGGATAGACGAAATCGATGGTGGAGCGCAGATGCGCCTCCAGGATTTTTTGCGCGGCGGCCACGTCGCGGGCGAGCACATGGTCGGCGAGCATCTGATGACTCCGGATGAACCCCTCGCCGCTGTCGATGGCACCCATCATGACGCGGCGGTAGCGGTAGGCCTGGTCGTAGAGGTCGGAATGGGCGATCAGCATGCGCCGCGAGCCGCAGGCGGCGAGCAGCGCGGTGTGAAAGCCCTTGTGCAGCCGGTCGAAATCGGCAGCGCCTTCGCGGAATTCGTTGCCGGTGCGCTCGATATGCCGGCGCATCTGATGCAGCGCGCTGACGATGCCCGCCTCCCAAGCGACATCGCCGTGGAGGATGGCGAGCCTGACGGCCTCGATCTCGACCGCCGTCCGCATGCAGGTGATGTCGGCGAGATCGTCGCGGCTGACCTCGGTGACACGGAAGCCGCGCTGGCCAATGCCGACGATCAGGCCGCGCGACATCAGCCGCGACAAGCCTTCGCGCAGGGGCGTGGCGCCGATCTCGTAGCGCTGCACGAGATCGACAATGCCGAGCCGCGATCCCGGCGCGAGATGTCCAGCCAGGATGTCCTGCTCGATGAGGCTTGCGGCGCGCTCGCTCAAGGTTCCGGCCTCAGCTGGAGGACGTTCGAGAGTGCGCTCGGGAGCAGGCATCGCCGATGTCCTTTAGTTCAGCACCAGTTTTGCGCTGTCGAGCTTCGACTGCAGCATCTTCTGCGACGACATCACGTCGATCCACCAGCTCAGGTTTTCCGGCTTGAGGTTCGGCTCGGACTGGTTCGGCGGCGTCGCCTTGACGAGATCGAGCGGCTGCTTGGTGAACCTGGCGATCGAGGCGGAGGCCTTCTCGCGGTCGCTGTTGACGATTACCGCGGCCTCCGCGATGGCGTCGCGGAACTTCTTCACCGTCGCTACATTCTTCTCCGCCCAGTCGCGCGACGCGGCATAGAAGATGATTGGATCGGTGCGGCCGAGTTCGGCACCGTACCGCGCGCCGACCGAGCCGAGCCCCGCATTGGTCATGCGCGTGACGAACGGCTCGGCGGTGAGTACGGCATCGACGCCGCCGGACTTGATGATGTCGGCCATGGTCGGGAAGGTGACTTCGACGAAATTGACACTTCTGGGATCGACGCCTTTCTCGACCAGCCATTTCACGAACAGCACGTGCAGGAAGGCGTTCAGGCCGGGCGCGCCGACCTTCTTGCCGGTGAAATCCTTCGGCTCCTTGATGGAGATGCCGTTGCGGACGAAGGCGGCGATCGCGGTGTTCGAGGTCGGGTTCATGATCGAGGCACCGGCGATCGCGACGAGGTCGAGGCCGCCATCGACGGCCTGGAGGAAGACGGTGGAGGTGGGACCGCCGACCTGGATTGAGTTCGACAGGATTGCCGCCGGAATGTTGGAGTTGATCGCGATCGGCGTCATCTCGACGTCCAGGCCGTGTTTTTTGAAGATGCCTTCGTCAACCGCGACCATGGCCGAGGCGCAGTCGGAGGTCGCGGTGCAGCCGATCTGGATCCTGGCCTGCGCCAGCGCGGGTGTCGTCGAGGCCAGGGGTACGCCAACTCCGATCGCGAGACCCGCCAACATCGCCCGTATCTGCGTTCGCGTCACCGCGCTCTCCCAACTTGTATTTTTCAAGCTTGTTTATCGATATTTTATCTGATCATATATTTCAAACGGTGGCAAGGGGTGTCCAAGGTGAAGCTCGCAACGTTCAGGTCTGCCGGTCAGGAGAAGATCGGAGCCGTCCACGCCAATGACAGCCAGGTGTTCGACCTCGCCGCGGCCGCCGCGCGGGACGGCCAAGCCGATCCGGCCTTCGGCTCGATGCTGGCGCTGATCGACGCCGGCCCCCGCGCGCTCGATCGGGCCTCGGCCCTGCTCGACAAGCACGGCCAGGACGCGACGCTGTCGGCGGCGGTCAGCGCCGTCGACATTCTCGCGCCGGTGCCGCAGCCGCGGCAGATGCGCGACGGCATGTCGTTTGCGCTGCACATCCTGCAGGCGCCACGCGGGCAGCGGAAGCTCGCGGCGCGCGCCAAGGGCGATATGGCGGAATTGGCCCGCATCGACGCCGAGCCGCTCGGCGAGTTGCCGGAAGTCTATCGCAAGCAGCCGATCTTCTACATCACCAACCGCTTCAGCGTCCGCGGCACCAACACCACGGTGAAATGGCCGCGCTACAGCAAGGTGATGGACTACGAGCTCGAATTCGGGATCATCACCAAAAACAAGGGCGCGAACATCTCGACTGCGAACGCGAAGGATCACATCTTCGGCTATACCATCTTCAACGATTTCTCCGCGCGCGACGCACAGCGCATCGAGATGGAGGGACGGCTCGGCCCGGCCAAGGGCAAGAGCTTCGACGGCGGCAACGTGATGGGTCCCTGGATCGTGACGCCGGACGAGATCGGCGATCCCTACGAGCTGAAGATGGAAGCGCGCGTCAACGGCGAGACCCGCTCGAAAGGCGTGAGCGAGGGCATGCTGTTTTCCTTCGAGGAGATCATCGCCCACGTCACCCAGGACGAGACACTGATGCCTGGCGAATTCATCGGCTCCGGCACGGTCGGAAATGGTTGCGGCCTCGAGCTTGGCTGGTTTCTCGAGCATGGCGATACGATCGAGCTCGAGGTCGAGAAGATTGGTGTTTTGAAAAACCGGGTCGAGCGGCAGGACGCCTGACGCCGCCAACGAAAACATCAACGAGGAAGCGCCATGACGAGCAAGCTGATCGACATTTCCGTCCCGCTCCAAAACGATGTGCCGGCCGACCCGCCCGGCAATCATCCGACGATCCAGTATATCGACCACCGGCAGGGACTGCCGCGGATGCTGCAGTTCTTCGAGGGACTGAAGGCCGAGGATCTGCCGGACGGGCAGGGTTGGGCCGTGGAACAGGTCAGCCTCTCCACGCACAACGGCACGCACCTCGACGCACCCTGGCATTTTCACCCGACCATGAATCGCGGCGAGCGTTCCTGGACCATCGACGAGGTGCCGCTGGAATGGTGCTTCCAGCCCGGCGTGAAGCTCGACTTCCGGCACCTGCCGGACGGCTATGTCGCAACGGCCAAAGATGTCGAGGCCGAGCTCAAGCGCATCGGCCATGAGCTGAACCCGCTCGAGATCGTCGTGGTCAACACCAGCGCCGGCTCCAAATATGGTCGGCAGGACTACGTCATGTCGGGCTGCGGCATGGGCTATGAAGCAACCATGTACCTGCTCGAGCGCGGTGTGCGCCTGACCGGCACCGACGGCTGGAGCTGGGACGCGCCGTTTGTTCACACCGCAAAGAAGTACGCCGAGACGAGGGACGCCAGCCTGATCTGGGAAGGCCACAAGGCCGGCCGCCAGATCGGCTATTGCCATCTCGAGAAGCTGCACAATCTCGAACTTCTGCCGTCGACCGGCTTCAAGGTATCGTGCTTCCCCGTGAAGATCGAGCGAGCCTCGGCGGGATGGACGCGAGCGGTCGCGATTTTGGAGAGCTAGCTTCTCGGGCCGGCGTTGAGCGGATGGAGGCGCGCGAAGAGGCGCGCGCGGTCGGCTATACATCGGCGGTGCTGCGCTCTTCGATCTACCTTGCGCTGGCGACGAACCAGCTCGGCGATATCAGGGCTGCCCGGAACATGCTGCGCGAGGCGCGCAACACGGCGCGCCAGCAGGGCTTTTCCGGCCTCGAGGCAGAGGCCCTGTTCGGCAGCAGTGGTGACGCCGCCATCGAGCGAGGAGAACCGGACCATCATCCTTGCCGCCTTGCGTGCCACGATCGCGATCGCGTCCCAGAGCGGCGCGCGGCCGCTTCTGCAGAAGGCCGAAGCGACGCTGAACGGCATGCTCGCCGAGGGCGATCATCTGACCTGACGCCCCGATTCACTCCGGCGATCTCGCGACCGTCGAAAGAGAACGCAGCTCAATACTTCTTCACGTGCGCGCCGAAGGCCAGCCATAGTGCCAATGACGCGAGGCCGAAGCCGCCGAGCAGCAGGAAGGTCGGACCGTAGCCGATCCATTGCACGATCCAGCCGCCGAGTGCTGGGCTCAGGCTGGCGCCGGCACCTTGCACCGTGATCACGGCGCCCTGCCCGAGATTGATGCGGCCGGTGCCGTCGAGCGAGCGCGCAACCATTCCGGGGACGGCGACCGTCTGCAGTCCGGTGCCGATGCCGTCGAGCACCTGCATCGGAATAACGCCCCACCATCCTGTCACGAAGAATGCAAGCGTGCCGCGGATCGGCAGGAACATGAAGGACACCAGGATCACCGGCCAGTAATTGCGTTTTCCTGCGACCTGCATGGCGACCAGCGACGTCACCACCATGACGCCTTGCGCAACGACGACGGTGGTAGCAACGAAGCTCGGGCCATTGGCCTGTCCCTCAGCCACGGCCGCAAGACCATAGAGCGGGACGATCGCTGCATTGCCGAGATGGAAAATGGCAAGCGCGAGCGCCAGCACCAGGAGAGGCTTGTGCTTAAGGAGGACAGACATGCCGTCCGGCGGATTCTTGCGCTCGTCCTCCTTGCTGCCGCGGGCTTGGCGATCGTCGATGGAGTTGGCCGGGATCATCAGCACGCAAGCGATCGCGATGGCACCGAAGGCGGCGGCGAGCACGAACACGGCGAAATAGCCGAATTTGTAGCCGAGATAGCCCGACAGCGCCGCGCCGACCATGTTGCCGGCATGGTTGAAGGCCTGGTTGCGACCGTTCAGTGCATTGAAGCCTTTTTGTTTAGCGATGCCGAGCGTGATGCCGGTGACCGCTGGAACGATCGCGGCGCTCGCCAGCGATTGAGCGACTTGCGAGAACGTCACCGCCCAGAAATTCTGCGAGATCAGGATGATTGCGGACGCAAGCACCACGCAGATGCCGGGAATGATGACCCACAGCCGCTTGTTACGGCTGGAATCGATGAAGCCGCCGATCGGGGTCGTGACCAGCATGCCTGCGACATTGCCGACGGTCAGCGCGGTCCCGATCAATCCGGTCGCCCATCCGCGCTCCTGGAGGAACACACCGACGAACGGTCCGATGCCTGACTGCATGTCGGCCATGAAGAAGTTGACGGCGAACAGGGGCCACAGGCGGGGTAAGGAAGGGCGCGTTATCATCGAGACGCTGAACGTGTTCCTGCCGGTCGAGTAGAGTCTCGCGCAAACCTGATCGTGACGACCGGCCAATTGCGCCGGCGTGGACCAGAACGTAACCTGCGGTGACAGTGTTGGTTCCTTCCCACTTGCACGGGGGCGACGACGTCACGGCACCTCAGTCCCAAGTCTCATTCTGAAGTCTCATTCTGGATCTCGGCCATGCCTCTCTGGATCTGCGAAACCTGCGGCGCCCAATTTCCGACCGGCGAAAACCCGCCAACGGCGTGCCCGATCTGTGAGGACGAGCGGCAGTTCGTGAACTGGAACGGCCAGACCTTCCTCACGCGCGAGGCGCTGGCTGAAAGCCATCGACCAGTCTGGCGCGACGATCTCGGCCTCACCGGGATCGCGCTCGAGCCGAGCTTTGCCATCGGCCAGCGCGCGCTGTTGGTCCCCGATGGCAAGGGATGTGTGATGTGGGACTGCATTCCGCTGGCAACCGCGGAGGCGATCGCGCACGTCAAATCGCTCGGCGGTCTGATGGCCATCGCAATCTCGCATCCGCATTATTATGGCGCGCTCGCCGACTGGAGCGAGGCCTTTGACGGCGTGCCGGTCTATCTTCACGCTGATGATCGGCAATGGGTGACGCGTCCGCATCCCTCGATCGTGCATTGGACCGGGGATCAGCAGCGCCTGTCCAGTGACGTGCTGCTGCTGCGCACCGGCGGCCATTTTGCGGGCGCCACCATGCTGCACCATGCGCGCGGTGCGGACGGCAAGGGCGCGCTACTCACTGGCGATATCGCGCAGGTGACGATGGACCGCCGCTTCGTCAGCTTCATGTACTCTTACCCGAACTACATGCCGCTCAATGCCGCCACGGTGCGGCGGATTGCGGCTGCGGTCGAGCCGCTCGCCTTCGACCGCATCTATGGCGCCTGGTGGGGGCGCAACATCGCCTCGGGCGCCAAGGCTGCCTTCGCGGCGTCGGTCGAGCGGTATATCGCCGCCATCGCCTGAGCCTTGAGACGACGAACCCCGGTCGCGAGGCGGCCGGGGCCGCGTCAGCCGAGGTAGATGCGCTCAGTAAATCCCGTAGGCGCAGACATTCACGACGCGCACGCGCGCACCATGGCGGGTCTGGACGACGCGCTCCTGATAGCAGTTGTTGACGCCGGTGTTGACGTAGATGCCGCCAAAGCCCCAGCCGGGACCCCAGTAATGGTGGAAGCCGTGGGCCGAAGCGGCGGTGGGCGCCAGAGCGGCGGCGCCGAGCGAGCCGGCGGCGATCAGACCAAGTGCAAGCTTACGAAACATTCTCATTCTCCAGTATGGCGCGAAGCCGTTGTTGTGTCCCTGCTTCTCGGTCGAGCCGACGCGTGATTGCGTTCACGTGACAGGGCGAAAATCGTGTTTCAGGACTATTTCGTCGGCTGCGGCGAAGTGCGCCGCGGTCATGCTTTTTGCGACGCGCGATAGCGCGCGGCCATCGCCTGTGTCATCTCGGCCATCTTCTCGCGGAGATCGGCGGGCTCCAGCACCTCGACCTCGGACCCGAGCCGCAGCAATTCGGACGCGGCGTGCCATGACGTCTTGCCCGTCGGGATCCTTGCGATGCGCCAGCCGTCCGCATCGGCCGCCTCTTCGATCTGCGTACGCGTCCTGACGTAAGGCTGGCTCAGTGCGTCGAGCAGCTTCACGCCGGACGGCGAGAGCCGCACGATCGCGACATTCGGGTGCATCTCGGTTTCGAGCCGCAGCGTCGCGTCCTGCCAATAGGCGGCGAGATCGAAATCAGCTGGACGGTCGAAGCGGTCGTCGAGCGCCGTGCAGTCGAGCACGCGCGCGATACGATAGGTGCGCACGCCGCCGTCGACTTGCCCCGCGAGATACCAGCTGCCGCCCTTCAGCACGAGGCCGAGCGGTGCAACACGGCGCTGCTTCTCGGCGCGCCAACTCTGATAGCGGATTTTGATGAATGTCCCGCGCAGAGCTGCGCCGGCAATGGCGCGCAGATGCTTTGGCTCGTCTGCTTCACCGAACCAGCCCGGCGCATCCAGATGGAAGCGCTCCTGCATGCGCCCGGCATCTTCGCGCAAATTCGCGGGCAACGCTGCCATCAGCTTGTTTTGAGCGGCGATCATCGCGGCATCCAGGCCCAGCGCCGCCGCCGGGCCGGGAAGCCCTGCGAGGAACAGCGCTCCCGCTTCGCTCTGAGACAGCCCGTTCAACCGCACGCGATAGCCGTCGAGCAGGCGGTAGCCGCCCTCGGCGCCGCGGTCGGCATAAACGGGAACGCCGGATGCCGCGAGCGCGTCGATGTCACGATAGATCGTACGCACCGAAACCTCGCAGGCTTGCGCAAGTTTGGGTGCGGTGACCTGCCCCTTGGCCTGCAGAGTGGTGAGAATCGACAGCATCCGGCTCGCGCGCATGGCTTCTTAAATCATACCTGACACAGGATGTCAGGTATGATCGGCTAAAGATGCGCCTACCGCAAGCCGGCCAAAGGGAGACCCGCCGTGACCGATCCGAACCCCATCACGTTGTATTATTCGCCGCAGAGCCGGGCCACCGGAACGCGAGTGCTGCTGGAGGAGCTCGGCGCTCCCCACGATCTTCACGTCCTCAACATGAAGGCCGGCGAGCAGCGGCAGCCGGCCTATCTCGCCATCAATCCGCTCGGCAAGGTGCCGGCGATCCGGCATCGCGAGGCGCTCGTGACCGAGCAGGTCGCCATCACCATCTATCTCGCCGATCTGTTTCCGCAGGCCGGGCTCACGCCCGCTCTCAACGACGCACTGCGCGGCCCTTACCTGCGCTGGATCGCCTATTACGGCTCCTCGTTCGAGCCGGCACTGATCGACAAGTTCATGCAGCGCGAGCCGGCGCCGATCACTCAATCGCCCTATGCTGATTACGACACCATGCTGGGTGCGCTCGAGGCGCAGTTGTCGAAAGGGCCATATTTGCTCGGCGAGCGCATGAGCGCCGCCGATATCCTGTGGGGCGTCGCGTTGAGCTGGACCATGATGTTCGGCATCGTGCCGAAGAAGGACGTGTTTATGCGCTATGCCGAGCGGATGACCTCGCGGCCTGCGTTCCAGCGCATCACTGCGGCGGATGAGGAGATGGCGGCGCAGCATGCGAAGGCTGCTGGGGCCTGAGCGAGCGCCTCACATTCGGTGTCGTCCCGGGCAAGCGCCAGCGCTGACCCGGGACCCATAACCACAGGGTGGAGTTTGACGACGAATCGGAGCTACCCGCCCGCGCCATAACCACTCCCTCTGGTTGATGGGTCCCGGATCTGCGCGTGCCTGAGGCGCGTTTGTCCGGGACGACAGCGAGGGACTCCCTCAAAAGCGCGGCGCCCTCTTCTCCGCGAACGCCTTGATGCCTTCCTTGATCTCGTCGCCGCGCATGCTGTCGCGGTGGCGCCGGTCGGCGGCCGCCTCGTCGAGCTCGCCGCGGGCGAATTCGTTGATGGCGCGCTTCATGCCGCGCATCGCATTCGGCGCATTGCCGGCGAGAAGGCTGGCAAGCTTGTCGACTTCCTCGTCGAGCGTCTCCACCGGCACCATGGCGGTGAGATAGCCGATCCGCAGCATCTCCGGGGCGCTGATCTTCTGTGCGGTCAGGAACAGCTTCTTTGCATTGTCGACGCCGAGCCGCGTTACATAGCGTTTGATACCGCTCCTGTAATAATGCAGCCCGAGCCGCGCCGCCGGCATGAACATCTCGGCGGTGTCGACGCCGATGCGAAAATCGCAGGCGAGCGCGAGGTCGGTCGAGCCGCCATAGACGCCGCCATTGAGCCGGCAGATCGTCGGCACGCCGAGATCTTCCAACCGGTTGACAACCACCTCGAAGGCGGAGCCCGCACTCTGCTGCTCGTTGGCGCTCACCGCGCGCTCGGCAACCGAATTGAGGTCATAGCCGGCCGAGAAGGCGCGGCCCGTCCCGGTCAGCACCAGCACGCGGATATCAGGATCGGTCTCGATCCGATCGAATAGCTTGGCCAGTTCGCCGAGATCCTCCGCCTGAAGTCGGTTGAGATGCTTTGGCCGGTTCAAGCGGATGGTAGCGCGTGCACTGCTGATTTCGAGCACGGGGCCACTGGCTGCGTCGGTGGTCTCCGACATTCTTGTCTCCATTTACTTGTTTTCGAGCGTGCGCCGTTTCGCTTCGGCATCGATGGTCTCGGCGAGATCGGGATGCCGCGCCATCAGCACGCGGAAGTCGACGAGGTCGAGCACCAGGAGCCGCGACACTTTCGTGGTCGAGACGTTGGCGCCGCGCATGTTGTTGCCGAGCAGAGCCATCTCGCCGAAGAAGGCACCCTCGCCGAGTTGAACCTTCTTGCCGGGGAGGTCGACCTCGACCTCCCCGGCGGCAATGAAATACATGCAGTCGCCCTGCGTGCCCTTGCGGATAATCATGGTGCGCGCCGGCAACTCCATGGTGCGGAGCATGTGGGTGACGTCGGCGATGGCCGCTGGTCCCAGCGCCGCGAAGAACGGCACCTTGCTGACGGATTCCCATGTCTTGAGAAAGTTGTCACGCCGCGTTTCTGCCGCGAACCCGGTCGCCAGAATACCGGTCCAGAGTCCGAACACGCCGAGGCCGGAGATCATCACCAGTGCGGCCACCATGCGGCCGAGCGGTGTGACCGGCACGACGTCGCCATAGCCTGTCGTGGTGAGCGTGACGACCGCCCACCACAGCGCGGCGGGGACGCTGCCGAACGTCTGCGGCTGCACGTCGCGCTCCAGGAAATATTCAGCAACGGAGGCGAGGAAGACCACCATCAGGAAGATCACGAGGACGCTGACCAGCGGTCCCGATTCCAGCACGAGCACGCGGCGGAGTTGGCGCAGGCCGGGAATGCCCGGCACCACCTTCAAGACCCACAGCACGCTGAGGAGCCAGGCCGTTTTGGGTTCGGCACCGAGGATCAGCGCGACGGGCACGGCAAGCGCCCCCAATGCGTCGACCAGACCGGCGGAGGAAGACACGTAAAGCGCCAGTCGCCCCTGCCGCACCATGTGGTGCAGCCGGACCAGCCATTCGAACACGAAATAGACCAGGCAGGCCCACAGCAGGACATCGACCCAGCGGTGCGCCGTCTCGTAGGCCGGATTAACCGTCAGCAGCACCATGCTGAGCACGCCGACGGTCACGGCCACATAGGCCGCCTTGGTCATGTTGCGGCCGGCGGTCGCGGCCACGAACTGGGCCAAAGCGGGGAACATCGGCTTGGACATGCGGAATGGCGGCTCGGATCTGATTCCTGCGGCCCCGGGCTGGGACTTCGGCGCCAAAGTGCCCGCCCGCACCGCGGCCGTCAACGATGGCGGCAGGCGCACCATCCTCCGGACTAGGCCGCCGATGCTTCGGGCTGGTGATCGGGGTGCCTCCCGACGCGGCAGTTATTTGAAATGTGGAGGTTCGTCATAGCCTCGACGGCTGCTCAAGAACAGCAGCATCATCAGGCCGACGCCGACGATCACGGAGAACCCTGCTCCGAGTGCCAGCGCCACATAACCTTCCGTCGGGATCGGGTCGCCTTCGAGCGACATGGCTGAATAGCCGAAGTAACCGACCGCAACCAGCATTCCCAACAGGATGATGAGAAGGAGCATGCGCATACGCATGGTGCGTTCTCCGGTTGTGCCGGTAACCCAACGGCTACGTTGAGGAAACGGTTCCGAGGGTCAGGGCAGTTGATTCGCGAGCAAAGGCGACGCGCTTCAGTCGCGCGCGGCGCGAATCGATAGGTCAGCCACTCTGAGTTGTCTTCACCACCACGACATTGCTGTCGTCGTGCGGGGAAGGGGGCTCGTAGGCGGCCTTCTCGGTCTCGCTGGCACGGCGCTTCAGGAAGTCACGGCGCATGCCGATGTCGTCACGGACATCGTAGCCGAGCTTGAAGGTGTCGAGCCCGTCAGTACTGATCGTGCCGTCGCGCAAGCCTATGACTGCGCCGCGCAAGATGCCCTCCAACTCATCCTGGAGGCATTCAAGTTGGTCCAGCGAATGAGCGTGCTCGATGCGCTCGCCGATGTCGAGAATGGCGATCGCGAGCTCACTCGCTTTCTCCGGCGCGATCCGCGTGATCTTGGCGTAGATCGCGGCGAAGATCGAGCCGATGACGCTGAGCGCACCGGCGCCCAGGTACATCAGATCGCTGTACTTATCCATAAACGATTTGGTGTCGTCGTTGATGTAATCGGCCGCGCCCTGATGCGCCATCACGAAGGCGTCCTTCTCGACGGAGGCCGGCTCTATGTGGGTCGCAAAGCCGTTGTCGAGCCCGAGCGCGGACTTGTTCTCGTAGACAATGCGCGCGATGTCGCCGGCGGTGGTCGCCGACATCCTGGATTGCGCGACCAGGAGCCACTCGAGCCCGATCGTATCAAGATCGTCGTCAGGAATCTCGAGCGAAGCCGACAGCGTGCCGGCCGTCAGCGTCTCATCGGAAATCCCGGGGAATTTGCGCGCCAGCGCCTTGGCCTCGTCGATCGCATTCAGCGTGAAGCCGCCGCGCCTGGCGACCTGCTCATAGGCCTTGTCGCGCACGATCTTGGAGGCGTGAACGACGGCGATTGCAGCGCTGAAGCCGCCGGCTGGCGCGAATAGCTTGTCCAGCGTCGCGCCCTGCGGCGCCATCTGGATCTTCGCGGCGTCGGCACCATCGGGGATGTCGAGGAGGTTGCGGACGAAGGCGAGCGAGGATTCGTTCTCGGCGAGAACAGCGACCTTCTTCTTTTTCAACTCGGCGAGCGACTTGATCTTCTTGTTGCCGGGACCGAGCAGAAGCACGAGATCGTGCTCGAGAATCGCCAGCGTGCGCGCCCGCAGCGGCACCTTGGCATCGGTGCGCAGCACGGCAAGGTCGGCCTGCCTGCGGTCGAACTGCGCGATTGCCTTGGTATTGTCGGCGTTATTGATCACCTTGATCCGGAAGCGCGAAGCATTGTTCTTCAGCAGAGTGGCGAGCTTGGTCGCGAACAGCGCCTCGTCGCTATTGGGAGCGCCGACGGCGAAGATCAGTGTCTCCGAATTGTGTAGCAGGGCCTGGCCGGCCCAGACGGTGGCCAGGGACAACAGCAGGGTCAGCACGACATACAGCAGGACCTGCTGCTGATTGGTCTTGATCACCTTGGGACGCCGGGGCGGCGGAAGCTCGGTCGACGAGGTCGGGCCTTCAGCACTCATGGCAGCACTCTGGCCTTATCCTGGAGTTGCGGGCGGCACGGCCATCGCCGGCGGCACGCGCGAAAATTTCGTAAGCGTCTGAAAAAAGAACAATATTCCTCTACCTGAGGATGATAGCGCTCCAGCTAGAGAATGCAAATTCCACGCCGAAGGTAGCCTTACTCAACCGATCGCCGTCCTTGGTGATGCTATCGCCGTTTAGCCACAGTTGGCGATTTTCCAGTTCCGCGGGCTGCATTCCGGCGCGGGAGATGTCATAAATCAACGGTCCCGATAATCCTGTCGGGTCCAAGAAAGAAGTTGCGCTGAACGCTCCATTTTTCTTTTCGAGTCAACGAGGGCGTCAGCTTTGTCGTTTCCACCTTTGTCATCGGCGGTTCCGGTCGGAGCGCTCATTGGCTGGATGTTGCTGCTCACGTTCAAGCACATCATCGCCGATTTTGTCCTGCAGACCGCCTGGATGGCGCAAGGCAAGGACCAGAAGCACGGCTGGGCCTTGCCGCTTCTGGTGCATTGCCTGATTCACCTTGCGGTTGCGCTGCCGCTGATCCTGATCGTTGCGCCGAAGTTCTGGTTCGTGGCGCTGATCGATTTCGTCATCCACATCACGATCGACCGCGCCAAGGGACTGGTCTCGGCCAATTTCGGCGTCAACCAGGAGCATCCCTGGTTCTGGACTCTGATTGGCGTCGACCAGGCGCTGCACCATTTGACCGGCTTCGGGCTTTCCATCTTCATGGCGGCGAACTGAGGGTAGCTGGCTGCGGTTGGCGCCAGGCCTCCATGGTTCGAACGGGCTTCGCGTTTCCTCACCTTGAGGGGAGGAGCCGCTAAGGGCGGGCGTCTCGAAGGATGGCCGCAACCGCACTAGCAACCCGTATTCATGCCGGTAGGCGGGGTTCTGATTCGCTGTAGGATGGCAAGAACTCCGGGTGACTACCGTCCGGGGTGGTTAACCTTTCATTAGAGAGTTGCACTGCATCTTCCGCACACGAGGGAGAACTGCAATGTTTTCAAGCCGCGACGCTTATGAAAGCGATTTCTGCCCGGTTCGCGACGAGCTCCTTGGCGAGATGTACCGCGCCAGCGAGAGTGGCCTGCCGAGGCTCGTTGAGAGTGTTTCCCCTGACGCGCGCGCCAGGCTGGCGCTATTCTGCTATCGCCGTAGCCATCTTCATTCACTGGCGGTCGCGATCGCAGCCAGCTGCAGCGAGCGTGACCTGATCGAGAACGGCGGCCGTGTCGGCTCGACGCTCTATGCGCTGTCGCGCGAGGGCGCGGCCAAATCGTCACCATCGCTGTCGGGGAGCCGCAAGCCGATCACGCTGTCGACCAAGCCGCTCTCGGTGCTCGCACCGCTGGACGACGAAATCGACGACGAGATCAGCGAAGCCGTTCCGGCCTAAGCGGCTTCAATTACAGGCAGTCCGAACTTCCGCCGCGCCATAGCACATTCGGCGTCACCTGGCATGCAGGTGCGGCACACCTCCGGCCGCACCGCATAGATGCCGCACATCGTCGCCTTGCCGATCTCTCCCTGCAACGCCGAACAGCGATCGCCCTCGCAGCGCATGCCGGATTGGCGCGCGTTGACGAGCGCCTCGGGAATCGCAGCAAGCTCCTCGTCGCTCTCGATCGAGAACCGCGGCCAGTTCTGGGAATAGCCGCAGCAGGCGCCGCAGCTCTGGCAGCAGCTCGACAGATCGATCTCTTCCATTGTCTCCATTGTCGTCATGTATCCTTCGGCGGGCCCCAGACCAGGCTCTGCCGCCATTTCGCGCGCAGCACGTCGCGCCTTTCAGGATATCGTTCGTCGAGATAGGTCGCATCGACGACGCGATCGGTGCGGAAGCTGCGGAAATCACTGCGTAGTTCGCACCAAGCCGCGAGCAGGCGCACCGCTTCGAGATAGCCGACCGAAATCGGCCAGATCATGCGCTCGCTGGGGCGGCCCTGCTCGTCACGATAGCGCAGCATGATCTTCTTGCCTTCGTGGATCTGGGTGCGCGTGCGCGCCATGTCGAGGCGGTCCGGCTCCCTGTTCCAGCTCGGCCGCGCGCGGCTCGCGGGCTCCAGCACGAAGGGGCGCAGCCGCTCGGGGACGGTGTCGGCGATCTTGGCCATCAGATCTTCCGCCGCGCGCGCCAGCGTGGAATCGGCGTGGCCCGCCACCCATTGCGCGCCCAGCACTGCCGCCTCGATCTCGTCGGGTGTCAGCATCAGGGGCGGCAGGTCGAAACCTTTCTCCAGGATATAGCCCATGCCGGCTTCGCCGCGGATCGGCACGCGCTGGCCGATCAGCGTTGCGATGTCGCGATAGATCGTGCGCTTCGAGGTCTCGAGCTCGGCCGCAATCGCGTCCGCCGTCAGCGGCTTACGGGTGCGCCTCAGCACCTGGATGATCTGAAACAGCCGGTCGGCGCGTCTCATGACAATTCTCTCATCGTGGGCAGATCAGAAAACAGCGCGTGGCTGCTGACAGGATGTTGGCAGCAGGGGAGTTCTATACCGGGACAACACATCGACTGAAGAGGATTTGTCCATGATCATTCCAACCCATTTCGGTCCGCCCGGTCCGTTGTGGCGAGCCCAGGCTTCGCTACATGCCTCGCTGTATGCGTGGGCCTTCAGCCGCCTCACGTCGTTCGATCTCACCGTTGTCGACCTCCGCATTGCGCTCGCGAGCATGCTGACACGCTCGCTGATCCAGGCTGCGGACGCGCTGGTCCGCCATGTGATGGGCCGCGCCTGGCGGGGGGCCCGTTTCGCACAAGATATCACGGCTGCTGCCAGCATGGTGGCAGCAGCCCGGCACTAGGTTCCGTCAACTTTTTGGTAGGTTCAGGAGAGCTCCCATGATCACGCTTTACGGCTTCGGCGCGGGCTTCGGCCTGCCGGAAATCAGCCCGTTCGTTACCAAGACCGAGGTACAGCTCAAGATGGCGGGACTGCTCTACCGGAAGGAGCGCGCGATGCCGCCGGCTTCCCCGAAGGGGCAGCTGCCTTTTATCGACGACGGCGGTGAGCCAGTGGCCGATTCGACCTTCATCCGCGCCCATATCGAGCGCCGCTACGGCTTCGACTTCGACGCCGGCCTCTCCTTGCAGGAGCGCGCCCAGGCTTGGGCGTTCGAGCGCATGATCGAGCACCACGTCTACTGGGCCTTGGTCGGGGCGCGCTGGGTCGACGCCGCCAACTTCGCCAAAGGCCCGGCGCATTTCTTCGATGGTGCGCCCGAGCACAGCCGCGAGAAGCTGCGCGAGGACGCGCAATTCCGCGTCGCCGAGAACTATCTGCTCTCCGGCCTCGGCCGCCATGCCCCCGATGACGATGTCGATCTCGCGGTCCGCTCGCTGTTTGCACTTTCAGTGCAACTCGGCGACAAATCCTATCTGATGGGCAGCAAGCCCAGTGGGGTCGACGCGACCGCGTTCGGCGCGCTCGCGGGTATCTTGACGCCGTTCTTCGATTCCAGCCTGCGCGAGCGCACCGAAGGATTCCCGAACCTCACCGCCTATGTCGACCGGATGATGGACACCTACTATCCGGAGTTCGCCTGGACGCCGCTGCGGCAGGCCGCCTGACGCAATCGCGCAGACCTGAAAAAGAAAAGAGCCGGCCCGTTGGGCCGGCTCTCGTCGTTCGGAGACTGTCGCCGCTTACTTCGCGAGCGTGTATTTGCCGTCCTTGACCGTGAGCAGGATGCGCGAGCGATCGTCGAGACCGTAGCGATCCTTTTCGGTGAAGTTGTAGACGCCCTGGCTCGCCGCGATGTTCCTTTCGGTCAGCCAGGCCTGGCGGATGGCCTCGCGGAATTCGGGTGTGCCGGGCTTGGCCGTCTTCAGCGCGGTCGGGATGATGCGCTTCAGCACCTCGAAGGCGTCGTAGGAGTGGCCGGCGAACTGGCTGCGGCTGTGCGGGCCGTACTTGCCTTCATAGGCGGCGTTGAGCGCCAGGCCCGGCTTCTTGGTGAGTGCGCTGTCGGGCTGGTCTTCCGGGTCCATCACCGGGCCGGACGCCATCAGCACGCCTTCGGCGGCTTTGCCGGCGATACGGATGAAGTCCATGCTGGCCGCGCCGTGGGTCTGATATATCAGGCCCTGATAGCCGCGCTCGCGCAACTCGGTCTGCGGCAGGGCCGCCGCGGTACCGGAGGCGCCGATCAGGATCGCGTCGGGATTGGCCGCGACGAGCTTCAGGACCTGTCCGGTGACAGAGGTGTCGGGCCGCGCGAAGCGTTCCTCGTCGACCATGGTCATGCCCATCGGCACGCCCTGGGCCTTGAAGTCGTTGAACCAGAGGTCGCCGTAGGAATCGGAATAGCCGATATAGCCGACCGTCTTCACCTTGTGGGCCTTCATGTGCTCATAGAGCACCTTGCCCATGATCGGAATCGGCTGCGGCATCGACACCGACCACTTGGCGCGCTCGGGCGTGATCGGGAAGGGCGCGAGGCCGAAATGCGGAATGCCGGCTTCGTTGGCAACATTGGAGATCGCGATCGAGGGCGGCGTCGTCGACGAGCCCATGATGATGTCGGCCTTGGACTCCGTGACGAAGCGGCGCGCGTTGGTGGTTGCCGTGGTCGGGTCGCCGCCGTCGTCGAGCACAATCACTTTCAGCGGCACGCCGCCGATTTCCTTCGGCACGAATTCCAGCGCATTGCGCTCGGGGATGCCGAGGGCGGCGGCGGGACCCGTCGTGGTCACGCTGATGCCGATGGTAATGTCTGCGGTCTGGGCCAGCGCGGGCAGGGCCGGCAGCGCCAGCGTTGCGGCCGCGATGGCGGCGGTCAGGTAAAAGCGATTCATCTATTCCTCCCTTGACGTTATTCTTTGAAAGCAGAAATCGGGGATGAATTCAGCCCCGTCTTTTGGTGATGCGGCGATTTAGCTTCCCGTGAATTTCGCTACCATTTCCGGAGGGAATGGTGCCGATTTCAACTTGTCGGGGTTAACGGGATCGCGGCTGACCAGGACGCGGGTCTCAAAACCCTCGATGGCGAGTGCCTCGCCCTTGTAGACGTTGTGTTTCACCTCGAAGCTCGAGCGTTTGATGCTCTCGATCTTCGTCTCGATGGTGATCCAGTCGCCATAGGTCGAGGGGATGTAGAACTTGGACCGCGTATCGACCATGGGGATTCCCACCAGGCCATATTTGCGGACCAAATCCTGCTTGGAGAAGCCGGCGACCTCGAACAGAGTCGATGTCGAATCGTCGAACATCGCGAAATAACGCGGATAGTAGACGATGTTGGCGGGGTCGCAGTCACCCCACTGGATCTGGACGTCGCGCCGGTTCACGAACATGCGTTGCGCGCCTTGCTCTAAAGTTACTTGGGCAAAGTTACTTGGGCGCCATACGCAGCGAGCCGTCGAGGCGCACCACTTCGCCGTTCAGGTAGGAATTCTCGACCATGTGCAGGGCAAGCGCAGCGAATTCGTCGGCGTGGCCGAGCCGGCGCGGGAAGGGAATCGCGGCCGCGAGCGAATCCTGGGCTTCCTGCGGCAGGTTGGCGAGCAGGGGTGTGAGGAACAGGCCGGGCGCAATGGTCAGCACGCGAACGCCGAATTGCGCGAGCTCGCGCGCGATCGGCAGCGTCATGCCCACGATGCCGCCCTTCGAGGCCGAATAGGCCGACTGGCCGATCTGGCCGTCATAGGCGGCAACGGACGCTGTGTTGATGATGACGCCGCGCTCGCCGCTCGCCTGCGGCTCGAGCCTGGACATCTCGGTTGCGGCAAGGCGCAGCATGTTGAAGGTGCCAATCAAATTCACCTTGATCACCTTGTCGAAATCGGCGAGCGCCATCGGGCCGTCGCGGCCGACCACGCGCTTGGCAACGCCGATGCCGGCGCAGTTGACCAGCACGCGGGCCGGACCATGGGCCTTGGTCGCCTGCGCAATCGCGGCTTCAGCGGAGGCAGCGTCGGAGACGTCGCAGGTTACGGCCAGGCCCTTGATCTCGGCGGCAACGGTTTCCGCGAGCTTGGCATTGAGATCGCAGACCGCGACCTTGGCGCCCTGTGCCGCCAGTTTTCGCGCGGTCGCCGCGCCCAGTCCCGATGCGCCGCCGGTGACGATGGCTGCCTGATCCTTCAACAACATGGCGTTCTCCTTTGGCGATGATTTCTTAGCCGACCGATATCACACGGTCCGATGGATTGGCAGCATAGAGCTCCTCGATCAATGCGGTGCGATGCTCCAGCACCGCGCGCTGGTTGATCGAGCCCTTGTCGGTGACTTCGCCCTTGTCGATCGAAAGCGGCGTATCCATCAGGATCGCGCGCGTGATCCGGGTCGAGGACCCGGTGGCGGAGCCGAGGAAGCGCGTCAAGCGCTCGCGAAAAGCCTCGCGCACCAGCCGATCACGTGTCGCGACGACGAGATCGTCGGCCGGCAGCGTCGGGTTGATCAGGCGGCAACCGTCGAGATCGAGCAGCACCAGCGCGGAGACTTGGTCCCGGTTGATGCCGGCGATGACGACGTCACGCACCAGCGGCGCGCAGGCCGCCGTGAGGCGTGCGCGCAGAGGCCCCACGCTGACCCAGGTGCCGCTGGCAAGCTTGAAGTCTTCGCCGATGCGGCCGTCGAAATCGAACCCGGCATTGAGATCATCGGGGTCGGCCGGCTTGAGCGCATCGCCCATCTTGTAAAATCCCTCCTCGTCGAAGGACTTCGCGGTCACCTCGGGCTGACGCCAGTAGCCAGGCATCACGTTGGGTCCTTTGCAACGGACTTCCAGCTTGCCGTTATTAGGCACGAGCTTGGCGTCGTTGCCCGAGACGGGTAACCCGACATGGCCGGAGCGGCTGGTGCGGGGATTGACCGACATGAAGAACGGTGCGGTCTCGGTCGCGCCAAGGCCGGTCAGCATCGGTACGCGATAGCCCTTCTCCTTCACCGCGAGCTCGTCGAGGCTGTTCCAGACGAAGGGCGACAGCGCCGCGCCGGAGAAGAACATCGCGTGCAGCCGATCGAAGAATTTTGCGCGCAGGCCCTGGTCGTCGCGCAAGTACGGCAGCAGCGATTCGTAGCCCTTGGGCACATTGAAGTAGACCGTCGGCGAAATCTCCCGGAGATTGCACACGGTTTCCTCGATGCCGCCGGGCACCGGCTTGCCGGCGTCCAGATACATGGAGCCGCCATTGTACAGCGTCAGGCCGATATTGTGGTTTCCGCCAAAAGTGTGGTTCCAGGGCAGCCAGTCGATGATGACCGGCGGCTCGTCCTTGAGGAAGGCGAGCGTCTCGCGCAACATCACCTGGTTCGCGCAGATCATGCGCTGGGTGTTGATGACGGCCTTGGGATTGCCGGTCGAACCCGACGTCAGCAGGAATTTTGCGATCGTGTCGGGGCCAATCTTGCCGTGCACTGCGTCGAGATCGCTGCGAACAGGCGTCGCCATGAGGTCGGCGAGCGAGGTGACGTCGCGGCCCGGCACGCTGCCATAGGACGCGGCGATCTCGGTGCCGAGCGAGACGTTTGCGGCGAGCGCGTCCGCGAACTTGTCGGCGTCCTCGGCGAAGACGAGGCCGGGCGTCAGCAGCTTCATCAGGTAAGAGAGCTTGCCGTAGTCCTTCGACACCAGCGAATAGGCCGGCGACACCGGGCAGAACGGAATGCCGGCATAGAATGCGCCGAAGGCCAGCAGCGCGTGGTCGATCGAATTGCCGGAGAGGATGACGACCGGCCGCTCGGCCGACAGGCCGCGCTGGATCAGCCCCGAGGCAATGTGCCGGCTCGCGGTGAGCAACTCGGCATAGGTGATCTTGCGCCAGAAGCGACCGCCGTCGCGCTCCGCCATGAACACGCGGTCCGGCGTGGTCGTCGCCCAGTGATGCAGGCGGTCGGTGATGCGGACGGGGTAATCGCCGAGCGGCTGCTTCGGCCGCAGGTAAATCGTGCCGTCGGCTCGACGTTCGATATCAACGACGGGATCGCCGAACGAGATCGGCCGCAGCGGAGAATTGCTCGCGCCGCGCTCTGTGCTGGAAGAGGACGGCTGAGCGCTCATGACTTCGGCTTCACCTTTGCGGTCTTGTGCTCGAGGAACTCGCGGATCCTGCGTTTTGCCTCTTTGTCGCTCTGCGCGACGGTGGCCATCAGCGATTCCATGAGGAGTCCGGTCTGCGGATTGGCTTCGGCAATCATCGGCAGCGCCTGGATCACGGCGAAATTCGTCAGCGGCGCGTTGGACGCGATCTTGGTCGCAAGCTCCAGCGCCTTGGGGAGGCCGTTACCGGCCTCCGTGACGTATTGCGCAAAGCCGTAAGACGCGCCCTCGGTCGCACTATAGACGCGACCCGTCAGCATCATGTCCATCATGCGCGCGACGCCGATCAATCGCGGCAGCCGCACAGAGCCGCCGCCGCCGACGAAGATGCCACGCTGTCCTTCCGGCAGCGCGAAATAAGTCGAGGGTTCCGCAACGCGGATATGCGCCGCGCAGGCGAGCTCCAGGCCGCCGCCGATCACGGCGCCCTTGAGCGCGGCGATCACGGGGACACGGCTATACTGGATGCGATCGAACACCCGGTGCCACATCTGCGAATGCAGCAGGCCGCCGGTGGCGTCGTGATCCTGCAATTCGGAGAGGTCGAGCCCAGAGGAGAAGTGGTCGCCGATGCCGTGAACGACCACCGCCCCGACGTCGTCGGGCAGGGACGCAAAACATTCGCCGACTTCGAGGATGATGCCGTCGTTGAGCGCATTGCGCTTGGCTGGCCGGTTCAGACCCACGGTCAGAACCCGGTCCACCCTCTCGATCTGAAGCAGCCCGGAGGCGCCCGCGGCAGCGGTCTCGGCGTTTCCCTGTGTCATTTGCGTCCTTGTCAGAATAGTTATGTTGTATAACGAATTTGGGGGGAGTCAATATGGCTGGTGCGCGAGATTGCCCCAGACGGGCATGCAGCCGCTGGCGTCCGGCCGGCGGGGCAGTGGGCCAGGAGCGAGTTGCGATCCGCTGCTGTTTGCCACATCCTCCGTCATTGCGAGCGCAGCGAAGCAATCCAGAGCGTCTCCGCGGAAAGATTCTGGATTGCTTCGCTTCGCTCGCAATGACGAGGCGGCAGCACCTCACACCACCTGATGCACGTCGATCACCACGCGGTCGGCGTGCCGTGCCGCCGAGCCCACAAAAATGTGCTCCATGAGCCAGCGATACTTTTCGTGCCCCGTTTCAAATTTCGGCACAGTGCGGAAGTAGATCAGCTTTGGGTCGACCGGTTCGCCGCGCTTGAGCTTTTGCAACAGCTCGACCGGACCGAAGCGCATACCCTTGTTCTCGACATAGACGACGGCACCGTCGTCGGTCTCGAAGGCGTATTTGGCTTCGAGATCGATCAGCTCGTTGGGCCGGATGGTCTGGAAATCGGCGCCGAATGGCAGCACCTTGCCTGATATCGCGCCCTTCACCTCGCCGCCAATGATCGGGATGATGCGGCGGATGCCAATGCCTGTTTCGCCGGCGGTGATGACGTCGCCGATCTCAGCGGTGATGGTGAAGATGTATTTTGTCTGGAGCGTCGGTGTGGTCATCGCTTGGCCTCAATGCGCCATCATCCGCGTCGGCAGCCATGTCGCCAGCAGCGGGAAGGCGATCAAAATCACCAAACGCACGATGTCCGTCGCCACGAACGGGATCACGCCCTTGAAGATGGTGGCGAAGGAGACGTCCTTCACCACGCTCTTGATGACGAAGACGTTCATGCCGACGGGCGGATGGATCAGGCCAAGCTCGACGGTCATCACGATGATGACGCCGAACCAGATCGGGTCGAAGCCGAGATGCGTGATCACGGGGAAGATGATCGGCACGGTCAGGATGATCATCGCCATCGCGTCCATCAGGCAACCGAGTACGAGATACATGACCATGATCAGCGCCAGCACGCCGTAGGGACCCAAGCCCAGGCCGGTGAGGAATTCCGTCACCTTTTGCGGTGTCTGCGTCACCGTCAGGAAATATCCGAAGATCAGCGCGCCGATCAGCACGGTGAACACCGCCGCCGCCGTGCGTGTCGCCTGGAGCAGCGAGGTCAGGATCTTCTCGCGGTCGAGCCGGCCCGTGACGATGCCGATGATGAAGGCGCCGGTGGCGCCGACGCCGCCGGCTTCCGTCGGCGTGAAGCGCGGCAGGAAGGGCAGCCCGTAGAGGCCGCCGATCACGAATACGAACAGCAGCACCGGCGCCCAAATGTCCTTCAATCCCGCAAAGCGCTCGCGCCACGGCAGCACTTTGCCCTTGGGCAGGAAGTCGGGTCGAAAATAGCCGATCAGGCCGATCGTGATCATGTACATGGTCATCGCCAGCAGGCCCGGGATGATGCCGGCGATGAAGAGCTTGCCGATGTCCTGCTCGGTGATGATGCCGTAGACCGCGAGCACGGTGGAGGGCGGCAGCATCGCGCCGAGCGTGCCGCCCGCCGCGATCACGCCGGTGGCGAACGACTGCGGGTAGCCGAAGCGGCGCATCTCGGGGTAGGCGACGGCGGAGAAGGTCGCGGCAGTTGCGACCGACGAGCCGCAGATCGCGGCAAAGCCGCCGCAGGCACCGACGGTCGCTATGCCGAGCCCGCCGCGTAAGTGGCCGACAAAGCCGTTGGCGGCGCGGAACAGCTCGCGGCTCATGCCGGAATTGCTGACGAAGGAGCCCATCAACAGAAACATCGGGATGACGCCGAACGTGTAGTCGGTGACCGTGCGCATCGAGGTCTGGCCGACCAGCTTCAGCGCCGGCGTCGCGCCGACCAGATACGAGAACCCGGAGACGCCGACGAGGCCCATGGCCATGCCGACAGGCACGCGCAGCAGCATCAGCGCGAACAGGGATATAAAGCCGATAACGGCGACGGCATCGGTGCTCATGACTACTCCGTCGCCTTCAGCTTGGGGTCGTGCATCTCTTCAGGATGGAAGATCAGCCGGTAAGTGCGGATCGCGATCAGCAGCACGGCGGAGACGTCGCCGATCCAGGCGATCGCGAAGAACGGCCAGGTCGGCATGTGCATGTCGAAGGTCTGGACGTTGTCGTTGTAGGTGCCGCGTACCTTGTCGAACAGCGTCCAGGTTTGAACGGTCACCACGAACAGCAGCACCAGCGTCGCGAACACGTCGATCCAGCGCTGATAGCGTGGCCCGACATTGCCCCAGACCAGGTCGACCGTGATGTGGGTGCCGCGATAGGAGGTCGCCGCGATGCCCCAGAAGATGAGGATGCCGAGCAGCATGCGGCCGATGTCGAAGCTGTCAGGGATCGAATAGTTCAGCGTGTTGCGCAAGAGCACCGATAGAAAGATGTCGAGCGCGACGATGCCGACGAAACCGGCCGCGATCCATTCGATCGCGTCGATGATGCGGTCCATCCAGGAGCGCTTCATGGGAAAGAGTCCTTCCGACGAGTTCGAGATGTGCCCGCTATCGGGCTGCGCTCCCTCCCCCGCTTGCGGGGAGGGCTGGGGAGAGGGTGCTTCCACTATCGAGGGCCCCCAAGAGGAGAGAGCCCTCACCCGGCGCTCCGCGCCGACCTCTCCCGTAAGCGGGAGAGGTGCAGCGAGTGCGCGGCTCGAGGCGAGGCTACTCCGCCAGCGCGTTGTACTTCTTCAGCGAGGCCTTCAGATCCGCCAGCGCGGCGTCCGGATCGGCGCCGGCTTTCTTCGCGCCGTCACTCCAGGTCTTGACCAGCGGCTCGGCCGCCTTCTTCCATGCGGCGGTCTGGTCCGGTGTCAGCTTGTAGACCTCGTGACCTTCTTCCGCCTTCACCTTGTCGATGCCGGCATCCTCGAACTTGCCCCAGTGCTCGCCGACCACGCCGGCCATCTCTGTCGTGCAGTTCTTGTCGATCGCGGCCTTCTGCTTGTCGGACATCGAATTGTACTTGTCCTTGTTCATCACGAACACGAAGGTCGTGGTGTAGAGCGGCGCATCCATGTCGTACTTGGTCACCTTGTCGATGCCGAACAGCACCAGCGAGCCCCAGGGGAAAGTCACGGCATCGGCGACGCCGCGCTCGATGATGTCGCGCACCTCAGGCGCAGAGGACTGCACATTGGTGCCGCCGAGCGCGGTGACGAAATTCGCCATGGTCGCGTGGGCTGGACGGATCTTCATGCCGTTCACGTCCTCCGGCATCACGATCTTCTTGGTGCGAGAGTGGAAGGAGGACGGCGAGTGGACGAAGGCAAGGCAGTATTTGACGTCCTTCATCTCCTTCTCGGCATATTTGCGGTACCAGGCGTCCAGCCCCTCCGAACCGCCCTTGGCGTCCGAGATCAGGAAGGGCAATTCGCCGGCGCCGATGATCGGGAAGCGGCCGGGCTGGTAGCCGGGATTGACGTAGGTGACGTCGGCGATGCCGTCGCGCGCCATGTCGTAATGGTCGAAGGCCTTGCCGAGCTGCTGGGCCGGAAACACCTTGCCTGTGATGGTGCCGCCGGAATCCTTGTTCACCGCGGCCACCCAGTCCTCTAGGGATTTTTGCAGCGGGTGCGACGCCGGCACCCAATGCGAGATCTTCAGATCGAAGGTCTTGTCCTGCGCGAACGCAGGCGTCACGCTTGCTGCCAGCAGCAAAGCCAGACAGGTTTTCCTCATCACGCGCCTCTCCCTGTTTTCGACGGCGGGCTTCGATGGCCCGGTCTCGTTAATTAACATGTTATCTAATCGGCCGGCGCGTTCAAGCCGGAACTGGCGCGGCAACCATCACGTTGTCTATGTCAGCCGTGTTGCATGGATTTGTCGCGTTGCGGCGATCAGCACTCCATTTTGCCAGACCGTTATATGATATAATTATCTTGTGCGGACCGACGCGAGAAGCGAGCCGCCGAAAGCCTACAGGATCGGGAGGAGCAAGTATTGCGGACAAAAGTCGCAATCATCGGGGCCGGGCCGGCCGGATTATTGCTTGGGCAACTGCTGCACGGCTACGGCATCGACAATTTCATCCTTGAACGGCAGAGCCCGGACTACGTGCTCGGGCGCATTCGCGCCGGCCTCCTGGAGGAAGGAACGGTCGCACTGCTCGACCAGGTCGGCGCAGGCGCGCGGGCGCATGCCGAGGGCCTGGTGCATGAAGGCATCGAGCTTGCCTTTTCCGGTCGACGTCACCGCATCGACATGAAGGGCGCGACCGGCAAGACGGTCACGATCTACGGCCAGACCGAAGTCACGCTCGACCTGATGAATGCCCGCAAGGCGGCCGGTCTCACCACCGTCTACGAAGCCAAGGACGTGAAGCCGCACGATTTCGATGGCAGTCACCCGCGCGTAACCTATGTCAAGGACGGCCTCATCCACACGCTCTATTGCGACTTCATCGCGGGCTGCGACGGCTTTCACGGCGTCAGCCGCGCCAGCGTGCCGGCCTCGGCGATCGAGGAGTTCGAGCGGGTCTATCCGTTCGGCTGGCTCGGCATCTTGTCCGAGACGCCGCCGGTCAGCCATGAGCTGATCTATTCCAACCATTCCCGCGGGTTTGCGCTGTGCACCATGCGCTCGACGAAGCGCAGCCGGTACTATTTGCAGTGCCCGCTGGACGACCATATCGACGAGTGGCCGGATGACCGTTTCTGGGACGAGCTGAAGCGCCGCCTCGACCAGGACGCGGCCGACAGCCTCGTCACGGGCCCCTCGATCGAGAAGAGCATCGCGCCGCTCCGCAGTTTCGTCGCCGAGCCGATGCGCTTCGGCAAGATGTTTTTATGCGGCGATGCCGCCCACATCGTGCCGCCGACCGGCGCCAAGGGACTGAACCTCGCCGCCAGCGACGCGCATTACCTCGCGAGCGCTTTCCGCGAATTCTACGGCGAGAAATCGGAGGCCGGGATCGACGCGTATTCCGCCACGGCGCTGGCGCGGGTCTGGAAGGCCGTGCGCTTCTCGTGGTGGATGACCTCGATGCTGCACAAATTCCCCGACACCGGCACCATCGGCGCCCGCATCCAGCTCGCCGAGCTCGACTACGTCACGCAATCGCAGGCCGCGATGACGT
The DNA here is from genome assembly GCF_016599855.1 of Bradyrhizobium diazoefficiens. NCBI lineage: Bacteria > Pseudomonadati > Pseudomonadota > Alphaproteobacteria > Hyphomicrobiales > Nitrobacteraceae > Bradyrhizobium > Bradyrhizobium diazoefficiens. The sequence continues at coordinate 6,667,176 of NZ_CP067041.1, read as the reverse complement.
CGCTGTCGGAGAATTACGTGGGGCTGCCGTTTTAGAGCAGAGCTGACGGTGCAGTAGGGTGGGCAAAGGCGCGGAGCGCCGTGCCCACCATCCCTCGATCATTGAGAAAGATGGTGGGCACGCTTCGCTTTGCCCACCCTACTGCTCTGTCATTGCGGCCCTGCGCGTTTCAAACACCCGCGCAAATCCCGTTTAAAACTTTGTAATTGATGCGTCCGTCACGTTCATCGCGTTCAATGGCAACAATCATTGCGACGTGCACGAGACAGACATGACCCCGACCGACATCCCCGACGGCTTCGAGCCGCTTTCCCGCAAGAGCCCGCTTACCGAACCCTGGGAGCCGCTCTACGCAAAGAAAACCGACAACGCCATCATCATCGGCTTGCGGCTGGCAAGGCCGCACACCAATGGCCGCGGCTTGATCCATGGCGGGCTGATTGCCGCGCTCGCCGACAACGCCATGGGCTATAGCTGCGCCCAGGTCACGAACTGGATCACCTCGTTCGTGACGGTCTCGTTGTCAATCGATTTCGTCGGCTCTGCCGAGATCGGCCAGTGGTGTTCGATCGAGAGCGACGTGATCAAGACCGGCAAGACCATCTGCTTCGCGCAGAGCCTGATCAAGGCCGACGGCGTCGTGATCGCCCGTGCCAGCGGTACGTTCCGCGTGGTGCCGAAGCCTACCCAAACCTCCAATCCGCCGTCTCCACCACGAGATCGATGAAGGCGCGCACCTTCGCCGAGAGCAGGCGCGAGGTTGGATAGACGATGTGGATCGGCAGCGCCGGCTGCTCGTATTTCGCCAGCACGATTTTCAGCCGTCCGCGCTTAAGCCCTTCGGCGGCCTGATAGGCCAGCACGCGCGTGATGCCGCCACCGGCCTCGGCGTATTGCAAGGCGGCGTCGGCGCTGTTGCTGGTGAAGCGTGCGCTTGGCGTCACCTCGATGTCGTCGCCGTGCTGCGCGAAGCGCCAGCTGGCAGATGGACCGAATTGAATGGTCTGATGCGCGAGCAGCGCCTGCGGCGTCTTCGGCTCGCTATGCCTCTTCAGATAAGCGGGCGAGGCCACCACGATCCGCCGCATTTCGCCGACCTGGCGCGCAACCAGCGAGGAGTCCGCGAGATGGCCGATCCGCACCGCGGCATCGACGGCGTCTTCCACGAGGTTGACGAGGTTGTCCGACAGCCTGAGCTCGCAGGCGACCTCGGGATAGCGCTTGAGATATTCGGTCATGACCGGTCCGACATGCAGCCGGCCGAAGCCGACCGGCGCCGACACCACGAGACGTCCGCTCGGCCGGTTGCGCTCCTCCCGCGCGGAGCCATCGGCCTCCTCGACATCGGCGAGAATGCGCCGCGCGCGCTCAAGGTAGCGCGTGCCGACGTCAGTCAGCCTGACCTGCCGGGTGGTCCGCTGCAGGAGCCGCGCGCCGAGATGCTCTTCCAGCGCTGCGATCAGCCGCGTCACAGCCGAGGGCGACAGCCGCAACTTACGCGCCGCCGGCGCAAAGCCGCGCAGATCGGCGACAGTGACGAATACATGCATGGCTTCAAGGCGGTCCATGACGACTATTGCATATAGTGCAATGATGAAGTGTCAAGCGGACTGATTGTTTTAATCCAGCGAAGGTCCATCTTCTCGGGTGAAACGGAGAAAAACGCGGCGGAATTTCAGGAGATGCTTCGATGGCGACAACAGCACAGACCTATGCCAGCGACGTGGCCTTCACGCCCGCGGTAAAGGCGATCCAGGCGCGCAAGGGATCGCGCGAGGCCTATGCAAGGGCCGAACAGCGCGGCTGGCGTACCGAGGTCGACGAGAACCTCGCCGCGTTCCTTGCCGATGCCAACAGCTTCTATTTCGCGACCGCCTCGGCCGACGGCCAGCCCTACATCCAGCACCGCGGCGGGCCGAAAGGGTTCTTGAAGGTGCTGGACAAGCAGACGCTCGCCTTCGCCGACTATGCCGGCAACCGGCAATACCTCACTCAGGGCAATCTCTCCGAGAACCCCAAGGCTTACATCTTCGTGATGGACTACGCTCATCGGCGGAGAGTGAAGATCTGGGGCGAGGCGCGCGTGGTCGAGGACGACGATGCGTTGACGGATGCACTGATGCCGAAAGGCTACCGCGCGCGGCCCGAGGAGGTGATCGTGTTCAAGATCGGCGCCTGGGACACCAATTGTCCGCAGCACATTCCGCCGAAGTTCGATGCTGCGGATGTAGCGGCGGCGTTGGCCGCGAGGGACCAGCGGATTGCGGAGCTCGAGGCCGAGGTTGCGGCGCTGACGGGATAGGCGACGAGAGAGGAGGGTTAATCGTCCACGTCGTCCTGGGTGCGGCCGAACAGGTGGACGATGCCCGGCGTCGCGATCGTGACGAACACGAAGCGCGAGAGGTGATGGGCGCCGACGAAAATCGGGTCGATGTGCAGCGTGAGCGCCAACGCCAGCATCGCGTCCATCGCGCCGGGCGCGAAGGCGACGACGACGTCGGAGAATTTCACCTGCGTGGTGAGCGCGGCGATGCCGACGAAAATGGCAGAGACGGCGATGGCCACGGCGAACGAGCCCAGCGCGGCGTTGATATGGCCGGTCAGCGTCTTGATCCGCATGCGGGCAAAGCGGCTGCCGATCAGCGCACCGATGCCGACCAGCGCCACGCCGCGGACCCAGTTGGGCAGGCCGCCCTCGACCCATCCCGCGCCATGCAGCACGCTCGAGGCGATCATCGCGCCGAACATCCAGCTCGCCGGAAACTTGATCAGCCGCAGCACGAGCGATACCGCCAGCGAAGCGGCGACCAGTTCCAGAAGATCGAGCGGTGAGGCAATCGTCGTCGTCAGTGACGGCGCTACGGAGGGCGCGACGCCCGCGATCGCCAGCACCATTGGCAGCGCCGCGGTCAGGATGATGACACGCATGGTCTGCACCACCGCGATGCCCGGCAGGTCGGCGCCGCGCTCAACCGCCAAAATCGTGATCTGCGACAGCGCGCCGGGACTGCCGGCGAGGAAGGCCGAGGTACGATCCCAGCCATGGACGCGCTGGAGGTAATAGCTCGAGCCGAAAGTCGAGCAGAACGTGGCGAGCGCCAACAGGCCGATGGTCAGCGGATAGGCACTGACCTGCTGGATCAGATGGCGCGAGACGACCGAGCCCAGCGAAATGCCGAGCATCACCAGCACGGTCTGAGTCACGAGCGGCGGCACCGCAAGCTGGCGTCCGGCAATTGCGGCGATACCGACCGCGATCATCGATCCCGAGATCAATCCGCCGGGAAGGCCGGCGGCGAGGAACGCGAGGCCACCGGTCGCGCCGATGACGAGCGTCTCCGCCGTGCTCAGAACCTTGGCACGGCTCGGCCATTCGAACGGCAGGGAGGCGGTGATTTGCTTCACGCTGCCTTATCGCAAATTGGCGAGAGGCGCACAATTGCAGGCTCGTCATGCCGCAATGCGTGCGCCTCCCGCCAAAGGCGAGGGCAGGATTGTGACGGATTTACTTCTTGTCGGCGGCAGGCGCAGGCGCGGTGCCGGCCTTCGCGGACTTGATGCACTCCGAGCGGAATTTCTTGCGCTCCTTGCCGTGCAGGCCCTTGGCATCCGCCTGCTTGGAGCATTCGAGCGATTCGGCCGAGTGCTCTTTCGGCGCCTTCTTGTCGGTGGTCGTGGCGGCATCGGTCTTGGCGGCCGGCGCGGCGGTCTGCGCGAAGGCGGTGCCGGTGGCGAACAGGGAGGCAAAGGCAACGACGGCGAGGCGGGAGGCGAGGGTCATGGTGTTGCACTCTTCTAGCAAGAATTGCGAAGGGCGCGAACGTCGCCCCGTGTTGCTGAACGCGACATGAATAATCTGAACGGCGGGACCACTATATTTTGGCCCCGACCGCCATGGCTTCCTTGTCGGGCGTGCGGGGCACGCTAGGATAGCAGTCCTCGTTTTGCTTCCCTGAGGGAGACCAAGGATGACCATTCAAGCCAAATTGTTGTGTGCAATCGCGGTGTCGGGTGTTGCTGCGCTGGTGGCGAGCGCGCCGGCGCAGGCGCTGACGTCGCAGGAGTGCAGCGCGAAATACCAGGCCGCCAAGAAGGACGGCTCGCTCGGCACCATGAAGTGGAATGACTTCCGCAAGGCCCAGTGCGGCGCCGATGCAACGCCCGCCGCCGCGCCGACCGCGGCCGCCCCGGCCGCGCCTTCGCCTGCCGCCGAGCCGAAGCAGGCCAAGAAGGAGGCCGCCCCCGCTGCTGCTCCGGCGCCGACCCTGCCGGCCGGCCCTGCGATCTTTCCGAACGCGGTCGATCCGAAATATGCCAAGGAAACCCCCGGAAAAGCTCGCCTTCATACCTGCGTCGACCAGTACAATGCCAACAAGACCACCAACGGCAACGGCGGCATGAAGTGGATCCAGAAGGGCGGCGGCTATTACAGCGAATGCAACAAGAAGCTCAAGGGCGCCGCCTGAGCTTCGAATTGATGCGATGGCCGGAGCAGAGCTCCGGCCATTTTGCTTAGTCGAGCAGCTTCTCTGCCGACTTCGCCAGATCTGCGACCGCTTGCGCGGGCCGCGCGCGACGAACAAGAGGCTCTGGCCGAACATAAAGCAGTAGAACAGGAAGGCCTGCGCCGCGTCCACGCTCGGCACCGCCGCAGCTGGTGCGATGACATTGGCACAGCGACGCTCTATATGCTTCGTAACAATTTCCGGTTCCGAAGCGTATTTACGAAGATGGGGCCGAAACGGGACGAGATATGGCTGGATTCAGGACTAAGGGCCTTGTGACGACGCGCCGCGCGGCGCTGACGTTGATCGGGGCGGGCGCCTTCGCTGCCGGCGGCATGACTTTGGCCCGTGCGGCTACCGATGATGACGAGGTGCTGACCGAAGCCAAGGTGCTGCGCGATCCCGACGTTCCCGTTGCCGGCAATCCCGATGGCAACGTCAGCATCATCGAATGGTCCGACTACAATTGTCCCTATTGCCGCAAGCTCGAGCCCGAGTTGCGCCAGGTCATCCAGGACGACGGCAAGGTCAGACTGGTCTTGAAGGACTGGCCGATCCTCGGACCTGTTTCCGTGATGGCCGCCCGGATCGCGCTCGCCGCGAAATTCCAGGGCAAGTACCATCAGGCCCATGACGCCATGATGGGCGTCAGCTCGCGCCTGACCGAGTCGCGCATCAACGAACTGCTCGCATCCGCCGGGCTCGAGATGGACCGCCTCAAGAGCGACCTCACCGCGCACGCCAAGGACATCGACGCGATCCTCAAGCGCAACAACGAACAGGCCGAAGCCTTCCGCTTCCGCGGCACGCCGTCCTTCATCGTCGGCAAGTACCGCGTCCCGGGCGTGCTCAGCATGAACGAGTTCGAGCAGGTCATCGCCGATGCCCGCAAGGCCAAGATGAACTGACGCGCGAGCAGCGCCGACCGTAGCCAGCACAAAGGCGCCGCCGCGGGGACCCGCGACGGCGCCTTGTTTATTGCGGGTCGAATTACTTCGACGAGATGCGGACCCAGTCCTTGTGCGCGCGATCGCGCAGCGCGTCCCAGTCGGCCTTCGCAACATCCCAATTGACGATGGTGCGATTGGTGGCTGCCACCTCACCATTGGCGACCGACGACGTCTGCATGGAGTCATAGGCGTAAACGCCGCAAGCGAGCAGAAGCGCGCCCAAAATCATTCCAAAAAAAGTCTGCATGGCGAACGTCCGGTGACGGGCGGATAACGTCGCCCCGGAGTGATGGTTCCGCGCCAGTGCGGCGCAGGTAAGGACGGTTGGTTCATCCCCGGTTCAGCCATTGCAGCAGCTCCGCATTGATCTCGCGCGGATAGGTGTGACTGAGGTCATCGATCTCGCGATAGGTGACGTCAGCGCCGGCGGCCGCGAGTGCTGCTTGCGTCTGCCGTGCGGTCTGCACCGGAAACATCCAGTCGAGCTTGCCGTGCGTGATGAAGATCGGCAGTCCCTGCAGGCGCGCGGCGTCGGCCACCTCAGCCATCAGCGGATGGAAGGTCGCCGATACCGGCGCAAGATTCGTGAAGGGCGAGGCGCCTTCGAGTCCGCTGACATAGCAGAAGGTGCCGCCGTCGCTCATGCCGGTCAGCAGCATGTGTGAGGTATCGATTGCCCAACGGCCGCGCACGGTCTCAAGGACGCGCATGAGGTTGGGCGTATCGCTATCGTCGCCCATCAACGCCCAGGTTTGCCCGGTCGCAGTCGGCGCCACCAGGATTGCACCGAGGCTGCGGGCATCGCGCAACCAGCTCCACAGAAAGCCGCGGCCGTTGCCGCTGCCGCCATGCAGCGCCATCACGAGCGGCCAGGCGCGATCGGGCGTGTAGTACTCCGGCACATAGACAGAGAAGCCGCCACGACTGCCGGGCTCATTGTGATCGTGGAAGATGCCGGTGTGCTCGTTCGCGCCAACCTCAAGCCGGGCCAGCAGCTCCTCGTTCTCGCGATTGGCGGTATTGAGGAAGAAGTTGCTGATCGGCGGGAACTGCAGCGACAACGGGTAAAGCGCCTCTTGCGCGCGCGGCACATGGCGCAGCGCGCGGAAGACCGCGACGAGATCGCCGTTGCCGCGCTCGACGTCGCGGATGCCGGCAAGGGCCGCGAGCGTCTCGTTGCAGGCGCGGTCGAGCTGCTCGCGCATCCCGGCGAACTGCTCCGGCCACTTTCCGATCGCGACATGTGCCGCTCGTAGCGCATCATCCGGGGCGCCGATGGCGTTCATAACCGAGGCGAAGGCCGGCGGATGCAGATGGCGCTGGAAGTAGCCGAGCGCTTCCAGCGCGTTGAGCAATGGCGGCAGCACGGCCACGATGTCGTCGACGACGGCCTCGGTCATTGCGGCTTCCTTTGCTGGATCAGTGCAGCTTCGGCGCTTTCAGAAGCTTGAATCGGTCGGTCGAGGTCACCGTGACGTCGAAGGTGACGCCTTTATGATGCACGGTGAGCGGCACGTCGACGCCGGCGTCGCCGAGCCCCCACATCTTCTTGTAGAACGCCGTCTGGCTCGTGACCTTGTCGCCATCCACCGCAAGGATGACGTCGTTGGTCTTGAGCTCGGCGCGGGCGGCGGGACCGTTGGGGGAAATCCCGATCACCACCACGCGGTTGTCGATCTCGGTCGAATAGAGTCCGAGCCAGGGCCGTGCCGGCTGATTGACGCGGCCGAACTTGCGGAGATCGCCGAGGATCGGCTTCAACAGGTCGATCGGCACGATCATGTTGACATGCTCGGCCTTGCCGTCGCGTTCACGCTCGAGCTGGAGCGAGCCGATCCCGATCAATTCGCCGCGTTCGTTGATCAGTCCCGTGCCGCCCCAATTCGGATGGGCGGGATAAGTGAACAATGCCTCGTCGAGTAGATACTCCCAGTAGCCGGCAAATTCCTGCTTGGCGACGATCTGGCTTGCGACCGATCGCGTTCGCCCTCCGGCGCCGCCGACCACGACGCGGTCGCCGAGCCGGGTCTCCGCCGACGAGCCGAGTGGCAGCGGCTGGATGTCGAGCCGGCCGAGCGCCTGCACCAGGCCGAAGCCGGTGACGGTATCGAACCCGAGCACATGCCCCTCCACCACGCGCCCGTCGCCGAGATGAAGCCACACGGATTCAGCCTCGGTGATGAGGTAGCCGATGGTGAGCACCAGCCCGTCGTCGATGACGACGCCGTTGCCGGCGCGTTCGGTGCCAAGGGTCTCGGCGCTGAAGGCGTCCGGCGGAATGATCGCATGCAGGCCGACGACGGAGGCGAGCGCACGGTCCAGATCAAAACCGTAGTCGCTCGCGCGCGGTTGATTGGCCGGCGGCACTCTCCATTCGGTCAGAGCGGGCATCGCGTTCACTCCTGGTCGGCATGCAGCGCCGTGGCAGCCGGAAGGCAGCGTCAATCTAAGCTCCGAAGCGCCATCTTGAAAGGCTTGATCGGCCCAAAAAAATTCGAACGCCGCCACGCGGCAGCTTGGGATGCCGCTCCATGGCACCGCCAGGAACCAATGCGGTCCGGCGGTTCTGGCGCCGCCTCTCGTTGATAGATGTGAGTTCCGCCTTTCCTTGCCTGCAAAATAATCTTACGTCCGGGCATGCCCTTTGTGAGCATGACCAGGTCGAATCCGAAACTGAGTGCGCCCGGCCCCCTCGGCCAGCTCCGGCGCCTGCAATGCCTTCGAGCCGCTGGTGCTCAAATGGGTGTTCGATCAGCTCACGGAGCTGCAGCAGCCCGGTCCCATCGTGACCGGCGTCCTGTTGCTCCTCGGCTTTGCCATCTGCCGGGAGACGATGGACGGCCTTGCCAATTGGCTGACCTGGCGGACGCGGATCGGCCTGCAATATGCGCTGCTCGAGGCCACCATCGGCAAGCTGCACCGCATGCCGCTGCGCATCCAGCGCAGCGAGGGCATTGGCGCCATCATGACCCGGCTCGACCGCAGCATCCAGGGATTCATCTCGGCCGTCGCGCTGATCCTGTTCAGCATCATGCCCTCGCTGATCTTTCTGGTGCTTGCGATTGCGATCATGCTGCGGCTGGAGTGGCGGCTGGCCCTGCTCGTGCTCGTCTTTGCACCGCTGCCGGCGGTCATTGCGGCTTTTGCCGGACCTGAGCAGATGCGGCGCGAGCGCACATTGCTCGACCGCTGGGCCAAGATCTATTCGCGCTTCAACGAGGTGCTGTCCGGAATCATCATCGTCCGCAGCTTCGCGATGGAAGACGCCGAGAAGTCACGCTTTCTGGGCGACGTCGCCGCCGCCAACAAGGTCGTGATCCGGGGCGTCGCGGTCGATGCCGGCTATGCCTCGGCGAGCAATCTGGTGGTCGCGCTGGCGCGCCTCGGTGGCCTCGCGCTCGGCGCATATTTCGTCGTGCAGGGCGAGATCACGGTCGGCACCGTGATTGCATTCCTGGGTTATGTTGGCGGCCTGTTCGGTCCCGTGCAGGGCCTGAGCGGCGTCTATTCGAATTTGCGCAAGGCCTCCGTCTCGCTCGACGAGATCTTCGGCATTCTCAATATCCAGGAGCATCTCGGCGACACCTCGGGCGCTATCGACCTCGCCGGGATCAAGGGCGAGGTCAGCTTCGAAAACGTACATTTCCGCTACGAGCAGCCGCAGCGCCCCCTGCTCGACGGTCTGACGCTGCATGCCTCGCCCGGGGAGACGATCGCAATCGTCGGCCCCAGTGGCTCCGGCAAGACCACGTTGATGGCGCTGCTGATGCGCTTCTATGAGTCCGCTGGAGGGCCGCATCAGCATCGACGGCCAGGATCTGCGCGGCATCAAGCAAAGCTCGCTCCGCCGGCTTATCGGCGTCGTGCTCCAGGACCCGCTGCTGTTCAACGACAGTGTCAAAGGCAACATTGCCTATGGCCGGCCGGAGGCGACCGAAGCCGAGATCGAATCCGCCGCAAGGACCGCACATGCGCACGATTTCATCATGCGCCTGCCGGACGGCTATGAGACGCGTGTCGGCGAGCGCGGCGGTCTGCTGTCGGTCGGCGAACGCCAGCGCATCACCATTGCGCGCGCGCTTCTGAAAAATCCGCCGATCCTGATCCTGGACGAGGCAACCTCCGCGCTGATGCGGAATCGGAAGAAGCCGTGCAGACCGCGATCGACCAGCTCGTCGCCGCGCGCACCACCTTCGTGATTGCGCACCGGCTGTCGATGGTCGTCAATGCGGACCGCATCATCGTGCTGAAGGAGGGCCGGATTGCCGAATCCGGACGTCATGGCGAGTTGATGCGGCAGAACGGCTGTTACGCCTCGCTGGTCCGCCGTCAGCATCGCGGGCTGATCGACAATGATGTCGATCTTTCGGCGATGCCGGCGGCGCAATAGCGCGCGAGGCTCCCTCTTCCCTTCAGGAGCCTACAGGCCTAGCCTGCGTTTCACACGGCTTGCGGCTCCGTTCCAGGCAAGGGGGGTCCATGGTCAATCTCGGTGTGATGCGACGGACGTCGCCGGCGACGGCGAAAGGCCCTTCGCGGCTGCGACGCTTTTGTCGAGGTGCGGCAGGGTATTGGATCGGCAGCGGCTCCGGCCTCGCCTGGCTGGTCACGATCAGCATGACGGCCGTGGTGTTTGCGAGCCTCGGCATCACCTACAGCTTGAATCTGTGGAACCGGCACTTCTACGACGCACTCGGAGCGAAGGATGCCGGCACGGCGCTGCACCAGGCGCTGGTGTTTCCTGTCCTGGTCGGCCTCTATCTCGGCCTTTGCGTATTCGCGATGTGGGCGCGCATGACGATGCAGCGCAGCTGGCGCGCTTGGCTGAATGCGCAGATCCTCAAGCGCTGGCTCGTCCACAGCCGCTTCTACAAGCTGGAGCTGGTCGGCGGTGACCACAAGAACCCCGAGCATCGCATCAACGACGACCTGCGGATCGCCACGGAGATGCCGGTCGATTTCGTCTCCGGCTTTGTCACCTCGCTGCTGTCGGCTGCGACCTTCATCGTTGTGCTCTGGAACGTCGGCGGCGCGTTCAAACTCGATCTGGGCGGTGATGTCTTCGTCATCCCTGGAGCCCTCGTGATCGCTGCCGTGCTCTACGCCCTGATCGTCAATGGCTCGATGCTGGCGGTGGCCTTCCGTTTCATTCCCCTGACGGAGCAGAAGAATCAGGCCGAAGCCGAATATCGCTATGCCCTGACCCGCGTGCGCGAGAACGCGGAAAGCATCGCACTCCTCGGCGGAGCCGCTGCCGAAAGTGAGCGGCTCGACCAGGGTTTTGGCACTGTGATCGCGCGCTGGCGCGATCTGATGGGCCAGCATATGCGCGCGGTCATCGTGCAACAGGGCAGCGCGCAGCTTTGCGGCGTGGTGCCGGTCCTGTTGTGCGCGCCGCGCTATTTCGACGGCAGCATGTCGTTAGGCGCGATCATGCAGATCGCTTCCGCCTTCGCCATCGTCCAGCATGCGCTGAGCTGGTTCATGGAGAACTATACGCGCCTTGCGGACTGGACCGCGTCCGCACGCCGGGTTGGCGCCTTGATGCTGGCAATCGATGAAGTTGAGTCGGCGGAAGCCCGGCGTGCGCTGTGCGTCGAGCACCGGCAAGACGGCGCGGCGGCGCTCGAGCTGAGGGACGTCGTGGTGGCGCTCGATGACGGCACGCCGATCGTGCGCGGCGCCAGTGTCTCGATCGCTGCCGGCGAACACGTGCTGATCGCAGGAGAATCCGGCAGCGGCAAGAGCTCGCTGGTTCGTGCGATTGCCGGCTGCTGGCCGTGGGGGCAGGGCAGCGTGACGCTGGCCTCAGGCCGGCGCATTCAGGTCGTGCCGCAGCGGCCTTATGTGCCGTTCGGCACGTTGCGTGACGCCGTCACCTATCCGTTGGCGGCCGCAGATTTCGAGAGCGCGACTGTCTCCAGGGTGCTCGCGCTGGCAGGCCTTAGACAATTCGCGAGCCGGCTCGATCACGTTGCGGCCTGGGACCGCATCTTGTCCGAAGGCGAGAAACAGCGGCTGGCAATTGCACGTCTATTGTTGCATCGTCCCGAGATCGTCGCGCTCGACGAGGCGACCTCCGCATTGCACGTCCAGGGTCAGGCCGATCTGATGGCGGTGATTACGCGCGAATTGCCGCAAGCGACCATCATCAGCGTTGGTCATCGTCCCGAGCTCGAGGCTTATCATGACCGCAAGCTGACGATCGCACGGCGGATCGACGGCGCGGTGATTTCGGCGGATCAGCCGATCCGGCGCGGGCTGGAGGCCGCGGAGTAGGCAGACGCTGCATGATGTCAGCCGACACCGATTGCATGGCTGATCTCTTGGGTCGCGCTGGTCGGGGTTGCGCGAAGCTGCTAACCATTGCCGCTCGTTTGACCTAGGGATCACGGATCGAAGCAATGGACAACCGCAGCGATATCTGGCGTGGCATCGACACGATCAAGGGACGTTTCATCGACCTTAGCGACAAGGTCTGGGGCATGCCCGAAGTCTGCTACACCGAGGCGCGCTCCGCCGCCGAGCATCTCGCCGAATTGCGCTACCAGGGTTTCCGCATCACCGAGAAGGTGGCGGGCATTCCGACCGCGGTGATGGGCGAATGGGGCGAGGGCGGTCCGGTCATCGCCTTCATGGGTGAATACGACGCGCTGCCGGGCCTCAGCCAGGAGGCTGGCGTTGCCGAGCACCGTCCGATCGAGACCGGCGGCCACGGCCACGGTTGCGGCCACAATCTGCTCGGCTCCGCGGCGCTGCTGGCCGCCACGGCCGTCAAGGACTGGCTCGCCGAGAACAAGGTGCCCGGTCGCGTGCGCTACTACGGCTGTCCGGCGGAAGAGGGCGGCGCTGCCAAGGCCTTCATGGTGCGCTCCGGCGCATTCGAGGACGCCGATATCGCCATCACATGGCATCCGCACAGTTTCTGGGAAGTCGCGGTAACGCCGTCGCTCGCCAACACCCGCGCCGACTTCATCTTCACCGGCCGCACCTCGCATGCGGCGGCTTCGCCCCATCTCGGCCGCTCCGCGCTTGACGCGGTGGAGCTGATGAATGTCGGCGTGAACTACATGCGCGAGCACATTCCGAGTGATGCGCGCGTGCATTATGCGCTGCTCGACACCGGCGGCATTGCACCCAACGTTGTGCAGGCCCATGCCCGCGTGCGCTATTCCATTCGCGCCCGTGATCTCCCCGGCATGAACGAATTGGTCGGGCGCGTCAGCAAAATCGCCGAGGGTGCGGCGTTGATGACCGAGACCAAGGTCGAGATGAAGATCATCTCGGCGGTCTCCAACATCTTGCCGAACACGCCGCTGGAGCAGGCGCTGCATCGGGTCATGGAAGAACTCGGGCCGCCGCATTTTGACGACGCCGACAAGGGCTTTGCCAGCCAGATCCGCGCGACGCTGACCGACAAGGACATCGCGTCGGTCTATTACGCGATCGGCATGGAGCCGACCGATCGGCCGCTGGCCGACTTCCTGGTGCCGCTGGACGCCAAGCGCAACCCGCTGGTCGGCTCGACTGATGTGGGCGACGTGAGCTGGGTGGTGCCGACCGTGCAGGTTCACGCACCAACGGTTGCAATCGGCACGCCGTTCCACACCTGGCAGGTGGTGGCGCAGGGCAAGAGTTCGCATGCCCACAAGGCGATGGTGCAGGCGGCCAAGGCCATGGCTGGCCTCGGCATCAAGGCGCTGACAGAACCGGAACTGATCGAGGCTGCGAAGGCCGATCTGACGAAGCGGACGGCCAAGACACCTTATGTCTGCCCGCTGCCGGACCACGTCGCGCCGCCGCTCACTATGTCCGTGGCGTAGAATTCCATCTCGATACTTCGTCTGATCTCGCGAACAAATTTTTCGCAGTGCAACTTGGTTTCCGGCGGATTTTGACGCCGGAATGCCGAACCGCTGAGCTGCGGGACGAAGTTTTGCTCAAGAGACAGCCAGAGCACCGTTTGCACACACACGGTCGCAGTTGACGTGCGCCCTATTCAGTGTGCCATCTACCGCCAGCCAAAACTCGGTGGCCGTCCCGCGGCCGCTGCATCCATCCGGGAACCAGACGGGGACAACCATGCTGGACAAAGAACTGCGTTCGATGATCGGTGACGTGAAGGACGGGCGGATGGATCGCCGCGCCTTCATCAAGCGTTTGGCCGTCGTCGGCCTCACCGCTCCCATGGCGAATCAGATCCTCGCGCTCGGCGGCGTCGCCATGGCGCAGAGCCCGAACGCCTATCCTCCGACCAAGCGTGGTGGCGGCGGTCCGCTCAAGCTGTTGTGGTGGCAAGGGCCCACGCTGCTCAATCCGCATTTTGCCACCGGCACCAAGGACCAGGACGGGTCGCGCCTGTTCTACGAGCCGCTTGCAAGCTGGGACGCCAATGGCAATCTCAACCCGATCCTCGCCGCCGAAATCCCGTCAGTTGCAAATGGCGGCCTTGCTGCCGACGGCAAAATGGTCACCTGGAAGATCAAGCCCGGCGTCAAATGGCATGACGGCAAACCGCTGACAGCCGACGATTTCGTGTTCACCTGGGCATATGCCAGCGATCCAGCCACGGCGGCCGTTTCCATCAGCACTTACGCCGAGATGACGGTCGAGAAGGTGGACGACCTCACCATCCGTCTCCTGTTCAAAAACCCAACGCCATTCTGGGCCAATGCGTTCGTCGGCGCCTACGGATGCGTCATTCCGAAACATCTGTTCGCTGACTACAAGGGATCGAAATCCCGGGAGGCGCCGGCCAATCTCGCCCCGGTGGGCACCGGCCCCTACAAATTCGTCGAGTTCAAGCCGGGCGACCTGGTCCGCGGCGCCCTCAATCCCGACTACCACATGCCCAACCGTCCGTATTTCGACACGATCGATATGAAGGGCGGCGGCGATGCCGTCTCTGCCGCACGGGCCGTGATCCAGACCGGCGAGTTCGATTTCGCTTGGAACATGCAGGTCGAAGATGACGTGCTGCTGCGTCTGGAGAAGGGCGGCAAGGGCAAGACGGTCTACGCCACCGGCGGCGATATCGAGTTCATCGCGATCAACTTCACCGATCCGAACACGGAAGTGGACGGCGAACGCTCCTCGATGAAGACCAAGCACCCGATCCTCTCGGATCCGAACGTGCGCAAGGCACTCGCCCTGCTCGTCGACCGCGAGTCCGTCAAGAAGGCGATTTACGGTCGCGCCGGCCGCACTACTGCCAACTACCTCAACGGTCCCGAAAAATTCGTTTCCAAGAACACCTCGTGGGAGTTCAACATCGAGAAGGCGTCGAAGATGCTGGACGACGCCGGCTGGAAGGTCGGCGCGGACGGCATCCGCGAGAAAGACGGAAAGAAGTTCAAGCTTCTGTACCAGACCTCGACCAACGGTCCGCGCCAGAAGACTCAGGCGATCGTCAAGCAGGCCTGCCAGAAGGCCGGAATCGAGGTGGAGCTGAAGTCGGTGGTCGCCTCTGTGTTCTTCTCGTCGGACGTTGCCAACCCCGACACCTACCCCAAGTTCTATGCCGACATCGAGGAATTCCAGATCCCGATGACGCAGCCCGATCCGGCCTTGCACATGCGCCGCTACATCTCGGCCAATGTGGCCACGAAGGAGAACAAGTGGCAGGGCCAGAATTTCCCGCGTTATGTCAACAAGGACTATGACGCCGCCATTGCGGCGGCCGAGACCGAGACCGATCCGGTCAAGCGCGCCACCCTCTACATCAAGTGCAACGACCTGCTGTGGCAGGACACGGTGTTCATTCCTGTGATGCACCGCCTGAAGGTCGAGGCGGCCGCCAACAACTTGCGACCGGCGCTGAGCGGCTGGGCGAACGAGACCGACAACATCCAGGACTGGTACCGGGAGGCATGATCGCGGGGCCTAGACGGGATTCTTCCCAATGAGTCAGTACGTCCTGCGTCGCCTCCTGATTGCCGTCCCGAGCCTGCTCGCCATTTCGCTTGTGCTGTTCGTCGTGCTGGCGCTCGCCCCCGGCGATCCGTTCTCGGAACTGGCGACCAACCCGAACGTGCCGCCCGAAGTGCAGGCTGCGCTTCGGGCCAGGTTCGGCCTGGATGATCCGATCTATCTTCGCTACGTGCACTGGCTCAACGCCATGCTGCACGGCGACTGGGGCTTCTCCTTCGTCAGCCGGATGGACGTGGACACGCTCATACTGCAGCGCCTGCCGGCCACGCTCTACGTGATCGGATCGGCGCAGATCCTGGCGTTGCTGATCGCGATACCCGTCGGCGTCTATGCGGCGACAAAGCCCTATTCGCTGTTCGACCAGGTCGCGAACACGCTCGCCTTCGTCGGCTTCTCGCTGCCGACCTTCTTCACCGGTATCCTGTTCATCCTGATCTTCTCGGTCACGCTGGATTGGCTGCCTTTCGTCTACACGACTGACATCAAGGCGACCGGCATCCACTATGTGCTCGAAATGATCCGGCAGGCGATCATGCCGGTGGCGGTGCTCGGCTTGTTCCAGGCGGCGTCGATGACGCGGTTCGTGCGCTCGGCGATGCTCGATGTCATCCGGCTCGACTACGTCACCACGGCGCGCGCCAAGGGCCTCGGACAGGCCAAGGTCATCGTCAAGCACGTGATGCGCAATGCCATGATCCCGGTCGTCACGCTGATCGCGCTGCAGATGCCGGCCGTGTTCGGCGGCGCCATTGTCACCGAGCAGATCTTCCGCATCCCCGGCATCGGCTCGCTCTTGATCTCCTCCATCCTTTCCAACGACACGCCGGTGGTGATGGCCGTCACCTTCGTCTTCGCGTGCCTCGTGGTGCTGTTCAATCTCATCGCGGACGTCCTTTATGGCTGGCTTGATCCTCGCATCTCCCTCCGCTGAGCGGCGCGTCTATTCGCCGTGGCGCGAGACGTGGCGGCGCTTCAGCCGCCACAAGCTTGCCGTGGTCAGCGCGTTCCTGCTCCTCATCTTGATTCTGGCGGTGGTGGCCGGCCCCTTCGTCTGGCGCGTCAGGATCGACGACATCGACATCGTTGCAGGCCTGCAGGGGCCGTCGCTGGCCCATCCCTTCGGCACCGACGATCTCGGGCAGGACATCCTCGCCCGCATGATCTATGGCGGCCGCATCTCGCTCGCGGTCGGGCTCGCCGCGATGCTCGTGTCGGTGTTCATCGGTACGCTGATCGGTTCACTCGCCGGCATGTCGCGCGGTGCGCTCGGGCACGGACTCATGTGGCTCACCGATCTCTTTTTGTCGCTGCCGCAACTGCCGCTGCTTCTGTTGCTGATCTATCTTTTCCGCGACGGACTGAAGCAGGTGTTCGGTCCCGAGGGCGGCATCTTCATCCTGATCGTCCTTGTGATCGGCGGCTTGCGCTGGATGCCGGTGGCGCGCCTCGTGCGCGCGCAGTTCCTGTCGATCCGCGAGAAGGAGTTCGTCGAGGCTGCACGTGCGCTCGGTGCGAGCCCGGTGCGGCAGGTGGTGAAGCACATCCTGCCCAATGCGCTCGGTCCGGTGATCATCGCGGGCACCATCGACGTTGCGGCCGCGATCATCGCGGAATCGACGCTGTCCTTCCTCGGTCTCGGCTTTCCGCCGGATACTCCGACCTGGGGGCGGCTGCTGTACGATGCCAAGGACTTTCTCGACATCGGCCCACACTGGGCGCTGTTCCCGGGCGGCGCGATCTTCATCGCAGTGGTCGCCATCAACTTCATTGGAGACGGTCTGCGTGACGCGCTCGATGCGCGACGGGTGATCTGATGGCGCCGCTGCTCGAGATCAAGGGCCTGAAAACCCACTTCTCCACCGATGACGGCATTTTGCAGGCCGTCGACGGCGTCGACATCTCTATCAACCGCGGCGAGACGCTCTGCGTCGTCGGCGAATCCGGTTGCGGCAAGACTGTCACCGCGATGTCGATCCTGAAGCTGATCGCGATGCCTCCGGGCCGCATCGCGGCCGGCGAGATCATCTTCGAGGGCCGCGATCTGGTGCCGCTGACGAGCAACCAGCTCGACGATATCAGGGCCAAGGAGATCGGCTTCATCTTCCAGGAGCCGATGACCTCGCTCAATCCGGTGCTGACGGTCGGCGAGCAGATCGCCGAGAGCCTGCGCCGCCACGAGCCCGTGACCAAGAAGCAGGCGCTCGCGCGCACCATCGAGATGCTGAAGCTGGTGCAGATCCCCAATGCCGAAGGCCGCGTGCATAACTATCCGCACCAGTTCTCCGGCGGCATGCGCCAGCGCGTGATGATCGCGATGGCGCTTGCCTGCAAGCCCAAGCTGATCATCGCCGATGAGCCGACCACCGCGCTCGACGTCACCATCCAGGCGCAGATCCTCGACCTACTTCAGGACATGAAGGAACGCTTCGGCATGGCGGTAATGCTGATCACCCACGCCATGGGTGTGGTCGCCGAAACGGCGCAGCGTGTCGTCGTGATGTATGCCGGCAAGGTGGTGGAGGAGGCCGATGTCGACGCTCTCTTTGCAGATCCAGGCCATCCCTACACGCAGGGCCTGATCCGCTCGATTCCGCGCATCGATCTCGACAGCGAGCACAAGACCCGGCTCGAGGCGATCGGCGGCTCGGTGCCGATCCTGATCAATCCGCCGGTCGGCTGCCGCTTCGCGCCGCGCTGCAAGTTCGCCATGAACGTCTGCACCGAGAAGGAGCCGCTTCTGCGCGAGATCGCGCCCGGCCATCGCATGGCCTGCCATCTGGGAGATACACAGTTGGGAGGCGCGGCATGACCGAACCCCTGCTGCGCGTCACTGGCCTGAAGAAACATTTCCCCGTGCTCGGCGGCCTGTTGTCGCGCCAGGTCGGCACCGTCTATGCGGTCGACGGGGTGTCGTTCTCGCTCAATCGCGGCGAGACGCTTGGTCTCGTCGGCGAATCCGGCTGCGGCAAGTCGACGACCGGGCGCTGCGTGCTGCGCCTGATCGAGCCGACCGACGGCGAAGTCGTGTTCGACGGTCAGGACGTCGGCAAGCTCGGCGGCAACGATCTGCGCGCGATGCGGCGGAACATGCAGCTCGTATTCCAGGATCCGTTCGCCTCGCTCAATCCGCGCATGACGGTCGGCTCCATTCTTGGCGAAGCCCTCATCATTCATAAGCTTGGGTCAACGGCCAAGGAACGTGAGGAGCGCGTCGCAAGCCTGCTGGTCAAGGTCGGCCTCAAGGCCGAGCACATGCGCCGCTATCCGCACGAATTCTCCGGCGGCCAGCGCCAGCGCATCGTGATCGCACGCGCGCTCGCGGTCGAACCGAAGCTGATCGTCTGCGACGAGCCGGTGTCCGCGCTCGACGTCTCGATCCAGGCGCAGGTCATCAACCTCTTGGAAGATCTCCAGGTCGAGCTGAACCTCACCTATCTCTTCGTCGCGCACGACCTCTCGGTGGTCGAGCACATCTCCGATCGCGTCGCGGTGATGTATCTTGGCCGTATCGTCGAGCTTGCCAAGGCGAGCGACCTCTATCGCAATCCGCAGCATCCCTATACCAAGGCACTGTTGTCCGCCGTGCCCGTGCCGGATCCCAAGCTCAAGCGCAACCGCATCCGCCTCAAGGGCGACGTGCCGAGCCCGATGAAGCCGCCGTCGGGCTGCCACTTCCATACCCGCTGTCCGATCGCCGAGCCGCGCTGCGCGCAAGTTGCGCCGGAGCTGAAGGAAGGCGCAGGCGGGCATGTCGTGGCGTGCCACCTGGCCTGAGTTGCGGTGCATAGATCGTCGGAGCTCTTGATCCCAAGGGCCCGGCCGGCGTAGGGGGACGCATGAGCCAGCTACAGGATGTGACTCTCGGCGCGGTTGATATGGCCCATGCGACGGATAGTGACGCGGCAGCGCGTCGCGCGCTGTGGGGGTCTGCGCTCGGCTACGCCATGGATGGGTTCGACCTCCTCATCCTTGGCTTCATGCTGACGGCGATTTCGAAGGATCTCCATCTCACGCAGCCGCAGGCAGCCTCGCTGGTGACCGGGACTCTGGTCGGCGCGGTGGTCGGCGGCTTTGTGTTCGGCATGCTGTCGGACCGGCTTGGCCGCGTCCGGGTTCTGACCTGGAGCATTGTCCTGTTCGCGGTCTTCACCGGCCTGTGCGCGCTCGCGCAGGGCTATTGGGACCTGCTGGCCTACCGAGCGATCGCCGGCATCGGTCTCGGTGGCGAATTCGGCATCGGAATGGCCCTGGTGGCCGAGGCCTGGCCCGCGAGCAAGCGCGCGCGGGCAACATCCTATGTCGGGCTTGGCTGGCAGTTCGGCGTGCTCACGGCGGCGCTGGTGACGCCGGCCCTGCTGCCGGTCATCGGCTGGCGCGGGATGTTTGCGCTCGGCGCCTTTCCGGCGCTGATCGCCTATGTGATCCGGCGCAAGCTGCACGAGCCGGACGTCTTCATTGTGCACAGGGGGAATGCGGCGAAGACCGGCTCGTCACTTCGCGCGCTCGTGGCTGATGCGGAGACGACCCGGATCGGCATCGGAATGATCATCCTCTGCTCGGTGCAGAATTTCGGCTATTACGGAATCATGATCTGGCTGCCGAACTATCTCTCGACGCGATTCGGCTATGGCCTGACACAGTCGGCGCTCTGGACGGCCGTCACCATTGCCGGGATGGCGCTCGGCATCTTCCTGTTCGGTCATGTCGCCGACCGCTTCGGCCGTCGTCCTGTGTTCCTGGCCTACATGCTGGGTGCGGCCATCATGGTCGTGGTCTATTCGCAGCTGACGACTGCGTTTGCGCTGTTGATCGGCGGAGCGGTGATGGGCTTCTTCGTCAACGGCATGCTCGGCGGTTACGGCGCGTTGATGAGCGAGCTTTATCCGACCGCCGCGCGCGCCACGGCGCAGAACGTTTTCTTCAATATCGGGCGCGCGGTGGCCGGCTTCGGCCCGCTGGTGGTCGGCATCGTCAGTGCAGCCTACGGCTTTCCAACCGCGATCGCGGGTCTTGCGCTGCTCTATGTCCTCGATATCGTGGCGCTGCTCGTGCTGATCCCGGAGCGGCGCGGCGTGGACCTTGCGTGAGCTGGGCCATCGGTTGGTCGATTCGGTCACGCGCTCTTCGCGGGCCAGGGGACGACCTGTCCAGACATCACGAGCCGGTCACGGCCGCTGTCCTTGGCGGCATAGAGTGCGCGGTCGGCGGCAGCGACCAGCGTGCTGGAGTCCGAGGCCTGGGATGGAAGGCTCGTCGCGGCGCCGACGCTGACAGTCACCAGCCGGGATGGTAGATTTTGCGCATGCAGCATGGCGAGATCGTGCAGCGCCTGCCGAATCGCTTCGCCGACCTCGGCGCAGCCATCCGGACCGGTGTTCGGCAACAGCACGGCGAATTCCTCGCCGCCGTAGCGCGCGGCGAGGTCGGCAGGGCGCCTGGCGGTAGCGGACAGAATCCGGCTCAGGGCGCGCAGGCAGCCGTCGCCGGCCAGATGTCCGTAATGGTCGTTGAACTTCTTGAAATGATCGACGTCGATCAGCAGGAGCGACAGCTGCGTGCCGTCGCGCCGGGCGCGCGCCCATTCTTCGGCCAGGCGTTCGTCGAATGCGCGCCGGTTGGCAAGGCCGGTGAGGCCATCGGTCGTGGCAAGCGAGGCGAGCTTGTCCTGAAGATCTTTCTGCTCGGTCATGTCGCGCATGACAGCAACGACGCCGTCGATCTCGCCATTGTCCGACGCCAGGGTCACGTGCAGTGCCGCCTCGGCCCAGATCTCGCCCTTGTCGCGATGGCGCTGGCGATAGATGAACCGCGCCTCCTCGGCTTCGCCGTTCTTCAGCGCGGCGATGGCCTGCTCGACCCGTTCCATGTCATCCGGGTGGATGCCGGCCAGAGCCGACGTGTCCAGCAGTTGCTCGGCGGGCCAGCCCGTGATGCGCACGCATGCGGGAGAGACGTAGAGCAGCCGGTTATCCAACCCGATCCGGGTCACCATGTCGCTGGATTGCTCGGCCAGCAGGCGGAAATTGGCTTCCTTGGCGATCAGGATCTGAGCCATACGCTGCCGCTGCGACAACTGACGGACCAGATAGAAGCCGATCACGGCGATCAGCAGCACGAGGCCGAGAACGAAGATCATGCGCGCGGTCGCGGCGTGTCGCCAAGGGGCGAGCACGTCGTCCTGCGACTTGCTCGCCAGCACCATCAGCGGATAGCGGCTGCTGCGCTGGTAGTAGCTCAGCCGCTGCACGCCATCGATCGGCGATTTGAAGTAGTAGACCGCCGCAGTGGGACGGCTTTCCCGGTCCCTGAACAAGGGCGCATGGGACAGGTCCCGTCCGACGTAAGCTCCGCTCTCGTCATGGGCCCGCGCCAACATGATGCCGGCGTTGTTGAGCAGCGATGCCGAGCCATTCGGCCCGACGTCGAATCGCTCGTAGAATTTTGCGAAATAGGCGACGTCGATCGTGAGCAGGACGACGCCGGCGAAGCTGCCGTCGGGATGGTTGATCCGGCGCGATGCCGTGATGATCCACTGACCGCCGGAGCGGCTCTTGACGGGCCGGCCGATGAGCGTGCCCCTGTCCGGGGAGTCGCGGTGCTGCCGGAAATATTCGCGGTCGCTGTTGTTGAGCCCGGAGAAGTCGACATGCTCGGTGGTGGCAAGCCAGCGGCCGGTCTCGTCGTAGACGAAGATGCCGCGAATGCGGTCCGACGATTTGCGGATCGGCAAATAAGCCTGGAGCTTTGTGATTGTATCGGAGCCAGTCCCCTCGTGCTCGAGCCGGTGGACCAGTCCGACCAGGATCGTATCGGCGAGCTCGAACGTGTCGTCCGCGTGCTGGGTCAGCGAATGTGCCAGGTTGGTGACGTCGATCTCGGCGTTTCTGAGCTCCGCTTCGCGCGTTTCCCATTCGCGCCAGACGCTCAAACCCAAAATCGTGACGCAGATCAGCGCAACGAATCCGGCCGCCCAGAGCGGAAGGCGGGTCTTGCCCAGTTCGCGGCTCGTGACCATCGGGGTTTGCTCCAATTCGGTGCAAACCTCTCACTTTGGTCTTAACGGCCTATTGCAACGACTGTGATGATTGCGCGAGGCCGTACTCAACCGGAGGGGATTGTCTGCATTTTGATCCACTCTCGTCGGTGGATGTTAACCACGCTGCTGCGCGTGATGGTCTCGCCTCGCGCGCCGCGTCACTCATCCAGCGTAAATCCGACGCGCAGCGTTACCTGGTAGTGGCGCACCGCGCCGTTCTCGATGTGACCGCGCGTCTGTACCACCTCGAACCATTTCATCGCGCGAACGGTCTTGGAGGCGCGGCCGATCGCGTTCTTGATCGCGTCCTCGATCGAGGCCTCGGACGATCCGACCAGCTCCAGGATCTTGTAGACGTGATCCTTCTCGGCTGCGGGCATGGCAAGTCTCCACTGGTTGCGCAGCCGCGTTCGCGGTCGCACGGGCTTTCCATCTGAACGAGCGGCAGCCCTTCCGGTTCCGTCGGCCGCCATGGCCCCTGAATGCGCCAGCGGCGCATGGGCATGTGGATGCCGGTCGCTACGGATCCAGCTCCGTATCCCAGTAGAGATAGTCCAGCCAGCTATCGTGCAGATAGTTTGGCGGGAACATGCGGCCGTTGCGGTGGAGCTGGTGCACGGTCGGCGCGAACGCACTTTGACGCGGAAACATTTTTGCTTGCGCGGGCGTGAGATTACCTTTGCGCAGATTACACGGCGAGCACGCCGCCACGACGTTTTCCCAGGTGGTCTGGCCGCCTTTGCTGCGCGGAATGATGTGGTCGAAGGTGAGGTCTTCGGGCGAGCCGCAATATTGGCAGGCGAAACGATCGCGCAGGAAGACGTTGAACCGGGTGAAGGCGGGATGCGTCGTCGGTTTGACGAAGGATTTGAGCGAGACCACGCTCGGCAGCTGCATTTGCAGCGTGGGACTGTGAACCGCTTGATCGTAATGCGCGACGATATTGACGCGGTCGAGGAACACCGCCTTGATCGCGTCCTGCCACGACCACAGAGACAGTGGGTAGTAACTCAGCGGCCGGAAGTCCGCGTTCAGGACCAGCACCGGCCAACTGCCTTGCGAGACATGTGCGTTCAAGTAACGCTCCCGGCCTCCAATATACGCTGCGAAGCAGCATGTATTGACATACTACATGCAGCGTGACGGGATTGTGAAGCCCGTTGAGCGACTTATTCAGGCGCAAGCAATACGGCGGCGGGATGGCAAGCGCCCAGAAATGCCCGATTTGGGGCGCCGTTATCCGAGCAGCGTGAGCATGTGGCCCTGCTCAGGCGGAATGCGCCCCTTCAGCGTGTCGAGATAGATCTGCCGTACTGCGTCGGGGCCGCGGCTCTCGATGACACTCAGACATCTCTCCAGCATCGGCGTGAACCCCGACCACGCCGCACCGAAGCGCTGCTCGATGCCGCCGGGGCCCCACTCCTTGGCACGCTTGCGGATCTGGTCGGGCGCGAAGAACCAGCGCGGCTTTGCGCCCGGCAGTTCGCCTTCGTCGGGCTTGGTGGCGCGATGCGTCAAGCCGACGCGTAACGAGCATTTCATCTGGTCACCAAAATGCCGGTGCACCCCGGCGCGCAGGGCGCTGTTGCCGGCCATGTCGACCAAGGCAACCGGCCTGTCGGATGGCAGCGACGTCACCCGATCAGTGATGGTTTCATCATAGCAACCGAGCGAGATGACGAAAGCGGTGTTGCCGGCCGAGGTCAGGCCGATCACCTCGCGGCCGCGTGTATGCAGGAGATGGCCGAGCCCGAACGCGGTCTTGCTCGAGGCGCTCGAGAGCAGCACGGTGCGTGCGCCGAAATCGTCGCTCTCGGCGAGGAAATCGTCGACCAGGAACGACAGCATGAACAATGGCCGCAGCAGCGCCTGGTAGTCGCCCTGACGTCCGGCATAGGTGGGGTCACCGCCCACACGCGCATAGGCATTGTAGACCGGTGCCACGCCCTGCCGATGCGCGGCGCCATCGCGCAAGCCGCGCTTGCTGACATCGGTGGCTTCGATCACGAGATGCGTTGCCATCGGGAAATAGCCGAACAGGCGCTCGCCCACGGGCACGTTCGGATGTGTGGAGGCGATCACGTCGCCAAAGCCCCACACCGGAATGTTGCCGAAGCCGTGGGGAGCAGGAAACAGCTGCCAGTATTTCATCTCGTCACCGAGCACCGCGTAGGTGATGTTGTTGGCGGTGAAGGCGAAGCGGTCGACCTTCACCAGCAGAGCATCCTGCGGCAGCGCGTCGGCCGCAGGCAATTCGGTCGCAATCGTCTTGCACGTTTCAAGATCGTCGCGCGCAACGATGAAGTCGGTGGCTGTCATGATGTCAGATCCCGGCTTGTGGTCGTGCGGCATCTCATCGATCACCCGCATGCTGTTTGCAACAGCAACATAGTTTTAAACGCCGTTCGGCTGCTTCACGCCGACAGCACGCCCTCGCGCTTCTTCACCGCACGGTAGTAGCTCCACCACAGATGTGCGGCCGCGCCACGCAAGGGACGCCAGGGTTCGGCAAGCGGCGCCATCTGCTTTTCCGTCGGCCGTGCCTGAAGGCCGAGGCCAATTTTGATACCCTCCTGCACGGCGAGGTCGCCGGCGGGCCAGGCATCGCCGTGGCCGAGGCAAAACAAGAGATAGAGGTCGGCCGTCCATGGCCCGATGCCGGGCAGCGAGATCAGCGTATGATGCGCGGCATCCGCATCTTCTTCGGCGAGCACGTCGAGGTTCAGCCGCTCGGCGACTATTTCGCGCGCGAGATGTTTCAACGTCTTGATCTTGGACGCGGACAGGCCGAGCCGTCCCAGCCGGTCGGTGCGGGCGCGGCGCACGGCCTCATGGTCGAACGGATCGAAGGCGGCGGACAGCCGTCCCCAGATCGCCGCGGCGCTCGCGGTCGAAAGCTGCTGCCCGCAAACGATGTGCGCAAGCCCCGCGAAGCCCGGCTCGCGCCGCCGCAACGCCGGCATGCCGGCGATTTCGAGTACCCGCTTGAGGCGCGGATCGCGCTTGACCAGCGTATGGATCGCTTCTTCGAGGTCGGACTGGCTTTCGAGGTGGATGGTCATGTGGCTCTATTTGTCATGCGGGCTTGACCCCGTGCCGAATATCTTACTCCGTCGTTCCGGGGCGATGCGAAGCATCGAACCCGGAAACTCGAGATTCCGGGTTCGCTCCAGCGGACCGCCCCGGAATGACGGCGGTCGCGGTCAAGCCCGGCCATGACGAGATCACATGCCGCCACCCGTTTTCCGATTTGCCCCCAGCCCGAACGGCCACTTGCATCTCGGCCACGCCTATTCGGCGCTGCTGAACTTCGACCGGGCTCGCGAAACTGGCGGGCGGCTGTTGCTGCGGATCGAGGACATCGACGCGACGCGTTGCCGGCCGGAATATGAGAGCGCAATCTATGAGGATCTTGCCTGGCTGGGGATCACCTGGGAAACGCCGGTCCGGCGACAGTCGGAGCACCTCGCCGACTATCGCACCGCGCTGGAAAAACTCTCCGCGCTCGGGCTCGTCTATCCCGCCTTCGAAAGCCGCGCGGAGATCGCAAAGCTCGTAGCCGCGCGCGAGGCTGACGGGCCATGGCCGCGCGATCCCGATGGTGCGCCGCTCTATCCTGGGGATGCGAAATCGCTGCCGCGCGGCGAGCGGTCCCGTCTGTTCGATTCCGGCGCACCTTACGCGCTGCGGCTCGATATGGCCGCGGCCTGCCAGCGAGTCTCCGGCCTGACCTGGAATGAGTTGGGCGAGGGGCCTGATGGCGAGCACGACATGGTCGCCGCGCGGCCGGAGACGTGGGGCGACGTGATCCTGGCCCGTAAGGAGACCCCGACCAGCTATCATCTGTCCGTGGTGGTCGACGACGCGCTTCAGGGCGTGAGTGAGATCGTGCGCGGCCGGGACCTGTTTCATGCCACCGCGGTCCACCGCCTGCTCCAGGCTTTGCTTGGCCTGACTGAGCCCGTCTACCGCCACCATCCCCTGATTTGCGGCAGCCATGGGCGGAAGCTGTCGAAATCGAACCGCTCGACCGGCCTGCGGGAGTTGCGCGCCGCCGGTGCCTCGCCTGCCGCCATCCGCCGGCTGGTGGGATTAGGTTAGATTTCTCTGGGGTTTAGCCCAACGCCGCCGTGACTCCAGGCATTCCGTCGTGCCATGCTTGCCCGAGAGCCTGAGGTTCGAAGGTAATACTTCGAAGGGGAGTTATGGCGGCGAAAACGGGGCCAGCGCGTACCATGCGGACGTCCAGGCGACCGCCTCGGAAGCGGTCCCGGCCAGCCGCGAAGGTGCGCCGGCGCAGCACCAAGGCGGTCACTCCCGACGTGGTCCAGGCCGCGCTCGCTGCCTTTGCCCATGAGGTTCGCACTCCCCTGACCGGCATTCTCGCGATCAGCGACCTGCTCGCGACCTCCGATCTCGGCGAGCGCGAACGGCGCTGGGCCGATACCATCAAGGCCGGTGCCGAGCATCTGGCGAGCCTTGCGACGTTGTTCGTGGACGCCGCCAGGACCAGGAACGGCGGCAGCGCGCTACGGCAGGATTTGTTCGATTTGCGGGCGCTGGCCCGCAGCGCCGGCGATTCGCTCGCCGGGCGTGCTGCAGCCAAGGGCCTTCAGGCTCAGGTCGACATCTCGGACAAACTGCCGGGGCTGGTGGTCGGCGATCCCGTGCGCTTGCGCGCCGCGCTCGAGAACCTGATCGACAATGCGGTCAAATTCACCGAGCAAGGGATCGTGGCGTTCGCAGTCACGCCTTGGCGTCCGGCCAAGGGCAAGAAAAGCGACAAGCGCCGGGTCGGTGTCGCCTTCGCGGTATCCGACAGCGGCATCGGCTTGACCATGGCCGAGATCAAGCGGCTGTTCCGCCCGTTCACGCAGGCCAATGTCACCATCGCCTCGCGCTTCGGCGGCGCCGGGCTCGGTTTGTCCTCGGTGAAGCAACTGGCGCGTGCGATGGGCGGCGACATCACGGTTGCGCCGCGTCGCGGCGGCGGCGCAACCTTCGCGCTGACCGTCACGCTCGATGCGGCGGGACCGGCCAAGTCGCGCAAGCCGGACGCCGAGGACGCGGATGCGCCGGTCGCGCTGCGCGTGCTCAGCGTCGAGGACAATCCATTCGGCCGGGTCGTGCTCAACACGATCCTGACCGAGCTCGGCCATCATGCGGAGTTCATCGGGCGCGGCGAGGATGCGGTGAACCGGCTCGCGCAGGGCTGCTTCGATGCCGTGCTGATGGACATGGTGTTGCCGGGCATCGACGGCGTCGAGGCGATCCGGCGGATCCGCAAGATGCCGACGCCGCTGGCTCGAATCCCCATTATCGGCGTGTCCGGCCGCGGCGAGGATGAGGCGGCCTCGCGCGAGGCCGGCGCCGATGCCTTCCTGGTCAAGCCTGTGTCCCCGCGGGCTTTAGCGACTGCGCTGCTTGAAGCGACACGCCGTGAGGAAGCCGTGACTTGATGATCGCAGCGTTGAGCTCGCCGCCATAAACGAAGATCGCGGCGATGAAATACAGAAACACCAGGGCGATGATCACCGAGGCGAGCCCCGCATACATCGTCACGTAATTGTTGGCGAAGCGCGCCAGATATTGCCCGAACACGACGCCGGAGATCAGCGACGCCACCATCGTGAAAACGATGCCGGGCAGGATCTGGAGGAAGCTGCGCCGTCCCGCCGGCAGCCAGGCATGCAGGATGAACAGCGCCACGACCAGCGCGGCGATGGTGATGCCGTAGCGCAGCCAGGTGAGGATGCTTTCATTGGATTCGACGAACAGCGGAATGTGGCGCCGCGCCGCTTCGATGAGCAGCGGGCCCAGCACGATCAGGAATGCCATGGCCAGCGCTGTGAAGGCTGCGACCAGCGTGTAGCCGATCGACTCCAGCCGCAGCCAGTACCAGCGCCGCATTTCCACCACGGCATAGGCACGGTTCAGCGCAACCCGGAGCGCCTCAACGCCGTTCGAGGCGAAATAGACCGATAGCACTGCGCCGACGGTCAGCACGCCAGAGCGCGTCGTGGTCAGCACATCGTGCACCTCGCCTGAGATCGAATCGGCGACCTGCTTGGGCCAGACCTGAAGCATCAGGCTGGCGGCCTGGTCGGCGAGTTCCTTTGACCCGAAGAAGCCTGCGAGCGATGTCAGCACGATCAGAAACGGGAACAGCGCCATCAGCGTCGACAGCGCGATGTGGCTCGCGATTGCCCAGCCGTCGTCGGCCAGGAACGTGTAGAAGGCGTCCATTACCACGCAGTAGATGTAGCGGATCGCTTTCACCGTTCGCTCCGGCTTCGCCTCTCCCCGCGCGCGGGGAGAGGCCGTGCGTTCCGGGCGTCGGCCTCTCCCTGCAAGCGAGGCGAGGCGAGGAGGAGGGGCAACGGACGCAAATCGGAAATCATCTCATGACCTTCTGACATTATTGGCTCAAAAGCCAGATCGCGAACGCCATGGCGCATCGGCAAACACAGTGTTATCTACCTTCAATGACATCCCTTTTGAGTACCTTCGTCCTGCCGGTGGCAGCCGGCGCCGTAGCTTTGGTGCTGGTGCTCGGCCTCATCAACATGATGCGCGGCGGCTCGCCGAACACGTCGCAGAGGCTGATGCGCCTGCGCGTGCTGCTGCAGTTCGTGGCGATCGTCGTTGCCATGCTCGCAGTCTGGGCGATGGGGCGATAATATGGTTACGCTCAACCGCATCTATACCAAGACCGGTGACGACGGCACGACAGCGCTCGGAACCGGGGAGCGCCGTCCGAAATACGATCTGCGCATCACAGCCTATGGCACAGTCGACGAGACCAATGCTGCGATCGGGGTGGTGCGCCTTCACACCAAGGATGCGCCGGAGCTCGATGCGATGCTTGGCCGCATCCAGAACGATCTGTTCGATCTCGGTGCCGATCTCGCTGTGCCCGAACGGGAAGGCAAGGCGGAACGGCTGCGGGTGGTGGCGAGCCAGGTCGAGCGGCTCGAGCATGACATCGACGCGCTCAACGACAAGCTTGCGCCGCTCACGTCCTTCGTGCTCCCGGGCGGCACGCCGGTCGCCGCCTACCTCCATGTCGCGCGCACGATATGCCGCAGGGCGGAACGGGTGATGGTGGAATTGGCGACCCGGCCCGACGAGCCGGTCGGCGCGGCTGGCATCCAATATATGAATCGCCTGTCGGACTTCCTGTTCGTGGCCAGCCGTGCTGCCAATCATCATGGCGCCGGCGACGTGCTCTGGGTTCCGGGCCAGAATCGCTGACCCATTGAGCTCAACGTTTCAAGCGCCTAAAATTAGCCTTTTCGCGCGTTGACCGGGCCGGATCAGGCCTTTAGGTTCCGCGCCAGTTGAATGCCCCCCTCCCAAATTGAGTGAAAGAGGATCGATGAAGGTCTTAGTGCCGGTAAAGCGGGTGGTCGATTACAATGTCAAGGTCCGCGTCAAGGGCGATGGATCGGGTGTTGAACTCGCCAACATCAAGATGTCGATGAACCCGTTCGACGAAATCGCCGTCGAGGAAGCGCTGCGCCTGAAGGAAGCCGGCAAGGCGACCGAAGTCGTGGTGGTTTCCATCGGGCCGGCGCAGGCGTCGGAGACGATCCGCACGGGTCTTGCCATGGGCGCCGATCGCGGCATCCTGGTGAAAGCCGAGGGCACCGTCGAGCCGCTCGCTGTCGCCAAGATACTGAAGAAGGTCGCTGAAGAAGAGCAGCCCGGCCTGATCATTCTCGGCAAGCAGGCGATCGACGACGACAGCAATCAGACCGGCCAGATGCTGGCCGCGCTGCTCGGCTGGTCGCAGGCGACCTTCGCCTCGAAGCTCGAGGTCGAAGGTTCTGACTTCAAGGTGACCCGCGAAGTCGACGGCGGCCTGCAGACAGTCAAGCTCAAGGGGCCGGCGATCGTCACCACCGATCTCCGCCTCAACGAGCCACGCTATGCCTCGCTGCCCAACATCATGAAGGCCAAGAAGAAGCCGATCGCGGACAAGACCGTCGCCGACTACGGCGTCGACGTCACCGCGCGCCTCGAAGTTCTGAAGACGGCTGAGCCCGCGGGCCGCAAGGCCGGCGTCAAGGTGAAGGACGTCGCCGAGCTGGTGTCGAAGCTCAAGAACGAAGCCGGGGTGCTCTGATGACGACGCTGCTGATTGCCGAACACGAACACGAGATCCTCAAGGACTCCACCAACAAGGCGCTCACCGCGGCTGCCCAGCTCGGCGGCGACGTTCATGTCCTCGTCGCCGGAGGCGGGCAGGGCACCAAGGCTGCGGCCGAGGCGGCCTCGAAGCTCGCTGGTGTCGCCAAGGTGCTTGTCGCCGAAGGCGAGTCCTACGCACACGATCTTGCCGAGCCCCTGGCCGCGCTGATCGTCTCGCTGGCGCCGTCCTATGACGCGATCGTCGCGCCTGCGACCTCGCGCTTCAAGAACGTGATGCCGCGCGTCGCTGCCCTGCTCGACGTCATGCAGGTCTCGGAGATCATCAAGGTCGTCGCCCCCGACACCTATGAGCGTCCGATCTATGCCGGCAACGCCATCCAGACGGTGAAGTCGAAGGACGCCAAGAAGGTCATCACGGTCCGGACCTCGACCTTCGCCGCAGCGGGTGAAGGCGGCAGCGCGCCGGTCGAAAGCGTTCAGGCGGCGGCCGATCCCGGCCTGTCGACCTTCCTCGGTGAGGAAGTCGCCAAGAGCGACCGTCCCGAGCTGACCTCGGCCAAGATCATCGTCTCCGGTGGCCGCGCCATGCAGAGCCGCGAGAACTTTGCCAAGTACATCGAGCCGCTCGCCGACAAGCTCGGCGCCGGTGTCGGTGCCTCGCGGGCGGCGGTGGACGCCGGCTATGCGCCAAACGACTGGCAGGTCGGCCAGACCGGCAAGGTGGTGGCCCCCGAACTCTATGTCGCGGTGGGCATTTCCGGCGCGATCCAGCATCTGGCCGGCATGAAGGACTCCAAGGTGATCGTCGCGATCAACAAGGACGAGGACGCGCCGATCTTCCAGGTTGCCGATTACGGCCTGGTCGCCGACCTCTACCAAGCGGTTCCGGAGCTGACGGACGAACTCGGCAAGCTCGGTAAGTAAAACGCGTTAAAAACACCGGCCGGAAGTATAAACTCCGGCCGGTGTTTTCTTTTTGAGGCGTTTTCTTTGGCGTGGGGCACGCCGGGGAGCGATCCAATCTAGGTTTCGGGCCAAGGTTCTGATTAAATCGGGCTTCTGGTCAAATCAGGCCTTCCCGGCTCAGGGGATAGGCAGGCGCGATATGCGCGCCGTTCCGGTGGATGACATGATGGCGGCAGTAATCAAGAAGGTCGGCGTGATCGGCGCGGGTCAGATGGGCAATGGCATTGCGCATGTTGCGGCGCTGGCCGGCTTCGACGTGGTGCTCAACGACGTTTCGGCCGACCGCCTTAAGTCGGGCATGGCCACCATCAATGGCAATCTGGCGCGCCAGGTCTCCAAAAAAGGCGTAACCGAGGACGAGAAGACCAAAGCGATCGCGCGCATCAAGCTCGCCGAGAAGCTCGACGACCTCGCCGATTGCGATCTCGTGATCGAGACCGCGGTCGAGAAGGAAGAGGTCAAGCGCAAGATTTTTCACGACCTCTGCGCGGTGCTGAAACCGGAGGCGATCGTCGCCTCCGATACGTCCTCGATCTCGATCACGCGGCTGGCCGCCGCCACCGACCGGCCCGAGCGTTTCATCGGCATTCACTTCATGAATCCGGTTCCGCTGATGGAACTGGTCGAGCTGATCCGCGGCATCGCCACCGACGATTCCACCTTCGAGGCGTCCAAGGAGTTCGTCGCCAAGCTCGGCAAGCAGGTCGCGGTCTCCGAGGATTTCCCGGCCTTCATCGTCAACCGCATCCTGCTGCCGATGATCAACGAGGCGATCTACACGCTGTATGAAGGCGTCGGCAATGTCGAGGCGATCGACGCGGCGATGAAGTTAGGGGCCCACCATCCGATGGGCCCGCTCGAGCTGGCCGATTTCATCGGCCTCGACACTTGCCTCTCCATCATGCAGGTACTGCATGAGGGGCTGGCCGACTCCAAGTACCGGCCGTGCCCGCTGCTGGTGAAATACGTCGAGGCCGGCTGGCTCGGTCGCAAGACCCAGCGCGGCTTCTACGACTACCGCGGCGCCAAGCCGGTTCCGACGCGGTAACGCGCGCCGACCCTCTTGCGACAATTCATGTCCCGTTAACCCACCCCGCCTAGGCTGCCGCCGGTACGAGGGTTTGCGTAATGGACATGATGGCGATGGTCAGCACCATGCTGGCCTCTCAGCAAGGCGCGCTGCAGTCGAATATCGCGGCGATGCTGACCAAGCAGAACATGGACATGGAGAAGTCCACCGTCCTGACGCTGATGGGCGCCGGTCAGCCCTCGCTCGCAAATGTCGGCGCGGGCGTCGGCAATAATCTGAACATCACCGCCTAAAGCGACGCAGCCGCCGGCCCTAGCGCGGCCCGGAGCAGCTTGAGCGCGTCGTCGCTCGCCCATTCCGCCGGCCCCGCAATCGTCGCGATCTCGCAGCCCTGCGGGTCAACCAGCACCGATGTCGGCATGCCCAAGGCCCGACCTATCGATTTAAGGTCCTGAAAAACCTTGGCTTTCTGATCATTGAAATAGTCGAGCCGAGTGAGATTGGCCTCTTTCAGGAAGTTTTTGGGCTTCTCCGGATCGCGGGTGTCGATATTGATCGCCACCACCTCGAAATTCGGGCCCGAAAGCTTGGCCTGGAGCTGGTCCAGCGCCGGCATTTCCTTGCGGCACGGCACGCACCAGGTGGCCCAGAGGTTCACCAGCACGGTCTTGCCGCGGAAATCCGACAGCTTCTTCGGCTTGCCGTCGGCATCCTCGAAGACCAGGTCCGGCAGCTTCAGGGGCGTGCTCGCCATGGTCAGCGCGGCCACCTCGCCATGGGCGAGCGGAGCGATCTTCTGGGCCGTGGCCACCGCGGCCCGACAGGCCGGATCGCCTGACGGGGCCCGGCTTAGGCCCAGCCCGTACAGCGCGGCGAACCCGGCCAGCCCTCCAACGACCACGGTGGCGATGACGATGGGGATCCGGCGCGTGGCGGAGGGCTTCTTGTCGAGCATATCGTTTGTCATCCGGTCGCAGATATGGCTATCAGGGGCCTCTTAATACGGCTGGCCTCGGCCAGCAAATGCGCGGCAATGCAAGGCGTGAGCAGGGGATCATGAGCAACAAGATGTGGGGCGGCCGGTTCTCGGAACGTCCCGATGAGATCATGGAAGAGATCAACGTCTCCATCGACGTCGATCGTCACCTCTTTGCCCAGGACATTGCCGCGTCCAAGGCCCATGCCGCGATGCTTGCTACGCAGGGCATCATCACGGCCTCTGATGCGAAAAATATCGGCAAGGGTCTAGACACGATTTTGTCAGAGATCGGCAAGGGCGGCTTCGAATTCAAGCGCGCGCTCGAGGACATCCATATGAATGTCGAGAGCCGCCTGTCCGAACTGATCGGCCCGGCCGCCGGCCGCCTGCACACCGCGCGCTCGCGCAACGACCAGGTCGCGACCGACTTCCGTCTCTATGTCCGCGATATCGTCGACGAGACCGACGCGGCGCTCGCCGCGTTCCAGCAGGCGCTGGTGGAACGCGCGCTGGAGCATGCCGGCACCGTGATGCCCGGCTTCACGCATCTGCAGACCGCGCAGCCCGTCACCTTCGGCCACCATCTGCTCGCCTATGTCGAGATGGCCGCGCGCGACCGCGGACGTTTCCAGGATGCGCGCAAGCGGCTCAATGAATCTCCGCTTGGCGCCGCCGCGCTGGCCGGCACCTCGTTCCCGATCGATCGCCACGCCACCGCGAAGGCGCTGGCGTTCGATCGCCCGATGGCGAACTCGCTTGACGCCGTCTCCGATCGCGACTTCGTGCTGGAGACGCTGTCGGCCGCCTCGATCTGCGCCGTGCACATGTCGCGTTTTGCCGAGGAGATCGTGATCTGGACCTCGCCGCTGGTCGGCATGATCCGCCTCAGCGACAAGTTCACCACGGGATCCTCGATCATGCCCCAGAAGCGCAATCCGGATGCCGCCGAACTGGTGCGCGCCAAGACCGGCCGCGTCATCGGCGCGCTCAACGGTCTCCTGATCGTGATGAAGGGCCTGCCGCTCGCCTATCAAAAGGACATGCAAGAGGACAAGCAGGGCGCCATGGAGGGCTTTGCCGCGCTGTCGCTGGCAATCCGGGCCATGACCGGCATGGTCCGCGACCTCGTGCCTGACGAGGCCAAGATGACGGCGGCTGCCGGCGAGGGCTATGCCACCGCCACCGACCTTGCCGACTGGCTGGTGCGGACGCTGAAGATGCCGTTCCGCGAGGCCCATCACGTCACCGGCCGCATCGTGGCCAAGGCCGCCGAGGGTGGCGTGGCGCTGCACGAGTTGCCGCTGAAGGAGATGCAGGCGATCGAGCCCAAAATCACCAAGGACGTGCTCGGCGTGCTCTCGGTCGAATCGTCGGTGAAGAGCCGCACCAGCTTCGGCGGCACCGCGCCGAAGAACGTGGCCTCGCAGGCCAAGGCCTGGGCCAAGCGGCTGGAAAAAGAGCGAAAATTGGGCTGAGGGCCGAAATTTCGCCGACCTTCCGTGGCCTTCCGGCACTCGCCAGAGCGGGCCAATCTCTGTATGGTGCGGCCGCGTAGTGGGGATTTCGTCGTGACGTCAAAGTTTCGCCCGGCCGGCTCGGGGTGGGCCATCATTGTCTTGAGCCTGAGCGCGGTGGCGCTCGCCGGCTGCGGCCGCAAGGGCCCGCTGGATCTGCCGCCGACCGCCTCCAGCGCCTCGACGGCCAATGTCGCAGCTCCGACCGACACCGAGACCGAAGCCCAGAAAACGCCGAGCGTGTTCAATCCCACCTATGGTGCGGATGCCGGTCCCGCGGCGCCCAAAGGCAAGAAACGATCGTTTATCCTCGACCCGCTCCTGGACGAACCTCCCGGCAAGAAATGAGCCGGGACTAGCTGAGCCAACGCCATGAATCATTTCGACTACCGCAACGGCGTGCTGCACGCCGAGGCGGTGAACCTGTCCGAGCTGGCCGCGATAATCGGCACGCCGTTCTATTGCTATTCGACCGCGACGCTGGAGCGGCACTACCGCGTCTTTGCCGAGGCTTTCGCCGGCGAGAACGTGCTGGTCTGCTACGCCATGAAGGCGAACTCCAACCAGTCGGTGCTGCGTACGCTCGCCAAGTTAGGGGCCGGTGCGGACGTCGTCTCGGGTGGCGAACTGAAGCGGGCGCTGGCTGCCGGCATTCCCGCCAGCAAGATCGTGTTTTCCGGCGTCGGCAAGACCGAGACCGAGCTGCGCGCCGCGCTGGCCGCCGACATCCTCTGTCTCAACGTTGAATCCGAGCCCGAGCTCGAATTGCTGTCCCGCCTTGCGACCGAGATGGGCAAGACCGCGCGGATCTCGGTCCGCGTCAATCCAGATGTGGATGCCGGCACGCACGCCAAGATCTCCACCGGCAAGTCCGAGAACAAGTTCGGCATTCCGATCGCACACGCGCGCGAGGTCTATGCGCGGGCGGCGAAACTGCCGGGGATCGAGGTGACCGGCACCGATGTGCATATCGGCAGCCAGATCACCGATCTCTCCAAGATGGAGACCGCGTTCCGCATCCTCTCCGAATTCGTGCAGATGCTGCGCGCCGACGGCCATACCATTAGCCACGTCGATTTCGGCGGCGGTCTCGGCATTCCCTATTACATGGACGGCGAGGCGCCGCCGGCACCCGACGCCTATGCCGCGATGGTCAAGCGCGTCAGCCACAATCTCGGCTGCACGCTGATGTTCGAGCCGGGCCGCATGATCGTCGGCAATGCTGGCATCCTCGTCGCCAAGGTGATCTATGTGAAACACGGCGACGGCAAGAACTTCGTCATCATCGACGCCGCCATGAACGACCTCATTCGGCCGACGCTGTATGAGGCCCATCACGACATCCTGCCGGTGATGCAGCCGGCCAAGGGCGCGGCCACCATCGTGGCCGACGTCGTCGGCCCCGTCTGCGAGACTGGCGACTATCTCGCGCTCGACCGTACGCTACCGAGGCCGAAGGTCGGCGATCTCATCGCCATCATGACCGCAGGCGCCTACGGCGCCGTGCAGGCCGGCACCTACAACACGCGGCCGCTGGTGCCGGAGGTGCTAGTGAAGGACGATCAATACGCAGTCGTCCGCCCGCGCATCGAGGTCGAGCAGCTGATTGCGATGGACACGCCGGCGCCGTGGCTGTGAGCGTGGGGGCGACGAGGAAAACTACTTCCCCGCCAATCCGCCGGTGTTCCCACCGACCACGACGCCGGCCTTCTTCTCGATCGGCTTGATCGCCGCGGTGAAATCGGACTCGGCGCCTTCAGTGTCGATCACAGTCTCCCACAGCCGCCCGACGGCGTCAGCGACCTCCATCGACAGGCCGAGCTGCTTCATCTCCTCCAGCACCAGCCGGACGTCCTTCACCATCAGCCCCGTGGCGAAGCCGAAGTCAAACGTCCGCGGCAGCACCGAGCGCGGAAACTTGTCGCGGCTCGCGGTGTTCATGCCGGAGCCGGCATTAATGACGTCGATCATCACGGCGGGATCGAGCCCGGCCTTCACGCCCATCACCACCGCTTCTGAGGTCGCGACGATCGCGGTGGCCGAGAGAAAATTATTGGCGAGCTTCATGGTCTGCGCAGAGCCAGGCTTTTCGCCGATAAAGAACACCTTTCCGATCACGTCGAGCGCCGGCTTGAGCAGCTCGAATTCCGCCGTCGGTCCTGATACCATCACCGCCAGCGTGCCCTTCTCGGCGCCGCCGACACCGCCGGACACCGGGCTGTCGATCTGCACGATGTTGCGTTTTGCCAGCAGCCCGTGAATCTTCGCCGCCATCGCCGAGCCGACGGTCGAGAGATCGATGAAGCGCTTGGCACGGCTTCCCTCGATCACGCCGTTCGCGCCCGACGCGACCTCGAGCGAAGCCTGCAGCGACGGCAGGCTCGCCATGACAGTCTCGACCTTGTCGGCCACGTCCCTCGGCGACGCTGCAGCAACGGCGCCGCGCGCCACGAGCTTGTCGGCGGCCTCCTTGCGGGTGTCGAACACGACGAGCTTGTGTCCCGCCTCGATCAGCCGCCGCGCCATCGGGAAACCCATGTTTCCGAGGCCGATAAATCCGATGTCCATGGTGCTTCCTTGTTTCGTATTTGTTGTTGGCGCACTGCACGCTTCACATTCGGTGTCGTCCCGGCGAAGGCCGGGACCCATAACCTCAGGGAGGAGTCGTTGCGTGAAGGCGGCAACTCCGAGTCCCTATAATCACATCTGACGGTGGTTATGGGTCCCGGCCTTCGCCGGGACGACGTGGAGAGGTCTTGCCCCCTCAAGCCTTGCCATCGATCTCCGCGAACACCTCGCGCGCGATGCGGAAGCTGTCGACCGCAGCCGGCATGCCGCCATAGATCGCGACCTGCATCAGGATCTCGCGGATTTCGTCGCGGCTGACACCATTGGTCAGCGCCCCCTTCAAATGCGCGCGAAACTCATGCTGGCGGTTGAGGATCGCGATCATCGCGATGTTGAGCATGCTGCGGGTCTTGCGCGGCAGTTCCTCGCGGCCCCACACCGTACCCCAGCAATATTCGTTGAGCATCTCCTGGAACGGGCGGTTGAAGTCGTCGACGTTCTTCAGTGCGTTGTTGACATAGGCTTCGCCCAGCACCGCTTTGCGGACTTCCAGGCCCTTGTCGTGCATCTTCTTGTCCATGGCGTTCCTCTATTTTCCTTGCATTCCCCTTGGGATGGCGCGGCGGAAATTACGGGGTTGCGCCGGGCCAGTCACGTCCTCGTGTTATGCGGGAAAAGGGGTGTCTCCCGTACAGGAACGGATGCCTCAGTGCTGCCGTTGTGGTACGCTTCTCTACCGGGCAACCTGGAGAGTTGATTGAACGGCGTCACCCCCGACCCGTCAGACCCGATCCGCGATGGCGACGCTCTGTCGCGGTTAAAGCTGGCGCAGGCCCTCGAGCGGGCCACCTATGCCATCGCGTGGGAGCGTGCCTGGCCCGGTCTGGCGCGTGTTCTCACCGTTGTCGGCCTGTTTCTGGTGGTGTCCTGGGCTGGGCTCTGGCTGGCGCTGCCATTTGTCGCCCGCGCAATTGGCCTCGTCATCTTTGCGGGCCTTGCTGCTGCAGCCCTGTTCCCGCTGATGCGTTTTCGCTGGCCGCGCCGCGAAGAGGCGCTTGCCCGGCTCGACCGCGGTTCGGGGATCCGACACCGCCCTGCGACCACGCTTACGGACACGCTGACCTCACGGGATCCGGTCGCGCAGGCACTTTGGCAGGCGCAGCGCGAGCGCACGCTGGCCTCGCTCAAGCGCATTCGCGCCGGCTTGCCGCACCCTCGCCTGGCTATCCACGACCCCAAGGCGCTGCGCGCGCTGGTAATGGTGATGCTGGTCGCGACCTTCTTTGCCGCCGGCGACGAGCGCGTGTTGCGACTGGGCGCTGCCTTCGACTGGAACGGCGTGCTGACGCCGACCAATATTCGCGTCGACGCCTGGGTCACGCCGCCGCTCTATACTGGAAAACCTCCGGTGATCCTGTCGGCCGCCAACAAGGAGGCTGCAGCGCTTCCCGCCAGCGGCCCGCTCGCAGTGCCCGCCGGCTCGACCCTGATCGTGCGCTCCTCCGGAGGCAGCCTGGATGTCGTCGTGTCCGGCGGCCTCGAGGAGGTCGCGCCCACCGAAGCCACCCCGAAGGGCACCAACGAGAAGCATTTCACCGTCACCGGTGACGGCACCGCGCATGTTCGTGCGCCGTCGGGTCAGCCGCAATGGGCATTCGCCGCGACGCCAGATCGCCCGCCGACGATCGCGCTCGCCAAGGATCCGGAGCGCCAGGCGCGCGGCGCGCTCCAGCTGGTCTACAAGATTGAGGATGATTACGGCGTCACGGGCGCAGAGGCCCAAATCGCCCCGCGTTCCACCGATGCCGGCAAGGACGGCGACGGCAAGACCGCGGCGCGGCCGCTGTTCCAGCCGCCGCAATTCCCGCTGGCGCTGCCGAACGCCCGCACCCGCAACGGCGTCGGCCAGACGGTAAAGGATCTCAGCGAGGATCCCTATGCCGGCGCCGAGGTCACGCTGACGCTCACCGCCAAGGACGAGGCCGGCAACGAGGCTAGAAGCGAACCCTTCAACATGCGCCTGCCCGAGCGGCTCTTCACCAAGCCACTTGCACGCGCGCTGATCGAGCAGCGCCGCATCCTCGCGCTCGACGCCAACAGGAATTCCGACGTCTACACCGCGCTCGACGCGCTGATGATCGCGCCTGAACTGTTCACGCAGGAGATCGGGCAATATCTCGGCCTCTACAGTGTCGCGCATCAGCTCGAGGCGGCGCGCAGCGACGATGCGCTGCGCGAGGTCGTGGCGAGCCTGTGGGCGCTCGCGGTGACGATCGAGGACGGCAACATCTCCGACGTCGAGAAGGCGCTGCGTGCGGCCCAGGATGCGCTCAAGCAGGCGCTGGAGCGCGGCGCCAGCGACGAGGAGATCAAGAAGCTCACGCAAGATCTGCGGGCCGCGCTCGACAATTTCATGCGCCAGCTCGCCGAGCAGTTCCGCAACAACAAGGACGCCCAGCAGCTCGCGCGTCCGCTTGATCCCAACACCAAGATCCTGCGCCAGCAGGATCTCCAGAACATGATCGACCGCATGGAGCGCCTGTCCCGCTCCGGCGACAAGGACGGGGCCAAGCAGCTGCTCGACCAGCTCCAGCAGATGCTGGAGGGCCTTCAGATGGCGCAGCCGGGACAGTCCGGCGAGAGCGACATGGAGCAGGCGCTCAACGAGCTCGGCGACATGATCCGCAAGCAGCAGCAATTGCGCGACAAGACCTACAAGCAGGGCCAGGATTCCCGGCGCGACCGCATGCGCGGCAAGCAGCAGCCGGGCGACCAGTCGATGTCGGATCTGCAGCAGGACCAGCAGGCGCTGCGCGACCGCTTGAAGAGGCTCCAGGATGAGATGGCCAGGCGCGGCCTCTCGCAGAAGGGCCAGAAAGGCCAGCAGGGACAGCAAGGCGACCAGGGGCAGCCTGGCCTGGACGGTGATCAGGACGCTGACCAGGGTGATGACGACGGCGGGCTTGATTCTGCCGACAGCGCCATGGGCGATGCCGGTTCGAAGCTCGGCGAAGGCAATGCCGACGGTGCGGTGGATTCCCAGGGCAAGGCGCTGGATGCGATGCGCAAGGGCGCGCAGAAGATGGCCGAGGCGATGCAGCAGGGCGACGGCGACGGCCAGGGCGATGGCCCCGGCAATCGTGCCGGTCGCCAGCAGAGCGGCGGCAACCAGACCGACCCGCTCGGCCGTCCGCTGCACGGCCGCGAATTCGGCGACGATTACACGGTCAAGATTCCCGGTGAGATCGACGTGCAGCGCGTCCGCCGCATCCTCGAAGAACTCCGCCGCCGCCTCGGCGACCCCTCGCGCCCGCAGATCGAGCTCGACTATATCGAGCGGCTGCTGAAGGATTTTTGAGGCAAAGTCGCCACGAGCTCACTGTCATCGCCCGGCTTGACCGGGCGATCCAGTATTCCAGAGACTGTAGTGATGAATCGAGAGGCTGCGGCGTACTCGATGCCTCGGTCAAGCCGGAGCATGACAGCGGAATGCGTGGCGCCCGCCCGCTAACCCTTCTTCGCCGCGAGCGCGTCCGCGACTGCCGTGCGGATATCCGCGACCGAGAACGGCTTGGTCACGACGTCATGCACCAGCGCATTCAAATTCGAAGCGCGCTCGCGCTGATCGGCAAAGCCCGTCATCAGCAGAATGGTCAAATCGGGGAAATCGCGTGCGGCGGAGAGCGCCAGCGCAATGCCGTCCATGACAGGCATCTGGATGTCTGTGAGCAGCAGGTCGAACGCGCCGTCCTCGCGGGTCAGGATCTCCAGCGCTTCGGCGCCGTCCTGCGCGGTGACAGTTTCGTGGCCGTCCATGGCGATGGCGCGCGCCACCAATTGGCGCATCGAATCCTCGTCATCGGCGATCAAAACTTTGGGCATGGGACCAAACTCCCGTGCGGGCCTTGCGAGCCCGATTATACGCTGCCGCCGGCAATGTCGCGCCGGTTGAAGAAACGAACGTCGATATTGCGGCCTTCCGGCGGCGGCGAGGCCAGGCGCGAGCGGAAGAAGGCGCGCTCGCCGGGTTGCAGCACGGTCTGTTCCAGCACCGAATTCCAGGCGTAGATCTCCGCGCCTTGCGCGTCGCGCACGGCAAAGCGCAAGCGCGGGATATCCAGCGGCTTCTTGCCCTGGCCGACGATCACACCCTCGATCACCAGCACTTGCTTGCCGTCCACCGTCTCGCTGGAGAGCTTGACGTCCTTGAAGGCGAGCCCACGCAGATTTACCTCTAAGCCGACCAGCTTGTAGAACGCCGCCGTCTGCGGCAGCAGGCGGACCATGTCGTTGCGCCAGATCACCAGCGCCAGCACCAGCGCGCCCATGGCGGCGCAGGCGGTCGGCAGGCCGAAATGGGATTTTCGCCGGGCTACGGCCGGCGCCGGGCGGCTCACCTTCGCTCCGCGGCGGCTGAACAGGCCACGGAACCAGGACTGGTGCTGCGCGCCGACGACCTCCTCCTCGGCAGCCTGGGCCGCCGCCGACCATTCGTCCTCGGTCTCGGTGGCATCCTCGGTCGGCCAGTCGCTGGCGATCGAGGGGCTATCGACCACCGGGGTCTCGGCGGTGCCGTCGTCCTTGGCGTAGGAGTTCCACTGCTCGGCGAGGTCGGACTGGTCATCGGCTTGGCTGGCCGCGGCCATCGCCGGCACCGCCGCCTCCTCAATGGCATCCTTGGGATGCGCCATCCAGGTCTCCTTGCATCGGGAGCAACGGACCGTCCGCCCATTGGCTCCAAGGCTCGCAAGCTTGATGGCATAGGATGTCGTACAATGGGGGCAAACGATATGCATGGACGGCCTCGACGATGACCTTGTCGCGCGGAACCGCGCCAAGGGTACTTCTAAGGATGCTGTCGGGGATGCTACAGGGCGACCGTTAACGAACCGGAAACCATAACGGTCGCACAACCCCTCGATCGCATGCGGCGAAACCGCGCCGGCCGCGCGCCTACGTCACCTCTCGAACGGAGCTGAGCTTGGTTCGGTTCGAAAATGTCGGATTACGCTACGGCCTGGGGCCGGAGATCCTGCGCGACCTCTCCTTCCAGATCCCGGCGCATTCCTTCCAGTTCCTCACCGGCCCGTCCGGCGCCGGCAAGACCTCGTTGCTGCGCCTGTTGTTCCTGTCGCATCGCCCGACGCGCGGCCTCATCAATCTGTTCGGCCACGACGTCTCCCAGCTCGGCAAGGACGAGATCGCCGATTTGCGCAAGCGCATCGGCATCGTGCTTCAGGATTTCCGCCTGCTCGACCACATGACGACCTACGAGAACGTGGCGCTGCCGTTTCGCGTCATGGGCCGCAGCGAATCGAGCTATCGCAAGGAAGTCATCGACCTCCTGCGCTGGGTCGGGCTCGGTGACCGCATGGATGCGCTGCCGCCGATCCTGTCGGGCGGCGAGAAGCAGCGCGCCGCGATCGCGCGCGCCGTGATCTCGCGACCGCAACTGCTGCTTGCGGACGAGCCGACCGGCAGCGTCGATCCGACGCTCGGGCGACGATTGCTGCGGCTCTTCATCGAGCTCAACAAATCAGGCACGGCCGTGATCATCGCAACCCACGACATCGCGCTGATGGACCAGTACGAAGCGCGCCGTTTCGTGCTGCACCAGGGACGACTGCACGTCTATGAGTAGGACCGACGAGCGCGGCGTATTGGTCGATCTCGGACAGGAGCGTCCGCAGCTTCCGGCCAGGGCGCGCAACATGTCGCCGATCGTGCCGCGCGCCTCGATCCACGGTCGCGCCCTCGTCGCCGTCGTCGCCATCATGACGTTCCTTGCCTCGATGACGACCGGCACGGTTCTGCTGGTCAGCGCCTCGGCCGCGGAATGGCAGTCGGATGTCGCGAGCGAGATCACCATCCAGGTCCGACCTCAATCCGGGCGCGACATCGAGCGCGACACGGCTGCCGTCACCGAGGCGATACGCGCGCAGGCCGGAATCGTCGAGGTCAAGCCGTTCACCAAGGAGGAAAGCGGCAAGCTGCTCGAGCCCTGGCTCGGCACCGGCCTGTCGATGGACGATCTGCCGGTGCCGCGCATGATCATCGCGCGCGTTCAACCGGGCACGGTGCTCGATCTCGGCGCCTTGCGCGCCCGCGTGACACAGGTGGCGCCAAGCGCCAGCGTCGACGATCATCGCGCCTGGATCGAACGGATGCGCTCTATGACCAACGCGACCGTGCTTGCCGGCATTGGCATCCTCGCGCTCGTCATCGTTGCGACCATCATCTCGGTGTCGTTCGCAACCCGCGGCGCAATGGCGGCGAACCGCCCGATCGTCGAGGTCCTGCATTTCGTCGGCGCCGGCGACCGCTACATCGCCAATCACTTCCTGCGGCACTTCCTCA
This sequence comes from Bradyrhizobium diazoefficiens, assembly GCF_016599855.1. NCBI lineage: Bacteria > Pseudomonadati > Pseudomonadota > Alphaproteobacteria > Hyphomicrobiales > Nitrobacteraceae > Bradyrhizobium > Bradyrhizobium diazoefficiens. The sequence goes on along the minus strand of NZ_CP067041.1, from coordinate 6,623,187 downwards.
GGCTCGGCCTCGAAGGTGGCGTCATCGGTGGCGGTGTCGCCATGCTGCTGTTCGGCTTCTCCGAGTCGATCGCCGGATGGTTCTCCGGCACGCCGGTCGGCGACCAGTTCGCAGCCTTGCTCGGCACCTTCTCGCTGCGGCCGTCCGGCTATGTCGTGCTCGCGGTGCAGGCCGTCCTGATCGGCGCGATCACAGCAGTGGCCTCGTGCCAGACCCTATTCGCGACGCTGAATGACGTGGATTGAGCCCGACAAACCGGACTCCACTTCGCCTAAAAACGTTCTAAAATAATCGGGGAAGGGATCACCGACATCATATGACCGCGCCGACCGACGATCGATTGCCGAAACTGCCGCGCGGCTGGTTGCGCGCGACCGTCGTGTCGACGATCGCGTTTGCCTTTGTCGGCGCGGCAGCAGGCTTCGTCGCGTTCCTGTCGCAATTGCGCGGCGCCGAGATCGCGCCGGACCGCAAGGCTGACGGCATCGTGGTGTTGACCGGCGGCTCGTCGCGAGTGCCGGATGCGATGGAGCTGCTGGCGGCCGGCTACGGCAGGCGGCTGCTGATCTCGGGCGTGCACCCGACCTCGACAGCGAACGACATCTCCCGGACTCTGCCGGAGAAACAGCCTTTCATGACCTGCTGCGTCGATCTCGACCGCACCGCGCTCACGACGCGCGGCAACGCGGCGGAGGCGCGGCGCTGGGCCGAGGGCCGCGGCTTCAAATCGCTGATCGTGGTCACCTCGAACTACCACATGCCGCGTGCACTAGCGGAATTCTCGCATGCGATGCCGGAGACCGCGCTGATCCCGTTCGCGGTGGTCGGCGACAAATGGCGCGAGGAGCCGTGGTGGACGTCGGCCTCGACGCTGCGGCTGCTGTTGTCCGAATATGTCAAGTACATCGCGGCCGAGCTCAGGGTGCGGCTGGAGGATTTCGGGATTGACCTTTCTCCCGAAGTGTCGGAGCAGCCTGCGGGCCTGCAACCGAAGCGGCCCGCTACCGCACAGGTCAATCGATCGGATTTTTGATGTTCCTGATTTTCCTGCGCTCGCTGCTGTTCAACGTGCTGTTCTATGCCGTGCTGGTGTGCCTCGCAATCGTGGCGCTGCCGACCTTCGCATTGCCGCCGCGCGCCATGCTGACGGTGGCGAAATGGTGGGCAAAGGCGACGCTGGTGCTGATGCGGGTGGTCTGCAACATCAAGGTGGAATTCCGCGGTACCGAGAAGATCCCGAGGGGACCATTGGTGATCGCCGCAAAGCACCAGTCGTTCTGGGAGACGTTCGTGCTGCCGGGTTTCTTCGAGCACCCGATCTTCATCCTCAAGCGTCAGCTCATGCAGATTCCGGTGTTCGGTCAGTTCCTGGTCAAGACCGGGATGATCGCCATCGACCGCAAGGCCGGCGTGAAGGCGCTGCTGGACATGACGCGGCGCGCGCGCGAGGCGGTGCGCGGCGGCGGCCAGCTCGTCATCTTTCCTGAAGGCACGCGCCGCGCGCCCGGGGCGCCGCCGGACTACAAGACCGGTTTTGCGCAGATCTATTCGTCCTGCGGCGTGCAGTGCCTGCCGATTGCACTCAATTCCGGCCTGTTCTGGCCGCGCCGCACCTTCATGCGCTATCCCGGTACGCTGGTGGTAGAGTTCCTCGATCCGCTGCCGCCCGGCCTGCTCAAGGATGAGTTTCTCAAGCGCGTGCAGACTGCGATCGAGGACGCGACCGGCCGCCTCGTCGAAGCCGGACGGAAAGAGCAGGAGCAGTTGATCGGTGCTGCGCCGAGCTATGCTCCGTCGGAGCGCTAGCGGCTGTCCCTGTTTTCGTCGGGAGCAGGAGCGTGCAGCGAATGCGCATCGCCATGCAACATCATCGCGAGCTGATGCAATTGCGCGTCGCGAAAGCCTTCGGCCTCGATCGCCTTGACGGTCGCCGTGACATAGTCGCGGTTGGTGCCGGACTGGCCGTGGCCCTGGACGACATGGCGGTGCTGGTCGGCGAGCGACAGCCGGCCGGCATATTGCACGTGACCGCGGTCGACGACATAGGCGAGCGCGGAGACGCGCTGGCGCGCGTCGTTCTCCAGCCACACCGAGCGCATCACCTCGCGATAGACCGACGTCACCTGCTCGCGCGCCCGCAAATAGGCGACCACCTCAGCGCGATTCTTTTCAGCGATGCGGAAGGCGATGCCGCGGCAGGCGCCGCCGCGATCAAGCCCCAGCACCAGGCCCGGCTGCTCCGGCGTGCCGCGATGCACGAAAGAATAGACGCAGAGTGCGCGATGCTCGCCGACCAGCCGCGCCGGGACGCGCTCCTCGAATGCGAAGTCCGGCCGCCACATCAAGGAGCCGTAGCCGAACACCCAGAGGTCGCCCTTGGCAGTGGTGACGGAGGGGAGGGTGATTTCCGACATTTCGGGCACGGCTACCAGAACCGGGCCTTCAAGCGAAGCGAATTCTCCGCCTTTCGTCGCAGGCCGACCTCGCTTACATTTGACAAAATCTGGGGCCAAAGGGTCGCCGCATGTCCGATATGACCGTTGCCGCAGGCCGGCGCTCCCGTTGGGGGCTCTTCATCGCTCCCGTCCTCCTCCTGATCCTCGCTGTCGCCTGGAGCGGCTTCTGGTTCTATGCGGCCTCGCAGGCCCAGGTCGCGGCCGATGCCTGGCGCGCGCAGGAGGCCAAATCGGGCCGCATCTACGACTGCGCCAAGCGCTCGATCGCGGGCTTCCCGTTCCGCTTCGAGGTCCAGTGCTCGGGCGCCAGCGTTGCGCTGGTCTCGCAGAATGCGAGCAAGACGCCGTTCACGGCCAAGCTCGACAACATTCTGGTCGTGGCCCAGGTCTACGATCCCAAGCACGTCATCGCCGAGTTTTCCGCGCCGGCAACGCTGACCGATGGCGTGACGCAAAGCAGCTTCGTGGTGAACTGGAGCAAAGGCCGCAGCAGCGTCATCGGTCTGCCGGCCGTGCCTGAACGCGCCTCCATCGTGTTCGACGATCCCAGCATCGTCAGGATGGACGGCAGCGTGCCGGTGCCGCTCGCGCGCGCCAAGCAGATCGAGCTGCACGGGCGTCTCGCCGATGGATCGTCATCCGATCATCCCGTGATCGAGACCGTGCTCCAGGTCTCGCAGGGCAGCATTCAGGGCGTGCACCCGCTGCTCGCCGAGCCGTTCGAAGCCGACACGCGCGCGAAGATCACGGGGCTCTCCGATCTCACCCCAAAACCTTGGCCGCAGCGCTTCCGCGAGATCCGGGCCGCCGGCGGCCATATCGAGATCGTGCAGTCGCGGATCCAGCAGGGCGAGATGATCGCGGTCGCGGCCGGCACGCTGGGCCTCTCGGCCAATGGCCGACTGGACGGCGAATTGCAGATGACGGTGACCGGCCTCGAACGCGTCATTCCGGCTCTCGGCATCGAGAAGATGCTGGAAGAGGGCGTGCCGCAGGCAACGCTCGATCGCGTTGCGCCCGGCGTGAAGTCGCAGGACCTCAACAATCTCTTCGGCGCACTCGACCGCGCCGTTCCCGGCCTCGGCAAGGTCATCAAGCAGAACGCCAATGCCGGCGTTGCCGCCGGCATCAACTCGATCGGCACCGAGAGCACGCTCGAGGGCAAGAAGGCGCGCAGCTTCCCGCTGAAATTCGTCGACGGCGCCGTGCTGCTCGGTCCGGTCAAGGTCGGCCAGATTCCGCCGCTGTATTGATTGATTTGTCGTCATTCCGGGGCACGCGAAGCGTGAACCCGGAATCTCGCGCCACAATCTCGGGATTCCGGGTTCGACGCTGCGCGTCGCCCCGGAATGACGGGAAATGAGGAGGCACCTCTACGGCTTCTTCAGCGCCGCATGCGGTCGGCCGAAGTCGGGCGCAGCGGAATCCTGGCCGATCTCGACAATGCCGCGGCGGATGGCGCGGGTCCGGGTGAAGTGATCGAACAGCGCCTCGCCGTCGCCGCGACGGATGGCGCGGGTGAGCTTTGCGAGATCCTCGGTGAAGGTGCCGAGCATCTCCAGCACGGCGTCCTTGTTGGCGAGGAAGACGTCGCGCCACATCGTCGGGTCGGAGGCCGCGATGCGGGTGAAGTCGCGGAAACCACCGGCGGAGAATTTGATGACCTCCGACTCCGTCACCTGCGCCAGCTCGTCGGCGGTGCCGACGATGGTGTAGGCGATCAGATGCGGCAGATGACTGGTGATGGCGAGCACGAGATCATGATGATCCGGCGTCATCACCTCGACCTTGGCGCCCATCGCCGCCCAGAACGCACGCAGATGCGCGGTGGCATCAGTGTCGGTGCCTTCCGGCGGTGTCAAAATGCACCAGCGATTGATGAAGAGCTCGGCGAAGCCGGAATCCGGCCCCGAATGCTCGGTACCCGCGACGGGATGCGCCGGCACGAAATTAACGGTCTTCGGCAGATGCGGTGCCATGTCCTTGACCACGGCGCCCTTGACCGAGCCGACGTCGGAGATCACGGCGCCGGGCTTGAGATGCGGCGCGATCTCCTGCGCGACCGGCCCGCAGGCGCCGACGGGAATGCAGAGGATGACGAGATCGGCATCCTTCACGGCTTCCGCATTGGTCGCGACGACCCGGTCGACGATGCCGAGCTCGAGCACCCGCGCGCGCGTCTTCTCCGAGCGCGCCGTGGTGACGATCTCAGAAGCCAGCCCCTGGAGCTTCGCAGCGCGCGCGATCGAGCCGCCAATCAGGCCAAAGCCGATCAGCGCGACGCGCCGGAAGTGCGGATCCACGCTCATTTGCCGGCCATGAAATCGCGCAGCGCCTCGACGACGAGGCGGTTAGCCTCCTCGGTGCCGATGGTCATGCGCAGCGCATGCTGCAGGCTATAGTTCTTCAACGCGCGCAGCACCAGGCCGCGCCTGGTGAGATAGGCGTCGGCCGCGTCCGCGGTCTTGCCCTCCGTCGGGAAGTGGATCAGCACGAAATTGGCGACGCCCGGTGTCACCTTGAGCCCGAGCTTACCGATCTCCTCGGTGAGCCAGTTGCGCCAGGTTTCGGTGAACTGCTTCGACATCGCCTGGTGCGCGGTGTCCTCGATCGCGGCGACCGCGGCGTACATCGCCGGCGTCGACACGTTGAACGGGCCGCGAATGCGGTTGACGGCGTCGATGATATGCTCAGGACCGAACATCCAGCCGACGCGCAGCGCCGCAAGACCGTGGATCTTGGAGAAGGTGTGCGTCACCACCGTGTTCTCAGTGGTGGCGACGAGCTCGATCCCCATCTCGTAATCGTTGCGCGACACGTAATCGCAATAGGCGGCATCCAGCACCAGCAGCACGTGCGACGGCAGGCCGGCGCGCAGGCGCTTGACCTCATCGAACGGCAGATAGGTGCCGGTCGGGTTGTTGGGGTTGGCGAGCCAGACCAGCTTCGTGCGCGGCGTCACCGCCTGCAGGATCGCATCGACATCGGCGGTGAGATTCTTCTCGGCCGCGACCACGTTCTTGGCGCCGACTGCCATGGTGGCGATCGGGTAAACCAGGAAGCCGTGCGTGGTCGAGATCGCCTCGTCGCCATGGCTGAGATAGGTGTGGGCGAGCAGGTTGAGGATCTCGTCCGAACCGGCGCCGCAGATGATGCGGTTGGGATCGAGCCCGAAAGAGCGGCCGATCGCCTCGCGCAGCACGCGCGAGGTGCCCTCCGGATAGTCTTCCAGATGATCCGCCACGTCCTTGAACGCCTCGATCGCCTTGGGCGAAGGTCCGAACGGCGTCTCGTTGGCCGAGAGCTTGAACACCTTGCGGCCCGGCTCCGCGACCGGGCTCTTGCCGGGCGTGTAGGGCGCAATATCGAGAATGCCGGGATTCGGCACGGGGCGGGACATCTTCAACTCCGGAAGTAGCTTTAGGCGGTTCGCTTACGATTTCGACCCGGTTGGGGGCACCGTATAGCGCGTTGCGTGGCTGCCGACGAGAGCCGTGGAGCGCACCGAGGCCCCCGCTTCGATCAGGGCAGCCCTGATTTTGTCGATACTGATCGCGCTGGTGACCGAGACCAGCAGCGCCGCACCGTCGAAGGCGGTATCGGGCACCGCCACGATTTCGGCGAGCGGCGATAGCGCCCGCGCCACCTCGGCGTTCCACCCGGAGACGCGCACGCTGAAGGTCTCGACCTCCGTCACCACCGCGCTGTCGGCAACGCGGGATACCGCGAACACGGGCAGAGCGGCCGGATGGTCGGCACGCTCGACGAACGGCAGTCGCGCAATGATCTTCGGCGCGCCGTCTGCTTCCAGCTCCAGCCACCACGGCGTGCGGCTGGAGATCGCTGACACCAGCGCCAGGTCGCCCTTGGATTTTGCCACCGCTTCGACCGCGGCCTGCGCGCTGAAATGCGCGACGTAAGGCACCGTGAAGCCGAAATGGAAGCGCACGGAATCGCGCATCGCCGGCTCGCTCACCGAGACGTCGGCATGCACCGAGAACGGTGCCTGGACATAGGTGAAGGTGGAGATGATGACGCGCCAGATGCTCTCGACCGTGTCGAGCGGCAGGATGCCGCGATGGCGCTGCACGATGTCACGCATCATGGAGGCTTCGCGCGCCGGGCGGAACGCCGAGCCGACCTCCTGGGTCTGCTTCACCTGGATCAGGCGATCGATGATGTCGCCGCGCTGCATCAGCAAGCGATGCATGCCCTCGTCGATCGCGTCGATCTCCTTGCGCAATTCCTGGAGCGATGGTGGCGCGGGCGGTCGTTGGGACATATCTGACGGGTGTTGAGAGGCTGCGATCGATGTCCTGATTAGGCAGTCAGGGCGGCGAAAGCAAAGAGAAATGATGGCCCATTGGGGCGCCAGGCGAGAGACTATTTTGGCTAATCCGGACTGCGACTTGACGAAAAGCGCCCAACCCAGTAGGTTTTTGCCCGTTCCGTGGTCATTTGAGCCGGCCGGCTTGCAGCCACGTTAAAAAACTCGCTAAACAGGCCGGGGACGCTTTCGATCCCGGCCGAACCTATCGTTCAGGCCGGGTTTTTCATGGCCTGATGTCAATGCGGTCACAAGTCCGATCGCAAACGAGGTCAATGGTCAGATGGGTAGCGTCAAATCGATTCTGAGCCCGGCGATCAGCGCCGATGAGCGCTCGCACGAGGTTGACCATCCGAGTTCACCCGTCGCGCATTTCGGCGCCGACCAGCCGTTGCGACTCGATTGCGGCATCGATCTCACCCCGTTCCAGATCGCCTACAAGACCTATGGCGAGCTCAACGCCGATCGCTCCAATGCCGTCCTGATCTGCCATGCGCTGACCGGAGATCAGCACGTCGCCAATGTGCATCCCGTCACCGGCAAGCCGGGCTGGTGGGAGACGCTGGTCGGTCCCGGCCGCCCGCTCGACCCCAGCCGCTATTTCATCATCTGCTCCAACGTGATCGGCGGCTGCATGGGTTCGACCGGCCCGGCCTCGATCAATCCCGCGACCGGCAAGGTGTGGGGGCTGGATTTCCCTGTCATCACCATCCCCGACATGGTGCGCGCGCAGGCGATGCTGATCGACCGGCTCGGCATCGACACGCTGTTTGCCGTGGTCGGCGGCTCGATGGGCGGCATGCAGGTGCTGCAATGGACCGCGGCCTACCCCAAGCGCGTGTATTCGGCGCTGGCGATCGCCTGTTCGACCCGGCACTCGGCGCAGAACATCGCCTTCCACGAGCTTGGCCGCCAGGCCGTGATGGCCGATCCCGACTGGCACAATGGCGGCTATGCCGATCATGGCATTCATCCGCATCGCGGCCTCGCGGTCGCACGCATGGCCGCGCACATCACTTACCTTTCGGACGCAGCGCTGCATCGCAAGTTCGGCCGCCGCATGCAGGACCGCGAGCTGCCGACCTTCTCGTTCGATGCAGACTTCCAGGTCGAGTCCTATCTGCGCTATCAGGGCTCGTCCTTTGTCGAGCGCTTCGACGCCAACTCCTATCTCTATCTGACCCGCGCGATGGATTATTTCGATATCGCCGGCGACCATGGCGGCGTGCTGGCGAAGGCGTTCGCCGGAATCGAGACGCGCTTCTGCGTGGTTTCCTTCACAAGCGACTGGCTGTTCCCGACCTCGGAGTCGCGCGCGCTGGTGCATGCGCTCAACGCCTCGAGCGCACGGGTGTCGTTTGCCGAGATTGAGACCGATCGCGGCCACGACGCCTTCCTGCTCGACGTCCCCGAATTCTTCGATATCTCCCGCGCCTTCCTGCAATCGGCCGGCAAGGCGCGCGGGCTCACGAACAAGGACGACTAGCGATGTCCGTACAGGAAGTGCTGCCGCTGAATGGCCTTGCGTCTGAGCAGTCCGGACCATTTCGCGCCGACCATCTGCTGGTCGCCGAGATGGTCAAGCCGGGCTCGAAAGTGCTCGACGTCGGCTGCGGTGACGGCGATCTGCTTCAGCTCCTGGAGACCCGCGGTATCGACGGCCGCGGCATCGAATTGTCGCGCGAGGGCGTCAACCGCTGCGTGGCAAAAGGCCTCGCAGTGGTGCAGGGCGATGCTGATACCGATCTCATCAACTATCCCGACGACGCCTTCGATTATGTCATCCTGTCGCAGACGTTACAGGCGACGCGGCAGCCCAAAGTCGTGCTGGAAAATCTCCTGCGCATCGGCCGCCGCGCCATCGTGTCGTTCCCGAATTTCGGCTTCTGGCGGATGCGGCTCCAGCTCCTGGTCGGGGGCCACATGCCTCGCACCGAGAATCTGCCGGCCAGCTGGTACGACACCGCCAACATCCATTTCTGCACCATCAAGGATTTCGTCGAGCTCTGCGACGAAATCCACGTCAAGATGGAGCGCGCCGAGGCGCTCGACCTCTACGGCCGGCCGCTGCGGCTCCGGTTGCCATGGTGGGTATGGAATCTGTTCGGCGAGCAGGGGGTGTTTTTGCTCAGCCGGGGGCAGGGAAAGTAGTTTCTCGTCATTGCGAGTGCAGCGAAGCAATCCAGAATCCGTCCGCAGAAAGACTCTGGATTGCTTCGCTGCGTTCGCAATGACGGAGTGCTTGGTGACGCCGTCGTTCTAACCCGCCGCCAGCGACCTTGGATCGCGCACCGGCCACCTGCCGGCCTCCACCAAGGTCACAAACCGCTCCACGCTCTCGTTGAACAGCGCAGGCTCTTCGAGATTGAGCACGTGGCCGGATTTCGGAAACATCGCGAGGCCGGCGGCGGGCAGATGCTTCTTCAAGAACAGGCTCGGCCCCACGCACGGATCGTCTTCGTCGCCGCAGATGATCAGCGCGGGCGTCGCCACGCCTCTGATCGCATCCGTCATGGTGTAGATCGAGGGGCGGCCACCCTGAAAGCCGCGCATCGTGTTGGCCGAACCCTTGGCATCGTGCCGCGCCAGCGAGGCGTAGAAATCGGCGTGGCCGCGCGGGTCCTTCACCAGGAAGGGAATCCGGCTCGGCGCCTCGCGCGTGACTTTGGCGACTTCAGCGGAGCCTGATGTCTCAAACTGCTCGGCATTGGCGCGGCACTGCTTACGCCAGCTCTCGAGGTTCTCGATCTCCGAGCCTGAGCCGACGCCGGCGAGCGTCATCGAGAGCGCGCGCTGCGGCGCGTCCAATCCGATCTGAAGCGCTGAGTAGGCGCCCATCGAGAGACCGACGAAATGCGCGCGCTCGATCTTGAGATGATCGAGCACCGCGAGCGCGTCGGTGTAGAAGTGTTTGTAGGTATAGACGTCGCCATCAGGCACATCAGATGGCGTGTAGCCGCGCGCGGAATAGGTGATGCAGCGATGGCTGCGCGAGAAATAGCGCATCTGCGGCTCCCAATTGGTGTAGTCGGCCGCGAACTCGTGCAGAAAAATGATTGGCGTTCCGTGACCCGCTTCTTCGAAATAGATGCGGACGTCGTCCCAGGTCGTGGCGTGGGGCATTAACTGTTTCCCTCTCTTCAAGCCGTGACTTCAGGATCGCAGTTAATGCTGTTGGCCGCAATGCGGCAGCATCGGGCGAGTACTGATGCAAAATCATCGCAGCTATTCGGCGGTCTGGCGTCTTTTTCTCGCCACATCCGGCGGCTTAACGGCCTTGTCGATGTCGGCCACCACAGGCCGGCTTGGGAAGTGGGGGTGTCAACGAAGGATGAAGAATGTTCGAGTTGTTTGCGTCTCGCCTGTCGCGTTGTGTTGTCGCGCTGGCGATCTTCTTCGCGGCGGTTGCCGCGTTGGCTTCTCCGGCCTCAGCGCGGCCGCATCATCGTCACAGCGCAGAGCGGCACGCTTACGTGCATCACGCCAGCAGGTATCATCACTATCGCCGCCACGCCCGCAGCTCGCGCTTCGAGCGCAGCGCGGCGCAGTTGCAGGCGAGGGGATTCGCCAACACGCAGGCCAGCTATGATCCGAATGCCAGTGCGGGCGCGGCAGGCACGGGCGGCGGCTTTGGTGGCGAATCGGGTCTCGTGTCAGAGGCCCGCCGCTATCTCGGCGGCAATCCCACGGGGCGGGCCAGCCTGTGGTGCGCGCGCTTCATGAACATGGTGCTCCAGCACACTGGCCATCAGGGCACCGGATCCGACATGGCGAGCTCATTTGCGCATTACGGCACGCGCGTCTCGGGCCCCCAGGTCGGTGCCATCGCGGTGATGTCGCGCGGTCGCCGGGGCGGTCATGTCGGCATCATCACTGGTGTCGACGCGCAGGGCAATCCCATCATGATCTCCGGCAACAACGGCAACCGCGTCCGCGAGGCGCCGATCTCGCGCGGTCGGATCTATGCATATGTGATGCCGAATTAACTTCCGTCATTGCGAGGAGCGAAGCGACGAAGCAATCCAGACTGTCTCAGCGGATAGTTTCCTGGATTGTTTCGCTACGCTCGCAATGACGGAGTGCGTGGAGCCGACGCCGGCTCACACCAGCCTCGGCGCTTCCACCGCAACTGCATCCCCCACGCCGATCTCGCCACCTTCGATCACCTCGGCATAGATGCCGCAATCCATGTGGCCGAGATGGCGCGAGAGCGTCGGCGGAACGTCGAGATCGCGCACGGCGGTCATCGGATCGACATTGGTGGCCGGGCAGCGCTTGATGCGCTTGACCACTTTCAGGCGCGACTGTCCGATCGCGAGCGTCTGGTCGACCAGGTCGAGCTCGGACCAGGCCGGCCAACCCTTCACATAGAGGTTGGCGCGGAAGCGCAGGGGATTGACGGCAACGCCACCGAGCATGGTCTCGATGGCGCGGACGCTATCGAGATTGATGATGGACACCACCTTGCGGGCGAGGTCGGAAAAGCTGTGGCCGCGACCACACAGGACTTTCGGCGGCCCCTTCAGCTCCGGTTGAAAATTCTCGCTGAAAAAGGCCTCGATCGCTGCGCGCCCAGCTGCAGTCTCGAGATCGCCGCTCGCGACGATCTGGCCGTCCTTGCGGATAGTGAGATGGTTCGTAGCGTCCTCGAAGCGGCTGTCGAGGGACGCCAGTCGCTCATTGCGCGCCAGCATCAGGAACTGGATCTTCGGCTTCCACTCGGGAGCCTGGGGGTCAAACCCGCTGGGACCGTTCTCGATGGCATAGCGGCGATCGGCAGGCAGGGTCTGGCCGGCCCGCAAGGGGACTCGGGGCAGGCTCTCAGGCGTCAGGCCCTTGATCGGGTAGCGGTAAAGGCCGGTGATTTCGGCGGTCTGGCTGGCTGTCATGCCGCTACTTAAGGGATTCGGCCTGCACCCGCCAAGCAGGCAGATCTGCGCACGAAATTGTGAACCGCCCTCTTCCGATCCGAGGGCTCGCTTCCCACATTTCGGTCAGGCCGGCACCAGCGCCGGCTGATCACGACCGCTGTTGCGTTGAGGAACGTCAACGTATCAAGCGGAAACCCAATGAAGATGCCGTTTGGGGTGCCTGAGAGGGCCCCAGGGGCAGGCCGAGGGACAGAAAAGACATGAACATCGAGAAATATACCGAGCGCTCCAGGGGCTTCATCCAGTCCGCGCAGTCGCTTGCAATGCGCGAGGGGCATCAGCAGTTTTCGACCCTGCACGTCCTGAAAGTGCTGCTGGACGACAATGAGGGGCTGGCGGCCGGTCTGATCGACCGCGCCGGCGGCAATTCCCGCGCAATCCTGAAGGCGACCGAGGACGCGCTGAGCAAGGTGCCGAAGGTCTCTGGCGGCGGTGCCGGGCAGATCTATCTGGCGCCTGAGCTCGCCCGCACCTTCGATGCGGCCGAAAAGGCCGGCGAGAAGGCCGGCGACAGCTTCGTCACCGTCGAACGGCTGCTGCTTGGCCTTGCGCTGGAGAAGACCAGTGAGGCCGGCGCGATCCTTAGCAAGGGCGGCGTCACCCCGCAAAATCTCAATGCCGCGATCGAGGCGCTCCGCAAGGGTCGGACCGCGGACAGCGCGACCGCCGAGAACGCCTACGACGCGCTCAAAAAGTATGCCCGCGACCTGACCCAGGCGGCGCGCGACGGCAAGCTGGATCCGGTCATCGGCCGCGACGAGGAAATCCGCCGCACCATCCAGGTGCTGTCGCGCCGGACCAAGAACAATCCCGTCCTGATCGGCGAGCCCGGCGTCGGCAAGACCGCCATCGCGGAAGGGCTCGCGCTGCGCATCGTCAACGGCGATGTGCCCGAGAGCCTCAAGGACAAGAGGCTGCTGTCGCTCGACCTCGGCGCGCTGATTGCGGGGGCAAAATATCGCGGCGAGTTCGAGGAGCGGCTGAAGGCCGTGCTCCAGGAGGTCACCGCGAGCGACGGCAATTTCATCCTGTTCATCGACGAGATGCACACGCTGATCGGCGCCGGCAAGGGCGACGGCGCGATGGATGCGTCCAACCTGCTTAAGCCGGCGCTCGCGCGCGGCGAGCTGCATTGCATCGGCGCGACCACGCTCGACGAGTATCAGAAGCACGTCGAGAAGGACGCTGCGCTGGCGCGGCGCTTCCAGCCGATCTTCGTCAGCGAGCCCTCGGTCGAGGATACCATTTCGATCCTGCGCGGCCTCAAGGACAAGTACGAGCAGCACCATGGCGTGCGGATCACCGATTCCGCGCTGGTGGCGGCCACGACGCTGTCCAATCGCTACATCACCGACCGCTTCCTGCCGGACAAGGCGATCGACCTCATGGACGAGGCCGCCGCGCGGCTGAAGATGCAGGTCGATTCCAAGCCGGAAGAGCTGGATTCGTTGGATCGCGAGATCATCCGGCTCAAGATCGAGCAGGAAGCGCTGAAGAAGGAAACCGATCTCGGCTCGAAGACCCGGCTTCAGGCGCTGGAGAAGGACCTTGCCGAGCTCGAGGAGAAGTCTACCTTGCTGACGTCGCGCTGGAGTGCGGAGAAGAACAAGCTCTCCAACGCCCAGAAGCTGAAGGCGGAGCTCGACGGCTTGCGCGTCGAGTTGGCCAACGCCCAGCGGCGCGGCGAATTCCAGAAGGCCGGCGAACTCGCCTATGGCCGGATCCCGGCACTGGAGAAGCAGCTTGCGGACATCGAAGCCAAGGAGAATTCCGGCGAGATGATGGAGGAGGCTGTTACCGCCAACCACGTCGCGCAGGTGGTCTCGCGCTGGACCGGCGTGCCCGTCGACAAGATGCTGGAAGGCGAGAAGGAGAAGCTGCTGAAGATGGAGGAGCAGCTCGGCAAGCGCGTGGTCGGCCAGGCTGAGGCCGTGCGTGCGGTCGCAACTGCCGTGCGCCGCTCGCGCGCGGGCCTGCAGGATCCGAACCGGCCGACCGGCTCGTTCATGTTCTTGGGCCCGACGGGCGTCGGCAAGACCGAGCTGACCAAGGCGCTCGCCGAGTATCTCTTCAACGACGAGACCGCGATGGTCCGTCTGGACATGTCCGAGTACATGGAGAAGCATTCGGTCTCGCGGCTGATCGGCGCGCCTCCGGGCTATGTCGGTTATGACGAGGGCGGCGCGCTCACCGAAGCGGTGCGGCGCCGGCCTTACCAGGTGGTGCTGTTCGACGAGATCGAGAAGGCGCATCCCGACGTCTTCAACGTCCTGTTGCAGGTGCTCGACGACGGCCGTCTGACCGACGGCCAGGGCCGTACCGTCGATTTTCGCAACACGCTGATCATCATGACCTCGAACCTCGGTTCGGAATTCCTGGTGAATCAACCCGAGGGCGAAGACACCTCAGCCGTGCGCGAGCAGGTGATGGGCATGGTGCGGGCGCATTTCCGTCCCGAGTTCCTCAACCGCGTCGACGAGATCATCCTATTCCATCGCTTGCAGAAGAGCGAGATGGGCCGGATCGTCGAGATCCAGTTCGCGCGGCTTCAGAAGCTTCTGACCGATCGCAAGATCGTGCTGACGCTCGATGCTGCCGGCCGCGACTGGCTTGCCGCCAAGGGCTGGGATCCCGCCTACGGTGCCCGGCCGTTGAAGCGGGTGATCCAGCGCTATCTCCAGGATCCGCTCGCAGAGATGATTCTGGCCGGCGAGGTCAGGGATGGCGACACGGTCGCGATCTCGTCCGAAGGCAACGTGCTGACCTTCAACGGCAAGGCCGCGCAGACCGCCGAGATCGCCCAGTTCGAGGCGCCGGTGTCGCGTCGCAAGTTGAACTGATCCGACGACCCTTTTTCGATGAAGATCGCCCCGGAGAGGCTTGGCCGCTTCGGGGCGATTGCGATTCCGGGGCGCGATTGGCTTCTGTATTACCTAAATACCGGTACTTTGCATGGGGTTGTTTTTCAGATTTGGCCGGTGGCGCCGGCAGGGCCGGGTTCGATGCCGCCATTGTCCTCGGCGTCTTCTTCGAGCTCCGAGAGGATGTCAACGAGGTCGCGAACGCGGCCGTGCGCCAGCGGCCGGAGATCGTTGATCATCGGCTCGTCATTGGCGAGCCAAGCCCGGGCCTCGGCGAGTTCCTCGGCGGTCGCCCCGGTTCCGATGATCGCGGCAATGGTCACGTCGTCGGCTCCCGGAATGGCCCGGGCCACGTCGTCGTGTGAGAGGTGCTTCATCGGCGTAACCTCCTCTTGATTGTTCGGTCCAATCTTGCCGGTCCAATCTTGCCGGTCCAACCTTGCCGGTCCAAGACCAGAGCCATCAATTGAGATCACCGCCCAACGGTTCCGAACCGCTGCGCTGAAGGCCGCGAGATGTAACGACCCCGCCCGCGCGGTGCGGGCGGGACCTTGGCTCGGCCTGTTAGCGGCTTGTGGTCAGCCGAGGCGGGTTCTGGGACATGATCCAGAGCTCGATCGCCGCAAGTACCGCGACCAGAATGCCGACCACGACGTGGACCGTCATCGCCGTTCTGTTGCCCTCGAAGCCGAGCACCCAAGGGGCGATCAGCGTCCACAGGCCGACGATCAGGTTCAGCCACTCCTCCCACACGGCGAACGCCGCGAGCGCTGCAATCGCCAGCACGGCGATCACGATGCCCGCGATATAGGCGTTCTGAGAGGCGGCTCCGGTAGCGAAGCCGAAGATCCACGGCGAGAAGAACAGGAACGCGCCGAGGATCAGGTTCGCGACGTCGCAAAGTTTTGCGTTCGTCCAGTTCTCCATGACATCCTCCATCATTCCCCTGCCTCGCTTGGCAAAACAACGGGAGCGGGTCTCGCGTGGTTCCTTGCGGTTCCAGCGAAATCCGAACAAAAACGGACGATGTAGAAGAGACTTAGCTACCGGTTTGTGATCTGGAGCGGGCCGCCGGTGGCGTCGGACATGCGGGCGATGGCGCCGTTGCGGCCGCTCATCATGCCGTCGAGCCGGTCGCGCTCCTTCTCGAAGCCGGCGAGCATCGGGCCTTCCAGCGAACGGCCGCGCGGCAGTTTCACGCGCATCGGATCGACGAAGCGGCCGTTGACGAGGATTTCGTAGTGCACATGCGGCCCTGTCGACTGGCCGGTCGAGCCGACGAAGCCGATCACCTGACCCTGCCGCACCTTCTTGCCGGGCTCCATGCCCTTGGCGAACGCCGACATATGGCCGTAGGCGGTCTCGTAGCCGTTGTTGTGCTTGATGCGGACATATTTGCCGTAGCCGCCCTCGAGTTGCGCTTTCTCGATCACGCCGTTGCCGGCGGCGAAAATCGGCGTGCCGTAGGCGGTGGCCCAGTCGACGCCGGTGTGCATCTTCACATAGCCGAGGATCGGATGGCGGCGGCCGCCGAAGCCGGAGCGCATGATCGCGCTGTTGACGGGCTTGCGGACCAGGAACTTCTTGGCGCTCTTGCCGGTCTCGTCATAGTAGTCGACGACGCCGTCATCGGGACTCTGATAGCGATAATATTTCTTGGTCTCGCCGCCGACCGTAAGCGAGGCGAACAGCACGTCGTTCTTTTCGCTCGACGTCGTGCCCTCTTCTTCGCCGGCGTAGAACACGTCGAACGAGTCGCCCGGCTGCACCTTGCGCTGGAAATCGACGTCGTAGGAGTAGATCTTGATCATGTCATCGATGACCGGCATCGGCACTTTGTTGCGCATCGCGGTCTCGTAGATGCTCTGGTAGAGCCGCACGCCGCTGCCGTCATCGTCTTCATCGTCGTCGCTGTTGGCGTTGGCCGTCGCCTCGGTGGCGGTGTTCATGCTGGAGACGTCGACTGCGACGTATTTGCCGAGATCGGATAGCGCCGCGATCGCCTCGACCACGGTGTCGTTGGCGACGACGACGCGGTAGGGCTGGAGCCGTGCGCCGGGGCTTGCGGGCGCCATCAGGATGCGGAGTTTTTCGCCTTCCTTGATGCCGCCGTCGCGGCCGCGGGGGCCGAGCGTCGCGGTGATCGCCTTGATCTCCTCCGCCGTCGCGCCGAGATCGCGCAGCACGGAGCCGACGCTGTCGCCCTTTTTGACGAGGTGCACGCGTTCGCCGGTGGGATTGCCGCCCGTGATCTGCTCCTTGGTCTTGGGCAGCAGCGTGACGTTTTCCGGCACCACTCGGGTCTCGAAGCCGGCATACGGATCGGACGACGACACTTCGGTGGCGTAGGCCATCTTCATGTCCGACGGGCCGGTCGCGCCGGACACGTCGGCGGCGGCATTGGTGAGGGATGCGTAGCGCACCCCGCCATTGCCGCGCCAGTTGGCGGCATCGCGCACCCGCATCAGGATGTCGTCGAGCGGCACCAGTGCGGAAATCTTGGCCTTCGGCAGCACCGGCGAGAGGTCCTTGGTGACGAAGGAGACCTCGGCGTCTGGCTCGACGGCTTCAGGGTTGTTCGGATCGTCGGACGCGGTCTTCGGATCGGAGCCGACGTCGGTGAGCAGACGCTGGGCGTTGAAGGGCGGGATCTTTGCCGACAGCTCGCTCGTCGTCATCGACAGATTGCCGGCGATCCGGATGAAGGGACGCACCCGCATCACGTCGCGGTTGCCGACGCGGGCGACCGTCGAGACGCGCACGATGTTGCGCGAGGCGGTGGAGTCGTTCGGTGGCGGCAGGCGGTCGCTCTTGTGCAGTGTGATGGCCCGATCGGTGCCGAAGGCACCACGCAGCGCGCCTTCGACCCGCTCCGGCACCTTGGCGAAGGTCATTTCGCCGTCGAGAGATGCGAAAACGGCGCCGCCGATCAGGGCCGCGCCGCAGAGTCCGGTCAGAATTGTGCCGCTGAACCATTGCACCGAGACACGACGGCGATCGATGACGGCAGCCTCGGAACCATCGACGGACAGCGGCGGCTCGTGGCCGAGATCGATGATCCCGGTCTCACGCCCGTAAGCGCCGCGTGACGTCCTCTGGTTCAACCCAAGTCCCCCAATCAAAGTCCCCCAATCAACGACCCGAAAATTCCTCGCCTCGAACCTCTCCCTGGTCGCCCTCTTGCAGGGGGATCACGGGAAAAGCCGTGCCGCACAGGTATTCGCGCTCAGTAGGCCCCGGATGAGGGCCCGGCCGAAATTACGAACAGCTGGGCAGGTGAAGGTCTCTCGATGTCTTTCGAATGTCCGAAGAAGGCCGCGTCATCATCAGATCGCCTTCTCAGAACCCCATGAAGATCGCCGGCAGCCCCCACTGGCGTCCCCGCGATTCAAGCTTGTCTCTTATCAGAACGCCGCGGGATTGTGGCTCTAGTACGGCGCCCACAATGGAAAAGTTTCCTGAACGGCCGGGCGCCGGGGCTTGGCGGGAGGGGAGCCGCAAGCCGCCACCAGGGAGCCCCCAGGAGCCCCTCCCGAGCCCGCCGCGGCCCAAACTTTTTTTCAGATTTTTTACCGCGCAGCTGCGCTTCGCTCGCTCCCGGCTCTTCTAATGGACTGGAATCGCTGGAATTTTTTCGACAATCCACTGTGCGACGTTTTGTTGACGATGGGCGTTGACAATCCCGGGCAGGGGGGCCTATAACCCGACCACTGAGCGCGGCGCCGCCGGGTCACTGACCAAGGCGAGCGAACGCGCCACTGATGCTCCTCACCTTGTTGAGTGACACAACAGCCGAGACAATCGGTTGGAGTCATTCGACGTCGGTAAGGGTGTCGGAACCCTTCCACTCTGGAAGGTTGGGACCTCCTGGTCTCGGGCTGTTTGACAAGTGAAGATGAAGAAAGAGAAACGTGGACGGCGGAGTCCTTGCGGGTCTCGCTTCCGGAAAGCTTCGGCTTTTCTGATCGAGACCGGACGAAAGACTTCGGCGGTACACGTTTCAAAGGAAACACCATCGTTGCCAGCGATGTGAATCGCAGGCAGCACATCGATTTCGGTCGATGAAAAAATGGTGGGACCTCGTCAAACGTTGTGATCAGCCGGTTCAAAGTTCAAGTCCAACTTGAGAGTTTGATCCTGGCTCAGAGCGAACGCTGGCGGCAGGCTTAACACATGCAAGTCGAGCGGGCGTAGCAATACGTCAGCGGCAGACGGGTGAGTAACGCGTGGGAACGTACCTTTTGGTTCGGAACAACACAGGGAAACTTGTGCTAATACCGGATAAGCCCTTACGGGGAAAGATTTATCGCCGAAAGATCGGCCCGCGTCTGATTAGCTAGTTGGTAGGGTAATGGCCTACCAAGGCGACGATCAGTAGCTGGTCTGAGAGGATGATCAGCCACATTGGGACTGAGACACGGCCCAAACTCCTACGGGAGGCAGCAGTGGGGAATATTGGACAATGGGGGCAACCCTGATCCAGCCATGCCGCGTGAGTGATGAAGGCCCTAGGGTTGTAAAGCTCTTTTGTGCGGGAAGATAATGACGGTACCGCAAGAATAAGCCCCGGCTAACTTCGTGCCAGCAGCCGCGGTAATACGAAGGGGGCTAGCGTTGCTCGGAATCACTGGGCGTAAAGGGTGCGTAGGCGGGTTTTTAAGTCAGGGGTGAAATCCTGGAGCTCAACTCCAGAACTGCCTTTGATACTGAAGATCTTGAGTCCGGGAGAGGTGAGTGGAACTGCGAGTGTAGAGGTGAAATTCGTAGATATTCGCAAGAACACCAGTGGCGAAGGCGGCTCACTGGCCCGGTACTGACGCTGAGGCACGAAAGCGTGGGGAGCAAACAGGATTAGATACCCTGGTAGTCCACGCCGTAAACGATGAATGCCAGCCGTTAGTGGGTTTACTCACTAGTGGCGCAGCTAACGCTTTAAGCATTCCGCCTGGGGAGTACGGTCGCAAGATTAAAACTCAAAGGAATTGACGGGGGCCCGCACAAGCGGTGGAGCATGTGGTTTAATTCGACGCAACGCGCAGAACCTTACCAGCCCTTGACATGTCCAGGACCGGTCGCAGAGATGTGACCTTCTCTTCGGAGCCTGGAACACAGGTGCTGCATGGCTGTCGTCAGCTCGTGTCGTGAGATGTTGGGTTAAGTCCCGCAACGAGCGCAACCCCCGTCCTTAGTTGCTACCATTTAGTTGAGCACTCTAAGGAGACTGCCGGTGATAAGCCGCGAGGAAGGTGGGGATGACGTCAAGTCCTCATGGCCCTTACGGGCTGGGCTACACACGTGCTACAATGGCGGTGACAATGGGATGCTAAGGGGCGACCCTTCGCAAATCTCAAAAAGCCGTCTCAGTTCGGATTGGGCTCTGCAACTCGAGCCCATGAAGTTGGAATCGCTAGTAATCGTGGATCAGCACGCCACGGTGAATACGTTCCCGGGCCTTGTACACACCGCCCGTCACACCATGGGAGTTGGTTTTACCTGAAGACGGTGCGCTAACCAGCAATGGAGGCAGCCGGCCACGGTAGGGTCAGCGACTGGGGTGAAGTCGTAACAAGGTAGCCGTAGGGGAACCTGCGGCTGGATCACCTCCTTTCTAAGGATGGTTCTTCAGAAGCTTGCTTCTATCGAACCGTTTTAGAAACATCAGTGGCCAACAGTCGTCAGGATTGTTGAGCTGCATTGGCGGGATTTCGCCGTCTACGTTTCTCTTTCTTCGCGGACGAACACGCGCTGGGCCTGCATGCGCAGGATCCCATGGTCCTTAACGGGATATGCGTTAGGGGCTTGTAGCTCAGTTGGTTAGAGCGCGCGCTTGATAAGCGTGAGGTCGGAAGTTCAAGTCTTCCCAGGCCCACCAGCCTTCGCGCTTCGCTGCTTCGGCTAGGCATGCCCTTCGAAATGAAGGCTGCCGGGCCGTAGCCTTGGCGAAGGCGGGCTAGTCAAATGAGCATTCGTCTTCTGGTTACGGGGCCATAGCTCAGCTGGGAGAGCGCGTGCTTTGCAAGCATGAGGTCGTCGGTTCGATCCCGTCTGGCTCCACCAGATGGTTTGATCATCGACTGATCGTGCACCTAAATCGTCCGCGATACATCACTTC